>CAVDMV010000001.1:0-150738 GCA_963610315.1 Acutalibacteraceae bacterium
AAACCAGGGAATCTGAAGTGAACCTGGTTTTTAATTTTATTTTTGAATAATAATTCTAACTTTCATATTTTATATTTAATCATTAAAAATATCTTTTTATCTTTTAATAAAATGACATCTGGTATAAAATTAAAAATGTATTAATTCTTCCTTTTGTTATTGTTTGGCTACTTAAAAGAGGAATTAATACTTTTTTCTAACCGCAAATTTTAACTAACATTTACTTTAGAGGATATATTTTACATTAATTAAAGTTGAGTGTTATTTTGTTAAGCGTTATTATAAAGAAAGAGAAAATATTTAATTAATTAAATATCGTGAGGGCGTTTATGAAGACAATATCAGTTATTATTGCTTGTTATAATGAAGAAGAATCTTTACCATTATATTTTGAAGCAGTTGATAAAGTTATTCCTACTTTAAAAGATTATAAATTAGAATTCATCTTAGTTAATGATGGCTCTAAAGATAATACATTAAAAGTAATGGAAGATTTAAATAAAAATAGAAATGATATAATAATTTGTTCTTTAAGTAGAAACTATGGTCAAAATGCTGCTTTTTCTGCTGGGTTAAAAATTTCTAAAGGTGATTATTGCATTATGATGGATTCTGATTTACAAGATCCAGTTGAATTAATTCCTGAAATCGCTCAAAAATTTGACGAAGGCTATGATGTAGTTAACCCTCATCGAGTTGATCGTAGTTCCGATTCAGCTTTTAAAAGAGATACAGCAGGATTATTCTATCGTATAATCAACAAATTAGAAGGAAAGAAAGTAATACCTGAAAACGTCAATTGCTTTAGAGGTTTATCTCGTAAAGTAGTTGATCACATCGTTAACTTAACTGAAAAAGATAGATGTATCTTAAGTGAAGTACCTCTTATTGGTTATAAAACAACTTACATTGATTTTACTAGACAAGAAAGAAAAGCTGGTCAAAGTAAATATAACTTAAAGAAGATGGTTCTTTATGCTTTCGATAATATGGCTAATATTACCGCTCGACCATTATATCTAATCGCGATGATTGGAGGAGCCCTTACTTTATTATCATTATTATTAATTGTTACATTTTTAGTTTTCTATATCTTATCTTATCCATCAATTCATGTTGTTGGAGCTCATGAAGTCTTTACTTTATTATTCGTTATGAGTTTTATTACATTTGGAGTAAGCATTATCATTGATTTTATTGGTGTTATCGCAATTTACTTACATAACATTTTAATTAACACAAGAAATAGACCTACTTACATCATTGATTTTGTTAAAGATAAGGAAGAAGTTACTCATGAATAATTTTTTAACTAAATTAAAAGAACTAAAAATTAAATTTGAAGAACAAAATAAAAAAATTGGAGATGTAGTTTTTCCTTTTATAAAAGAACATGACAATTTAATATTACTAGTTGTTATTTCTATCTTTGGCTTTGCTCTTAGATATTGTTTACTTGACTGCGTAAGTGGTGATTATAAGTCATTCTTATCACCATGGTATAAAAGAATATATGAAGGTGGATTTAAAGCTTTAGGAACGTCATTTGGTGATTATACGCCGGCATATTATTATTTATTGTGGTTTTTAAGCTTATTTAAATTAGAACCAGGAACTACCGCAGTCCTACATGGAATAAAATATATTTCGATCTTCTTTGATTATTCTTTAGCGATTGGAACTTACTGCATCGTTAAATTTATGACAAATAGTAGGACTAAAGCTTCTATTAGTTATACTTTAATTATCTTTGGCTTAACAATATTTTTAAATTCTGCTTGGTGGGCACAATGTGATGCAATTTACGTTTCTTTCTTAGTATGGACAATTTATTTTATGCTTAAAGATAAATGTTCTCTAGCGATGGTAATGTATGGATTTGCATTTTGTTTTAAACTTCAATCAATTTTTATTTTACCAGTGATAATTGTTTTAATTTTAAAAAGACAATTTAAGATTAGATATTTATTATGGGTACCTATTATTTATTCTTTAGTCGCGTTACCTTCTTGTTTTGCTAGTTCTTCTTTCTTTACTAGATTTAGCGAAATCTGGTCAATATATGTTAATCAATCAAGTAATTCATATTCTCAACTAACCCTCAACTGCGGAACTCTATATGCACTTATCTTTACGAATTTTAAAAGTGAAGATTATGTTTCTAGCTTTTCTTTATTTTTAGCTATCGCGATTATTGGTACATATATCTTTATGATTTTCCATTCTAATAAAGAAATTACTAAAAGAAGATTGTTAGATATGTTTATCTTATTTGCATTACTTGTTCCATATGTTTTACCACATATGCATGAAAGATATTTATATTTAGGTGATGCATTAATCGTTATCTATGTAGTAATGTATCCAAAGCGATTCTATTTAACTTTCTTCGTTTGGATTAATTCGATGATTGGTTATATGGTTTATTTATGGAATATTCCATTTATTAACGTCGTTCCTCAAGAACAAGAAGATTATACTAAAGCATTATCATTTAGATTTGGGGCAATCTTATATTTAGCTTGTATTTCATTTATATCTTATTTCTTCTTTAAAGATTTATATAGTGAAGAAGATAATGATAATTTTACAAAAGCTATTACTAATAATTAAATTATTAATAACATTCTTAGGTAACACTAGGGATGTTTTAATTTGTAAATTAGTAGAAAATTAGTAATTATCTTGTTTAATAACATTAAATAGTCTAAAATTAAAAAAGGTGAAAAGAATGGAAAAGAACTACGGCATTAGATTTTCTTCTGAAACATATTCAACAAAAGAAGAAGTAAAACTTTCCCTAAATATGACAAATGTTGATTCAATTTGGGAACAAATTAATATCTATCGTTCATATTATCTAGTTCCTCTTAATTTACGTAATATTGAACGTATACCATTTAACGTTTGTATTAGCCCTAAATTAAGTCGTTCTTTTATCTCGAGCGAAAAGAAATTATCAAAAATATCAACTAAATATCAAATTGAAAAAATTAAAAATGAGAATGGTTTTAATGAATTAAATACGTCTTCTTATTTATCGATACTTACTACCCTAAGAGACATTTATAAAATTAATGTCGATATTAATTTATTAACTAGTTTAATAAGCGACAATACATCATCTTTACCAATTGAATATCTCGTATTAAAGAAATATCTTGATACATTAATTTATTTTAAAAATAAAACACTAGGACCAATTAATCAACTCTTAGTAGTTTCTATCTATACTAAATTAAGAGGGATTGAACTTGATGTTACTTCACTAAATTCTTATTATCGAAAAGAAGAAGTTGAAGAAGCTTCTTCACATGTCTTTATGGGAAAACATTATGAAGGGTGTCCAGTTAGTAAGATAGAAGAAAGTATGTCTAGTTTATATGAGTTTCTTTCATCAAATAGTGAACTTAGTGTTTTAGATGGCTTAATAACTTTTTATTACATTCTTTACATTAAACCATTTGATTATTTTAATGAAGAAGTAGCCTTAATCTTATTAAAATATGTGATGGGGCATGAAGGACAAGAAGAAATACCTTTTATTATTAATTTTGAATTCTTACTCGATGATAATTTTATTAATAAAATAAAAGATAAAATGCTTGAAAGTGAATTACAATTAGATTTAACTTATTTCATCTATGAAGTACTTCCTTATGTTGAAGAAAAGATCAATATTGCTCTTTCTTCGCTTGAAGAATATTCTTCTAAAGATATTAATTCAGAAGTAAATTCTTTACCACTTGAAGAAGAAAGATTAATTAATAAAGAGAGATTTAATGTTTCTAAGACTTTAGAAGATAAATATTATGAAAATCATCGATTAAATGAAAGTCAAATTGAATATGAACAAAAAGTTTCTTTACCAACGATGCCAATAGGTCTTGATGAAAGCGATGCTTCTTTAGTCGCTTTACATTTGTTAGAACTTTATCCAACTTTAAGAAAGTCTCAGGCGGAATTTTACGCCCATCATTGTACATTAGGAAAATATTATTCAATTAACCAATTTAAAGAATTTGCGTCGTGTGCTTATGAAACAGCAAGGACGAGTATGGATAATTTAGCTACTTTAGGCTTTTATAAAAAAGAAAATGTTAAAAATAAATTCGTCTACACTCCAGTAGCGAACTTAAAAGGAGAAAATTGATATGATTAAATTTTTAGATTCTTACCCAGCTTATTTAAATATCGTATGGGTCGTCATCGGCGCTTTAGCGATTGGACTTATTGTTTTCTTATTAAGAAAATATATTCCAGGTTTAAAAGGTGAAGAAGAACCTGTTAAAGATGATAAACAAACCGCGGAAGAAAATCTTAAAGCAAAACTAGGTACTTTAGACGAAGAAAATAAAGATTCTGACGAAGAAGATAAAGATTAATATGGGTAAAGGTTTATATATCCATATTCCTTTTTGTGAACATATCTGTTCATATTGTGATTTCGCTAAAGAATATTATCAAAAAAATAGGGTAGAACTTTATTTAAATGCTTTAAAAGAAGAACTTGCTTCTTATGATATTAAAGATATAACTTCCATTTATATTGGAGGAGGAACTCCTAGTTCATTAAATGAAGATGAACTAGAGTTTTTACTTTTTTTAATTGATCCTTATATCAAAGATAATATGTCTTTTACTTTTGAAGCGAACGCAGAAAATTTATCACTAAATAAAATTAAATTATTAAAAAAGCATCGTGTTAACCGCGTATCTCTTGGAGTACAAACTTTTAATGATCGACTTATAAAAATTATTGCTCGTCACCATGATGAATTAATGGTTAGAGATGTTATTGCTCAATTAAAAGAAAATGGAATTAACGATATTAATATTGATTTAATATATGCTTTACCTACCGAAACTAAAGAAGAACTAATTGAAGATATCGTTAAATTTACTTCTTTAGATGTAAGTCATATTTCTACTTATGCACTAAGCGTCAATAAAAATACTTTTTTTTATAATGATGGAATAAAAGAAAGAAGTGATGAAGTAGTTTCTTCAATGTATGAACTAATCGTTAACGAATTAAAAAAGAAAGGTTTTCACCGTTATGAAGTAAGTAATTTTTCTAAAGACGGTTATGAATCAAAACATAATATACTTTACTGGCGTAATGAAGAATATTATGGTATTGGAGTCGGAGCTTCTGGCTACATTAATTCTATTCGTTATGATAATACCAAATCAATTGATCATTATATAAAGGGTAAAAGAAGAATCTATGAAGAAAAGTTATCGCCTGAAGATAAAGAATATTATTCGATTATGTTAGGCTTACGCTTAAAAGAAGGCGTTAAAATTAACGCTTCCTCGCCTTATAAAGAAAAATTAGATGAATGTGTTAAAGAAAATCTTTTAGAAAGAAAAGATGATACATATAAAGTCAAAGATGAATATTTATTTATCTTAGATTTTATTTTAAGAAAAATACTTTATTAAGAATAATTGACAAGTTTTAAAATCGTGCTATATTGATTTTAGAGGTGATAATTACGAATAAAGAAAAAGATAAGAAAAACGAAACTCCATCATTATTTAGCATAATATTTGGAACAGATTCAACAGAAAATAACTATTCAAGAAAACGCGAAGATAAGAACGATATTTATGATTTTAATAATCCTGATAACTGTTCTGAAAGAGAATACGATGATGATGACGATTATGATGATTATGATGAATTTTAAAAGGAGTAATAATATATGTTAGATTGTATAAAAAATAGATATTCACCTAGATCTTATTTAGATAAAGAAGTTGAACAAGAAAAAATTGATGAAGTAATTTCTGCTGGTTTACGTGCACCTTCAGGAAGAGACGCTCAAGAAGGGATTATTATTTGTATTACTAATAAAGAAGTTCGTGACGAACTTTCTTTATTAAATGCTTCTATCGCTGGAATGAAAGGTGTTGATCCTTTCTATGGAGCTAAAGTAGTTTTATTAGTTGCGCATAAAGTTAGCCCTATCGCAACCTTAAACGGCGCGGCGATGATCGAAAATATGTTACTTGAAGCGCAAAACCAAGGTTTAAATGCCCGTTGGATTAACCGTGGTAAACAAGAACTTGAATCACCTTTCGGAAAAAAGATTCTTAAAATGGTTCATTTAAATCCAGATGAATATGTTGGAATTGATCAAGTAATATTAGGTTATTCTAATGAAGCACCTGTAGTTAAAGAAGTTAAACCAAATCGAGTATTCTATATAAAATAATAAATTTCATTCACATGTCCAAAAATTTGGACATGTTTTCTTTTATATTATAAGTGTTCAAGGAGGAATACTTATGAAAAGAATGAAATGTGCGCTTATTATTAAAGGTGACTTGGTATTAACCTTAAAAGAAGGTTTAAATTTAATGTTACCTACTAAAAAAGTAAATTTATTTAATCATGATGAAGAAGGAAAATCTTTTATTAAAACTATGAAAAGAAAATATTCGATGGATATATCTTTATTAAGTAAGATATTTTCTTTAAAAGATGAAGAAAATAATATTATTTATGATTTATATATCTACCAATATGAAAGAGGATCAATTTCTTATAATATGATGTTTTTATCTTTAGAAGAATTAAAGAAAATTAATTTTTCTTCTAATAATTTTATTCATAAGTTTATTATTAATCTTTTAAGTAAGAATCATTATGTTATTACGATTGATAAGAAGGAATATTCCTCTTCATACAATAAGAATTTCTTAATTGATATGTTCGATGATGTTAGTATTATCTTTGATGAAGATATCTCATATTTAGAATTCTTATTAAAAAAAGATTTATATAAGGACAATGATTTATCTTTAAAATATTTTAAAAATGGCATGTTAGATAAATCTTTCCTATCTTTATTATACTAAAAGGATATTATGTCCTTTTTTTGTCGCTTGGTATATAATAATTTTAATAAATAACAAGGAGGTCTTTTATGGTCGATAAAAAACTATCAATCTTATGTATTTTAAATATTTTAAAAGAATATTCTGATGAAGATCATCCTTTATTAATTAAAGACATTATTGAAAAAGTTAAAGATAAATATGATCTTGAATTAGAAAGAAAAACGATATCGAATAATATTAATATGCTAAAAGATTTTTCTTATGATATCGTTCATTTACCTCGTGGAGGAGTTTATCTACGTGAACGTGATTTTGATCCTAGTGAAGTAAGCTATATCGTTGATGCTTTATTTTCCTCTAGATCAATTACGGCCAAAGAAGTCCAAGATCTTTCCTCTCGTTTAGCTTCTTCTTTATCTAAATATCAAAGAAAGAAATATAAATATGTTTATAAAGCAGAACACGTATCACGCACGAATAATAACAATCTTTTCTATAATATATCTTTATTAGAAGAAGCGATTGAAAAGAATAAAAAAGTTTTATTTAAATATAAAGCTAAATATGCAGCAAAAGATAAAAAGATTAGATTTCAAAAGATTAACCCTTATTTTTTATTCAATAATAATGGTCAATATTATCTAATCTGTAATTATGATTATTACGATACTTTATTAAGTTATAATCTTAATCATATTAGTGAATTATCTTTGTTAGATGAAGATATTAAACCAGTTACATCATTAAAAGGCTATGAAAATGGTCTTGATGTAAGTAAATACGCGAAAGAGCATATTTATGCATTTAACGGCAAAACTATCGACGTTTTATTAAAAGTACGCGATGAAAAATCAAAATATTATGTTGAAGAATATTTAGGTGAAGATGTTAATTTCTTCGAGGAAGAAGGAGAAATATATACTCGAATTAAAGTTGATGATAAATCTTTAATTTATTGGGCTTTACAATATTCTGAATACGTAGAAGTTATTAAACCGATTGAAACGAGAAATGAAATTAAGAAATTAATTGATTTCGCGAAAGAAAAATATAAAGATTAATTTGATCTAAGGGGGTATTTATGCCAACAAGAATTTGTCCTAATTGTAATAAAAAAGTATCGACTTCGAGAATAACTTGTCCGCATTGTTCTTATGAATTTAAGAATAAAGTGTGTCCAGATTGCTTAGAAGAAGTTCAGGTTTCACTTAAAGAATGCCCAACATGTGGTTATTATTTCTTTAATCCAAATCAAACTATTATTGGAGGAGTAACTTCGAGTGGAGAAAAAAATAATATTAAGGTAGAAGAGAATAAAGTTGAAAAGTCTGCCGAATTTTTAATTTGTCCTCAATGTGGCTCTTCAGATATAAAAATGGTAAGTCCTACTGAAGGATATTGTTTATATTGTCATACAAAGGTTTATAAAAAACAAGAAACTAACATTAATACAAAGAATATTACGATTATTAAGGAGGCTAAAGATACCGTAGTTTATGAAAATAAATACCGCGTTAATCCTGAAGTATCAAAAGAATACATTATGAAATTAATGTTAGAACAATTAGTGAAAGAAGACGCACCTATTGAAGTTTTTAATTTTTCTTTTTCATCTTTAAAAAGTAAAGAAATCTTATTTATTGAATCTGATAAAGGCTTTGAAGTATCTTATCAAGCTCGTGTTGGTTTAGATAAAAAAGAAGCTTATATTGATTATGAATATTATTATGAAGAAGTGCCAGTTACTTCTTATAATGGTTCAACAACTACTAAATCAGTAAGAAGAGAAAGACCAGTAACTAAATATCGTTCTTATATCGATTGGTCACCAATTGGAGGAAATACTAAAGCTAATACTGTTAGCTTTACTTCGAATGAAGAATGTTATGAAGTTTATCGAAAGTTCGCTCAAAAGCAAATAGCTAACGTCAATTCCTCATCATTAAAAAATATTGATGATGAATTTGTTATGAGTGATTACGCTTTAGAAAATATTGATGAACAAGAATATAATAAAATTAAAGGTTATATTTATGCTTCTTTAAATGGAGATCATATTGATGATATTGAATTTGAAATAAATGCCAAAACAGAAGTAGAAGATATTTATTATTTAACGCCTTTATATATCTTAAATATCGAATGTGACGGAAAAACTTATACTAAATACGCTTTCCCATTTGGTAATGATATTTCTATTAATGGCGATAAGATTTTAAATACTAATTCAGTTTTAGAATTTAAAGAAAGTAAGAATAAAGAAAAAGATAAAAAAGTTGAATCTATCACAGATGAAACTAAAAAAATCATTAAAACAAACAATATTATAACCTGTTTAAGCTATATGGCTTATTTTATTCTAGTCATCGTTTTAATCAATATGATTAAGAATTCTACTTTTACAACGGTTATTCTTTATGTAAGTTTATTTATTCTTGTAGGAGTCGTAATTTATTTAATAATTTTTAAAAAGAAAAAAACTAAGATTTCTGATATAAGAATTAGTGAAATAAATAAAGAAATCGAAGATAGTATTAAAAATTATGAATTAGATCGAGAAAATTCTTTAAAAGAGATTTTAGAAAGAAAACTAGAAGAATTTAAGATTAAAAATGTCATCGATTAAAAAATATAATAAAAAATTAGCTTATGAACGTTTTTTTACTCATAAGCTTTTTTATAATGATAGTACGGAGGAAAAAATATGAAAGAAATTAAATGTCCACATTGTAATAAGGTCTTCTCAGTCGATGAAGATTCTTACACATCTATTCTTAACCAGGTTAAAAACGAGGCTTATAAGGAGGATTTAAGTAAGCTAAAGGAAAATCTTGAAGAAAAATTTCATCTTGAACTAGAAGCTAAAAATAAAGATTATCAAGCTCAAATTAAGGAATTAGAATTTAAATTAAAGAATTCTAAATCACAAAATGAATTAGAAGTTTCAAAAGTAACTTCTTCTAAAGATAATGAAATTACTTCATTAAAAGAAGAAATTAAGAATTTAAAACAAAATTATGAATTACAACAAAAGACTAAAGTATTAGAACTTGAATCTAACTTTAACAAACAAATTAGTGATATTAAAGAAGAGAACTTAAAACTAAATAATGAAAAAGAAAATAAGATTATCTCTTTAGAAAATAAGCTTAACGGAATTAATAATGAAAATGCTTTAAAAGAAGAAAACATCAAGAAACAATATGATTTAGCTTTAAAAACCAAAGATGAACAAATTGCTTATTATAAAGATTTAAAGACTAAGATGTCGACTAAGATGATTGGTGAAACACTTGAACAACATTGTAAATTATCATTTGAACAAGTTCGTCAAATGGCTTTTCCAAATGCTTATTTTGAAAAAGATAATAAAGTTTCTGAAGCAAGTTCTTCTAAAGGAGATTTCATCTTTAGAGATTATTCAGATGACGGCATTGAATTTATTTCAATCATGTTTGAAATGAAAAATGAAGCAAACACAACTTCAACTAAACATAAAAATGAAGATTTCTTAAAAGAACTTGATAAAGATAGAAATGAAAAAGGTTGTGAATATGCAATTTTAGTTAGTTTACTAGAAACTGATAACGAACTATATAATCAAGGAATTGTCGATGTTTCACATAAATATCCTAAGATGTTTATCATCCGTCCAAATTTCTTTATCCCATTAATTTCTTTATTAAGAAATGCGGCAAAAAAATCTATCGATGATAAAAGAGAACTTCTTCTTTATAAAAAACAAAACATTGATGTCACTAATTTCGAAAATAAGATGAACGACTTTAAAGATAAGTTCAATCGTAATTATGAACTTGCAGAAAAGAAATTCCAAAAGAGTATTGAAGATATTGATAAAGCGATAAAGAATCTTCAAGATATGAAAGATAATTTACTTGGAGTTAGTAATAATTTACGTCTCGCGAATGAAAAAGCCCAAGATTTAACGATTAAAAGATTAACACGTGATAATCCGACGATGAAAGAAAAATTCGAACAAGCTAAAAATAATGTTGATTAATAAGAAAAAATAAGAGGTCAAAAGCCTCTTATTTTCCTTATAATGAACTTAAATATGTATCTAATTTACTTGGTGAATAGAAATATGATGAATCTAATTTATAATCGACTGTAATACCATTATCCGCGGTAGAACCATCTTTATAAACATATCTTAAAGTTGATGACATATTAAATGAAGTTCCATCAACTGAAATACCTCCGCGAATGGAACAATCGCCTCCAGAAGAAGTTTGACCGATAATTTTTGCTTTTGCGTTATCTTTAGATAGCATTGCAAAAAGGTTCGCGCTAGAAAAGGAGGCTGGTGAAGTTAAAACATAGAATTTATATTTTCCTTCATAAGAATCGTTATCGGTTAAATTACCATCTAAGTTATTATCGACATTTACTGCTTCAATGAATTTTGCTCCAGTTACTGGATTAATAATATTGACCTTAACTGGATCATTACTAATAAATGAATAAGCATAAGCTAGGGCGGTCGATTCACCACCTAAATTAACGCTTAAATCAAAGACAACATTTTTAATAGTAGTATTTTTTTCAATTTCTTTAAATGAATTATAAATAATACCAAATGTTGAAGTGTTAGTTGATATATGTTCTAAATCTAAGGTCTCACTAGTACATGCAAATGTATCGAATCTAATAACCGCGGTAGAACCGGAAATATCTAAATTTTTATTTAATGAACCTCTTTCATTACCTAATGTAACATATGAATTATAAACTTGTTGATATTTAGTATCATAATCGCTTAATGCGTAAAATAATTTGCTGTTCATCGTAGAGTTATATTCACATGTATGACCACGATAATTAAAACAAGTATGTCCTCCATCATTAAAGACTTGGTTAATCGCTTTAGCTATTGCGTTATCTGCAATCCCTGAATTACTTGATAACATATTTTTCTTAATGCCTAATTCATCTAAACGTGCATCTAAAGAAGTAAAATTATAACTAGAGAGTTTACCGCTGAAATATGTCATTTCAAATAAGAATGAATTATAAAAATAATTAGAATAATCGCTAGTTCTTTCTTTTTCTTGATTATACGCACCTGAATAATATTTTCTTCCATATGTATTTAATGCGCCAGAAGAAGAAATAAATGAATTTAAATTGACGTTAAATATATCAGTTCCGTTAAAGACATAACGATTATAATTTTGTGAAACGCTGATACATTCTAGATATGAAAAAGGAATATAAAATTCATTATTATAAGAAATTAGATTAGTAGAGAAATCTTTTAATTTAATGACCATTTCTTTTCCTTTAGTATATGAACAACCTTCGTTATTTAATGAAATTACTTTTGACTCATAATTTGTAATAGTAAAGATATCAGTTGGTAAATTAGCGTTACCATTTGTATTATTAAACATATCAAAATCACTAAAAGTAAGTGTGTCATTAACTGGATCTAACGTCATGGTTGCTTTACTAATTAAATTAGTGACGACGTTACCATTAATTGAAAAGATCTTTTTATTATTAAAAACAAAATTAATAAATGAACTTTCATAAAATTCTTTGACGTTAGTATAAGGAACATCTTTATTATCAAAATAATAGATATCTAGATTACCTTCTTCAACCCCGTTATAATAAACATAAGCGTTAACAGTTTTTGTAATATTTCCTTCATTAGCATATGAGCTAGAAGAAGTATTTGAGCTAGTAGAACTATTAGAACTACTAGAAGAAGACGCTTCACTATAAGAAGAACTTGTTCCGGTAGACGAACAAGAAGTAAATGACATCAATAATGATAGTGATAAAGTTAAAATTAATTTTTTATTCATAAGTTACCTCGTTTAATTAGTTAAATTATATTACTTATGGTATTTATTTTTAAGATTATGTAAGCGCTTTACATATATTTAATATTTCATGATAAAAAATAAGGAGTATGATTTTAATAAATATAAACAAGGGGGCAATTTATGAAAAATAAAAAATTATTCGCGACTTTCGCATTAGTTTTATCCTCAGTTTTAGTTTCAGGTTGTACTTCAACTCCATCCTCAACTTCTTCTAGTAGTGATAAAGCTTCATCTTCTGCTAGTTCGTCTAGTAGCTCAAGTACTTCAACTCCATCTAGTAGTTCAAGTGCTTCTAGCTCATCTTCATTACCTGAAATTAATCTTGATGATAGTGAACTATATTATTTAAAAGGTACTTTCCACGGAACTACTGGAACACTTGACCTAAGTGGAAAAGAAGTTACTTTAACTTCAGAAAACACATCGATCACTTTAAAACCTACTAGCGTGAAAGATGAAGAAATCGATTCTTCTTTAACTACTTTAACTTTAGGTTTTGATGAACGTTATAATGATGGTACTGCCTATAGAGCTTATGTTGATCTCGAAGGTGATGGTTTCTTACATTTAGAAAAATTAGTTTCTGGAAGTTACGTAACTTATGGAACTTATCAACCAGATATCGCTCTTTATCAAGGCGTTTATTCCGCTTACGGTAGTAGTGATATGTATGATGTTTATACGGTTATTACTAATGATTTTGATACAGTAAGAAACGGTTATTATAACGATCACGTTTATCAAAATTCTTGGTCTAATGAACAATCTTATATTGGTAGAACTCGTATAAGAGGAACTAAAGAAGCTTCTTATATCACATATGAAGAATATGACTCAGATGGTGATGGTTGGGGTGAAAACGAACTCATCAAAGAAGAAAATAGAGTTCGTTTATATGATAGAACTTGGGAAATGGATAATGCCGTCACTGACTTTGGTCTAATTCAATGCTTAGAAATTTTTGATGGAACTTCTGTAATAGGTATCGGAGCTGATCTAGAAGAAGGAATTCTATATTACGGTGATGAAGAAGGCACATTAGAAATTAAAAATGATGAAAAAGGATTTTATATTTTATCTACTCTAGAAGAAAAAGAAACTAAAATTCGTTTTTATCATCACTATGTTACTTTTGAAGTAGATAGTGAAGTTAAGGTTTATCCAATTAATGATACTTCTGAAATGGCAGGTACTTTTACTGATAAAACTAATACTATTTCTTACGTACAAGATTCTGATACAGAAGAATATAAATTAACATTTAATGATGAAGAAACTGACTTTACTTATGTAATTCATAATAATCGTAAAGCAATCTCATTTACTAAAGGCGGCGTTACTTATATTATCACTCCAGAAAAAAGTGAAACTGCGATTAAAGTAAGCGTTAACGGAACAGAAACTTATTATTTAAATGATGAAGAATTCGCTTCGATTTTTGCGAACACTTATGTTACTCATAGTGATGGTGAAACTTCTACATTTGTTATTAATGATGATTTAACATTTACATTTGGAGAAACTTCTGGACAAGGAACTTATGTCTATTCTCATGGCTATACTTATCCTTCATTAAAGATGGATGATATGGAATTAAAGATTATTAATTCAACATTAGGTTTATATGAAGTTTCAATGGGTGGAACAACAAAACTTGCTTATAGTAAATCTACCTTAGATTCAGTTTATGGCACATATTCATCTAACGGCGTAGATACATTAACTATTGATGAAAAATATGTCACAATCGGTGATAAAAAATATGAATATGATTTCTCTTATTATCTACCTTCATCTTCCTCTTGGACTCAATTCGCAGTTAGCTTAAAAGGAACAGAAGTAGAAACTTTAGTCGCTTGTAATTTAGCAGGAACTGTTGTAACTATTGAAGATGATGTTGAATCTAAATATTATGTTTCAAAAGATATCTTTACTACTATCGCGGGCACTTATTCTGCCTATGGAAAATATGGTATTGAAAATATTAAGATTAGTAGTGAAGGTAAACTAACATTAGATACAACTAATGAAGATGGTACTGGTTTAGATAGAGATGTTGAATACCCATATTACATCATCACTAATGAAGATTATGGTTATATTGCAGAAATAATCTTTACTTATAAAGGAGCTTCTGTTGCTTTAGACGTTTATTCTGATCACGTATCAATTGGAACATTAAATTATTATGAATCGACATTAACTACTTCTTGGGGTGTTTATACTGATGAGGCTAAAGAAAATATTGTCTTAATCCGTAATGGTGATATTTATGTAAATGGCACTTATGAAAGTATTTCTTCTTATGAAGAAAATGAAAATACCATTACATTTACTACTTCTAACGGTTCATTAGTAATTACTAAAGGCGATACATTTACCGCGGTTTATACTAGTGAAGAAACAACTATTAACTTAACTAGAACATTAAGCTATACAGATTATTCTAAATTTAACGGATCATATACAATTAATGAAAAAGAAGTTACATTTGGCTTAGATGATACAGGTTTAAATTATCAAGCAGTAATTGATGGATCTAATTTCTCCTTTAGCGATATGAAAGTAAGTATTGTCGATGGAGCAATAAGATTAGAAATTTCTGATTATTCAGGTAAATATTATTTAACTCTTAACTTAGAAACTTCTGAAGTAACTACTTCATTTGAAGCGGATAGTTCAATTCCTACTCCTCCTCCATTCGCGAGATTCTAAAAATATTAAGCAGTTCGTTTGAACTGCTTTTAATTTACTTTTCTTCAGTTATGAATAATCTTATTTAATAAATTAAATAAATTTTGTATAATGTTACCGAGGTAAAATTATGAGATGTTTTGAACCAACTTATTACGCAGCAAATATCTATTCAATTCCATTATCTTTCTATAAAGAAAATGGTATTAAGGTATTATTTTTAGATTTAGATAACACTTTAGATGCTTTTGATGCATTAGTTCCTTCTTTAGAAGCAACTGAATTAATAAAAAAACTTAAAAGTGCTGGATTAGATATTTATATTGTTAGCAATAATCATGAAGAAAGAGTGAAGAATTACGCGGATAAATTAGATGTAAAATATTCATTCCATTCTTTAAAGCCATTTGCTTTTAGACTCAATAAATTTATTAAAAAACATCATTTAAATAAAAAAGAAATCTTAATGGTTGGTGATCAAACAGTTACGGATATTAAGTGTTCTAACGCTTTAAAAGTAAGAGGATGCTTAGTAGATAAATTAGTTGAACGCGATCAAATAACTACGACATTTAATCGCTTCTTCGATATTAGAATTCGAAATAGATTAGTAAAAAAAGGTATTTTAAAAGAAAGGGAAATAAATTATGGAAACTAAATCATGTTTAGGATGTGGTTTACCACTTCAAAATGAAGATCCAAACTTACCAGGTTATACTCCAAAAAGTGATTTTGATGAACATAGTTTATGTCAAAGATGCTTTAGATTAAAACACTATGGAGAAAAATATAAAGATATTACTTCCATCGCACCAAATTATGAAGAATTATTAAAAAAGGCTATTAAACAACATTCCTTAATCGTTTATATGATTGATTTATTTAATATTGAATCTTCAATGATTAAAAATATCGATAAAATCATTAAGAATAATCCTGTCTTAATCGTCGGAAATAAAAGAGATATTTTACCAAAAGAAATGGGTGATGATAAAATCAAACAATTCGTTTACATCCGTTTAAAAAAGGAAAATATTCATCCTAAAGGAGTAATTCTTACTTCGGCATATTCTTCTTATGGATTAGATGAATTATATGAAGCGTTACAATATTTATCAAACAAGAAAGATATTTATTTTATTGGCTCATCTTCAGTTGGTAAATCTAGTTTAATTAACGCAATGATTAAGCATTATGCAAAAAATAAGAGAGATTTTATCGTCACTTCACCTTATTTAGGTACAACATTAGATAAAATAGATGTTCAATTAGAATCAAAATTAAGAGTAATTGATACTCCTGGAGATATTCCTACTGATTCATATCTAACTTTAGTAGATAAGAATACCTTAAAATATATGATTCCAAGAAATGAAATTAAACCGATAACTTTCCAACTTAATGAAAAACAATCAATCTTAATTGGAGGTTTAGGAAAAATAAATATTCTTCAAGGAGAAAAAGCGGGTTATACTTGCTATTTTAGTGAAGAGATTACTCTTCATCGCACTAAAGAAAATGTTTCTAACGAGAAATTTAATTCTTTAGTTAAACAAAATCAAATTCAACCAATCACTAATGTCGTTATCGGAGTAGAGAATTTAGTTACATTTAACTTCGTTCTTCCTGAAAAGAAAGTTGATATTGTCATTGTTGGAGTTGGTTTCATCAGCGTATTTGGTCATAAACAAAAAATTTCTGTCCAAGTACCAGAAAAAGTTAACGTCTTAATTAGAGACGCATACATTTAGGAGGAAATATGTTAAATAATAAACAAATTAAATATTTAAAAGGTCTCGCGAATACCTTAGAAAGCAAATATCAAATTGGTAAGAATGAAATTTCTTCAACTAATCTTGATTTATTAGATAAAGCTTTAACTGCTCATGAATTAATTAAGGTTTCAGTTCAAAAGTCAGTTTCTGATGATAAGGATGAACTTGCGAGCGTTTTAGAAGAAAAATTACATTGTGAAGTTGTTCAAAAAATAGGATCAGTAATCGTTCTTTTTAGAAAGAATTTAAAAGATGGAAAAATCCATCTACCAAATTAATATGAAAACTATTATTTTTGGGGGATCATTTGATCCTATTCATAATGGACATCTAATGATTGCTTCTAAAGCTAAAGAAGAATTTAAGGCTGATAGAGTGATGTTTTTACTCGCGAAGCAAGCTAGATGGAAAAAGACTAAAACGAGCGACAAAGACCGTTTAAACATGCTTTTAGAAGCAATTAAAGATGCAAATGGCTTTGAAGTATCTACTATTGAATTAAATTCTAAGAGTGAAGTTAATTATACCTTCGATACAATTAAGTCATATAAAAAACAAAAAGGTGAAGAATTATATTTTTTAATTGGTTACGACCAACTTGAAAAACTTCATTTATGGTATCGTATTGATGAACTTTCTAAAATGGTTAAGTTCATCTCATTTAGTCGACCTAATTATGAAGTAAGTAATGAAAACATTGAAAAATATCATGTTTCAATTTTTAATGTAAATCTATCTAACGCTAGTTCAACTAGTGTAAGGAATTTAACTAATGTTGATTGTCCTTTAAGCGTTTTAAAATATATCGAAGAGAAGAGAATTTATTATTTTGAAAAGATTGAGACTTATATTAAAGAAAAAAGATTACTTCATTCAATAAGTGTCGCGCATGTCGCTTATGAAATAGCTGTAAGAAATGATGTTAGTCCAATTAAAGCTTATACTGCTGGATTACTTCATGATATTGCCAAAGAAATACCTCATGAAGAACAAATTGAATTTATGAAGGAAAATTATCCTTCGCTTTATAATTCAATCCCACGTGCTTTATATCACCAATTTATTGGGGCAGATATCGTCGAAAAAGAATTTCATATTATTGATAATGAGATTCTTGATGCGATAAAAGTACATGCAACTGGATCAAGTAATATGTCGGTTCTTGCGAAGATCCTTTATGCCGCGGATAAAATTGAACCTACTAGAGGATATGATTCTAGTGAATTAATAAATAAATGTTATAAAGATATTGATGAAGGATTTAAAGAAGTGTTAAAAGAAAATATATTATATTTTAAAGAAAATAATATAAATTATGATAACCCTTTAACGAACTCTTGCATTAAATCTTATTTAGGAAAGGAAGAATAATAAAAAATGGAATTAGAAATTTTAGAAATCATTGAAAAAGCAATTGATGAAAAGAAAGGTGAAGATATTGTTACTTTTGATGTAACTGGTAGAAATCCATTCTATGATCACGTCGTCATCGCGACAGTAAATAATATTAAACTCGCGAATGCAGTCATTGATGAAATCGAAAAGAACTTACATTTAGTAAATCATGAAATTAATCATATCGAAGGATTAAATAATGATTCAAAATGGGTTTTAATTGATTGTAATGGTATTATCGTTCACTTATTTACTAAGGAAGAAAGAGAAAGAGTTAATTTAGAAGATTTATTAACTAAAGCGACTAAAAGATAATTATGGAAAAAATTAATTTAATTGTCGCAGCGATGGAAGTTGAACTTAATGCTTTATTAAATGAAATCGCGCAGTATGAAGAAATTAAAGTTAAAGGTGAAACTTTATACCGCTTTGAACGTAATAATAAGGTATATTACGCAGGACTAGGTAAAATCGGTAAAGTTCATACCGCGGTTTATTTAACTAAGATGATCGAAAGTTTAGATATTGAAAGAATCTTTAATATCGGTACTTCAGGAGGCATTAGAAAAGATCTAACTACTCGTGACGTCATTATCGCGACTAAAGTAGGTTATTACGATGTTGATGTAACTGACTTTGATTATAAGCTAGGTCAAATGTGTGGTTGCCCTCAATATTTTCCTTGTGATACTGAATATATTAAAAATAATTTAAGAAAGAGTGATTTATCACTTATTGAAGGTATCGTACTTTCAGGTGATACTTTTATGAATAGAGAAAAATATTTAAAGAGTAATTTAGTTAAGCTAGAAGATGATATTCTTGCTTGTGAAATGGAATCAGGTGCGGTTGGCCAAGTTTGTTACATTTATAATATTCCTTTTGTTGTAATTCGATCAATCTCTGATATCGTCACTAGAGATAATAACAATTTTGAAGAACATGTTTCTAATGCGAATGAAACTTCAACTAATTCTGCGAAAGCTTTGTTACAACTTATCTAAAAATAGGGTAGAGAATTCAAAAATTACTAAAAGTAAATAATTAGTAGATATTTAGTACTATTGTAGTAGATATCTACTTTTTTATTGGATCTTGTGATTCTTACACTTTTATTAATATTATTATAAGAATTAGTATGTAATTGGATAATCTGCCCATAAGATAAAACAAGTTTAAAAATAAGAAAATATATTTCTTACTATATTAATATAGTAAACTGTTCTAATCTGACATTATTATGCATAAATTTTAAAAATATTACATTACTTCGCATAATTACTATTATGTAAAGTAAAATTATATGAATAACTATACATATTTACTAAAAAAAGAAAAAATCAAAATATAAAAAAGTCGTAGCTAAAAGTTATCCACAATTAAACTACGACTATATTTTATAATTATTTACTAATAATCTACTAAATATCTACTAATTATATATTTATACTACTATAAGTGTATTTAAATATATGATTCTACTAAAATACTATTATAAGTGTATTATTTATCGCATTATTGTATAAATACTATTATAAGTGTATTTAGTAGTTAATTAGTACTATTTTAGTAATTCTTCGATAGTTTCACCAATTTGGTCTTCTTTTGTTAAATTGAAGTTATCAATAATCGTTTTACCTAAATCTGCGAATGAATTTCTTTCTTCAAGTAATTTACCATCTTTAATAGATTTAGAATAGAAGACATTTGGAACTTTTTCTCTTGTGTGATCTGTACCAACCCAAGTTGGATCATTTCCGTGGTCCGCGGTAATGATGAGAAGATCATCTTCATGAAGTAAAGGAAGAAGTTCACCAAGTTGAGCATCAAATTCTTCAATGCATTTTCCATATCCTTCTACATTTCTTCTATGACCATATTCACTATCAAATTCAACTAAGTTAACAAAGCAGAATCCTTCAAAGTCTCTCTTCGCTTCTTCCATAGTTTTAATCATACCATCATGGTTTGATGTTGTCTTTTGAGTCTTTGTTGCCCCTTGGCCATTAAAGATATCATAAATCTTACCGATACAAGATACTTCAAAACCGTGGTCTTTTAAGATATCCATATATGTTCTACCAGTTGGTGATAAAGCATAGTCATGTCTATTAGGTGTACGTTTAAAGTTATCTTTATTAGTTCCTACAAATGGACGAGCGATAACTCTACCTAACAAATATTCAGGTCTTAAGGTAATTTCACGAGCGATTTCGCAGTATTTATATAATTCAGGAACAGGAATGATTTCTTCATTAGCCGCGATTTGTAAAACAGAGTCCGCGGAAGTATAAACAATTAAATCACCTGTTTTAAGTTGGTGTTCACCATATTGTTTAATAATTTCAGTTCCTGAGGCTGCGCAATTACCGACAATGTGACGAGAACATCTTTGTTCTAATTCATCAATTAATTCTTTTGGAAATCCAGTGTCTGTAAATGTCTTAAATGGTTTAGTTGTATAAATTCCCATCATTTCCCAGTGTCCAGTCATCGTATCTTTGCCGTTACTAGCTTCACGAGCTTTACATACATAAGAATTAGGATGGTTTACTTTATTAGTTCCAACGATTTCTCCTAAATCATGAATACCTAAAGCGTTTAAATTAGGGATTTTTAAGCCGTTACAGCGTTCTGAAATGTGAACGAAGGTATTTGTTCCTTTATCGCCAAAACGTTCTGCATCAGGCATTTCTCCAATTCCTAATGAATCGCAGACGATTAAGAATACTCTTTTATATTTTTTCATAAGTTAATTAACTCCTTTGCATTAGTGATTATACCATATTTTAATTTTTTGCTAAAGATTTTATTTTTCATCCTCATCTTTATTCATTACCTTATCATAGATTGAAAGGATTCGTTTAGTTGAAACGTGAGTATATATTTGAGTAGTTGAAATTTTTGAATGTCCTAATGCTTCTTGGACCATTCTTAAATCGGCCCCATTTTCTAGTAAGTGAGTCGCGAAAGAATGTCTTAAAGTATGAGGAGATATTGACTTTTTTATTTGAGCGATTTCCCCATATTTTTTTATTTGTTGCCAGAAATATTGTCGAGTTATCGGTTTACCAGCTTTATTTAAAAATACATAATCAGTTTTTTTACCAATATTAAAATCTCTTACTTCACGAAGATATTTAGTTAAATATTCTAATGCGTAATCGCCAATTGGAACCATTCTTTCTTTATTACCTTTACCATAGATTTTTAAACAATTTAACGAAGAAGAATATTGACTTAATTTTAAACTTAATAATTCACTCACTCTTAAGCCAGAAGCATACATTACTTCGAGCATCGCACGGTCTCTAATCCCCTCTTTTTTCGTCATATCAGGCGCAGAAAATAATGCTTCAACTTCTTCAAACGAAAGTACGTTAGGTAACGAATGGTTAAGTTTAGGCATTTCTATAAGACTTGATTCATGAAACATATAATTCTCTTTTTGTAAAAAAGAAAAGAAACTACGGATGGTCGTCGCTCGACGAATAATCGTTTTAGGTGCTTTATCGTCATCAGTAAGAAAGATGATGTAATTATCAATATCTTTATAATCTAGTTCTTCAACTTTTTTTGCTTTTTTAAACTTAAAGAAAGATTTTAAATCTTCTTTATAAGAAGAAATAGTTGAATTAGATAATCCCTTCTCAACAATGAGATATTGCATAAATAAGCTTTTCGCGTCATTTATATCCATTTTAATCTTTCTCCTTAGTGTTCATATCGCTACAAATCATTAATACATCTTTATCAAAACAACGATTAAAAGAATTAACTAATAATCTAGTTTTATGTTTCTTCTGTTCACTTTCTAAAGAAAATAAATCCATTTGTACGTAGACATTCTTTTTATCTTTTAATGATGATAAGGTGACTCCAACTAAACGAATATCAAGATTAATAAAATTCTTTTCATATAACTTTAATGCTTCGTTAAAAATAACATCTAATTCATTAGTCGCATCATTTAAAGTAATTGAACGAGTAAAGTTTTTAAACGAGGTATCTTTTACTACACAGGTGATGGTTGAACCTATTTTATTTTCGTTTTTCGCTCGTAAAGAAACTTCTTGAGATAACATATAAATCATTTCTCTAATTTCATCATAATCGGAAGTATCATAAAGAAAAGTTCTTGAATTACCAATTGATTTAGGATCACTAGGTTCAGTATTAACTTCATCACTACCATAGCCATTCGCCCACGCTTTAAAAGTATCAAAGCTTTTACCTAATAATTTCTTTACTTCTAACGATTCAGTGGTAGCTAAATCACCTATTTTATATATTCCTAATGATTCTAACCGAGGATAAGTTTTTTTACCTATTCCAAACATATCTTTAATTGGTAAAGGCCATAAGATCTTTTGAATATCTTTTCTTCTAATAATAGTTATTCCCATTGGCTTTTTCATATCAGAAGCCATCTTCGCTAAAAACTTAGTTGGTCCAATTCCTATTGAACATTTTAATTTAGTCTTTTCATATAATCCATTTTGAATATCTTTGAGATATTTCATTGGATCATTAACCTTGCCTATTTGTTCAGTTATATCGACATAACCTTCATCGATTGAGGCAGGTTCAATAATGGGAGAATAAGTTTTTAGATATGCAAAAAATTCATTTGATAATTGCTGATAATATTCATAATCGCCAGGAAGAATAATTAAATTTGAACATAGTTGTCGAGCTTGATAAGTAGGCATAGCTGAATGAATGCCATAACTTCTCGCTTCATAAGATGCAGTTGAAACTATTCCTCTTCTAGAAGTTCCGGCCACTACTAAAGGACGACCTTCTAAAGAGGGATCTTTAATTGTTTCAGCTGTTGCAAAAAAAGCATTTAAATCAATATGCATTATTACTTTCGCCATTCTTATCACCTTCTTAAATATAATAACAAAATCTCTCTTTTTATACAATTATGTAAAGAAAAATAAAAACTAGCATTTCCTTTAGAAAGGTTAATGCTAGTAAATATTATTTATGAAGTAATGAAGTCGCTAGAGCTAGTGATTCACTAGTCACTTTATCTCCTGATATCATTTTAGCAAGTTCAGTAATTAATCTTTCACCGTTAATTTCTTCAATATGTGAAGCTGTCACATCATCTTTTAGACTTTTAGAAACAAAATAATGATAATCACCATTACTAACCATCGAAGGTAAATGAGAAATAACTAAAGCTTGAGAATATTTTGAGATATCATGTACTTTTAGACCTACTTTATTTCCGATTTCTCCAGAGATACCTGTATCAATTTCATCAAAGATAATTGTTTCTACTGGATCAAGTTTATTAAAGACGTTCTTTAAAGCTAAATTAATTCTACTTGTTTCTCCGAGTGAAGCAGTTTTATTTAATGGAAGGAATTTGCCACCTTTATTTGCTTTTAAAATAAAGGTAATTATTTCGTTTCCATTAATATCAAAATCATCTTTTTCTAAAATGTTTAATGCAAATTCAGCATTTTCTAAACCAATATCAGATAATTCTTTATTAACTTCTTTAGTGAGTAACTTACCACCTTCTAAACGAAGTTTATTTAATAATTCACATTCATTTTTTAATTCTTTTTCTTTTAAAGAAATATTTTCTTCCATCTTAGAAAGATGATATTCATAATCACCTTGTAGTTCTAAAGTCTTCTTCATTTCGTTAAATTTAGATAAAATTTCATCAGTTGAAGAACCATATTTTCTTTTTAATTTATTTAATAACGACTTTCTCTCTTTTAAATAATCAAGTCTAGACATATCATTGCTCAATGAAGAAAAAATATTATTTAATTCACTATAAGAATCTTCTAATTCATAATAAGAGGAGATAAACTTCTCTTTCTTTTCTTCGTATTTATCGGAATTTAGCTTATTTAAAGCCGTTTTAGCCTCGTAAAGATGATTGGAGGCATAATTGTACTCATCATTAAATTTCGTGAATATATCGGCTATTTTTTCAAATGATTCTAATTCTCTTAATTCATCATCAATTTCTTCTATTTCGTTTTCTTGAATATTAGCTTTTTCTAGTTCATCAACTTGATATGATAGATATTCAATATCATCAGTCGATAATTTCTCTTCTTTTAATTTTTTATATTCCTTAATTAAAGATAAATATTCTTTATAAGAAGTTTTATATTTATCAATGATGTTTTCTTTATTCACATAGAGAAGTTTTTCGTTCTCTTTAGTTTTTAATTTAAGAATATATTGATCTAACAAAGATATTTGTTTTTCTTCATCAAAATAAGAATTATCTTTGTGTTGAGAATGAATATCTAAGACACTTTCCATTAATGTTCTTAATGAACTTAAAGGAAAAGAATGCATATTAACTTTACAGATTGATTTATTATTAATATCTAAAGATCTTGAAACGATTAAAGTATTATCGTCTTCAATTAAATCTTCATATTGAGAAGAAATTAAATCTTTTGTTTTATTTGAGACAATAAAAGTACCTTCAATAAAAGCTTTTGTTTCACCATTTCTAATTTTATCAAAACTAGATTTTTCGCCTCTAAGAAGGTTAATCGCATCAATAATAATTGATTTACCCGCGCCAGTTTCACCAAGAAGAACATTCATTCCTTCTTTAAAATCAATTTCTTCGTCTTGAATAATCGCAAAGTTTTTAATAATTAAATGTTGTAACATAAATTTAAACCTCTTTATCATTTTATCAAATAATGTAATTTAATTCACTTTATTTAAATAAAACTATTTGCTAGAATTTTTCTTTTATTAAAAGAATATTCTTCTTCCATATATATAATTAACCTTATTTAAAAAAAATCCTAAAAAGAAATGAAAAAAAGACTTCTAAAATTAGAAGTCTAATACATTTTGATACTCTTTTATGCTATTAATAATTTCTTCTACTCGTTCGACAGGTAGATTTTCTTTTCTAAGAGCTTCAATTTTTTTTAACTGGTCTTCGATATGATGAATAAAATATTCATTTTTGCTTTTAAGTAAAATAGGTCCATATTTTATTTCTAAAGAAGAATAATCTTTATGACCTTTTTTAAATAAACTAACTTCATAATATTTATTTTCATCAATGACGCAGTCCTCGTTAGATATAAAATATCCTTTAGAAACTAAATAAGCTCTAATTTCATCCATTTTACCATGAGAAGAAATGATTATATTATCTAGTTTTAATAATCTTTCTAACGAATCATTAAAGATTTTGATAATAGTGTCTTTACCCATACCCGCGATAATGATTGTATCAATATCACTTGGTAAATAAGTAATTCCATCACTTAAAGAAGTTTCAATATCGAGTCCTAATTCTTCTAAATTGGCTTTTAAGATATTATAAGGGCCCTTTTTATTTTCAATCGCTAAACCACGTTTAATGATCCTATTTTCTTTTAAATAGGCAATTAAATATCCGTGATCAGCCCCAATATCAGCCGCGGAAGAAGATTGAGGGACTAATAAAGCAATCATTTTTAATCTTAAAGATAGATTAATCATTACATGTCTCGATAATCACCAAAACGTTTTGAACGAACTGGATGTCTTAATTTACGGATTGCTTTTGCTTCAATTTGACGAATTCTTTCGCGAGTAACACCAAATTCTTTACCAACTTCTTCAAGAGTTCTTGGTCGACCATCATCTAGACCATAACGTAAGCGAAGAACTCTTTCTTCTCTATCAGTTAAATCTTTCATGACCGAATATAATTCTTCTTTTAATAAACTCTTAGTTGCGAATTCACTTGGTGAAGTTGCATCTTTATCTTCAATGAAATCGCCTAAATGAGAATCATCTTCTTCACCAATAGGTGTTTCTAAAGAAACTGGAGATAAAGCGATTTTTTGAATTTCTCTAATTCTTTCAGGAGAAATTCTACTAGCTGGATCCATCGCATCAGAAATTTCTTGTGCGTTAGGTTCTCTACCTAATTTTTGGACTAATTCTCTTTGAGTTCTCGTGATTTTATTAATTGTTTCAACCATGTGAACTGGAATTCTAATTGTTCTAGCTTGATCAGCGATAGCTCTAGTAATCGCTTGTCTAATCCACCAAGTTGCATAAGTTGAGAATTTAAAACCTTTAGTATAATCGAATTTTTCAACCGCTTTAATTAAACCTAAGTTACCTTCTTGAATTAAATCTAAGAATTGTAAACCTCTACCGACGTAGTGTTTTGCGATTGAAACGACTAAACGTAAGTTCGCGTTAATTAATTCATCATGAGCTTCTTTATCCCCTTGAGCGATTCTTTCTGCGAGTTCTTGTTCTCTTTCTGGAGTTAAAAGTTCGACATTACCAATTTCTTTTAAATACATTTTAACTGTATCAGTGACTTTTACATTATCTCCAGCAAGGGCGTTATAATCAATCCTATCGATATTTTCGATATTTTCAATTTCTTCTTCTGCACCTTCTTGGAAATCATCATCAACGTCTAATAAATCATTTTCAAATGAATCATCTTTCATTTTTGATTCATCAAAGTCCATTTCTTCTAGATTATCATCTTCGTTAGTATTTACTTTGATGTTTTTATCAGTGAAATATTTGATTAATTCTTCTAATTCTTCATCAGAAAGTTGAAGTTTATCAACCGCGTCAAAGATTTCGTCTTGATCAAGAACATTACCATTCTTCTTTGCTTGTTTTTCTAAACCTTTTTTTACTGAATCAAGAACTTTTTGCTTTTCACGAGCTTCTTCAGCTTCAGTATCTTCAATAGGTAAATCTTCGATTTCACTATCTTCATATTCTTCGTCGAAATCTTCTTCTTCGTCTTCTAATTCTTCGATTTCTTCTTTAGTTTTCTTTGCCATAAATTCGACCTCCTTTTTTTATTTTTTCTTTTTTAAATTATCATTTTCTTTTGAATATTCTTCTAACGATTTAACTTGTTGTTCTAAAGATAAATCTTCATTATGAAGGGATCTATTCAATTTCTCTTCAAGAGACATTCTCTCCATATTTTTCTTTAATAAGAAGAAATATTCATTCATTGTTTCTTCTGAATATGGTGCGTGTTTATCATTTAATAATAAATCAGTAATCGTATCGATTAATTCTTTATTATGGATATCATCATTAGTTTGTAATTCACTAATTAAATCAATGCCCGAAACTTTATTTGTTCGATCATACATATCGATAATATAATTCGCGATAGTAGAATAAACATCATCGATTAAATAAGCACCATTTTTTAAATAATAAGAAACTGCATTAGGATCAGTTAACATAAGATAAACGATCTCTTTTTGCACTTTCTTCACTTGAGAAGTTTTTAAATCTTCACTTTTAGAAATTAAATCATAATCAATCTTTTTATTTTCTAAAGTTGTTTGTAATAAATTTTTATATGTTTGTTCACTTAATCCTGTATCAGTCGCAAGACGTTTAATTAAGATATTTTTTGAAACATTATCTTTTAAAGTAGATACGTAAGAAGAAACTACTTTTGAAAATTCACTTTTTCCTGTCGAAGTCTTTAAATCGTATTGCTTAAAATAATATGAATAAGCAAAATCGATTCCTTCTTTTAATCTATTCGCGAGTTTAAATAATGTTTCTTTACCATATTTTTGTAATATTTCATCAGGATCTAAAGTTGATTTACCATAGTCTACTACTTTATATGGAATATCATTTTCCATTAAGATATTTCCGGCAGCTAAACAGCCATGTTGACCAGCTGCATCACCATCTAAACATAATCTCACTTCGACATTTAAACTTCTTAACATCCTCGCGTGTTCTTTAGTAAAAGCTGTTCCTAGTAACGCCACACAGGATTTAATTCCTGCGTTATATAAAGCAAATACATCCATAAAGCCTTCAACGACATAGACGCATTTTTCTTTACTAGCTTCTTTCTTCGCATTTTGATAATTATATAAAACTTCTCTTTTCTTAAAGACATTAGTCTCTTTACTTGAAAGAAATTTTGGTTCAATATGATCATCAATTCTTCTTCCAGAAAAGCCGATTACTTCCGAATGAACATTATAGATTGGAAATATTAATCGACCGTGATAGAAGTCAATATATGTTCCATTAGATCTAGTTAATATTCCAATTTCATCTAAGATATCGACGCTTATATCTTTTCCTCTTAATAATTTAATATCGAGTTCTGGATTACTTGAAGCGTAACCTAATTCGAAATAAGAAATCATTTCACTTGAGATATTTCTTTTTTCTAAATAGGAACGACATTCGGCCCCATCCTGCGTATCTAATAAATATTTATAGATTTCTTTTGCTTCATTTAATGCGTGAAGCTCATCTTGAATATGTGGATCTACTTCTCTCGCTTTAACGCTTAATTTAGGAGAAGAAAAGCCAATTTTATTTGCGACAATATTAACTGCCTCATCAAAAGATACATTTTCGTATTTTTTAACAAAGGATATAGCATTACCACCTTCATTACATACGAAACATTTAAAAATCTTTTTTTCCGGAGTTATTCGCATCGAAGGATTTGTATCATTATGAAAAGGACATAAACAAACATATGAATTGCCCTTTTTAATGACATTCACATAACTTTGAATAATACTAACAATATCAGCTTTTTCTAAAATTTCTGAAATTATTTCGTGATCCATTAAATCCTTCTTTCTTTTAATTAAAATTTAATTTTTTCGTTAATATATTTACTTACTTCACTTAGAGGCATTCTTACTTGTTCCATTGAATCTCTATCTCTAATTGTGACGCAGTTATCTTCTAAAGTATCAAAATCAACTGTTAAACAATATGGAGTACCGATTGCATCTTGTCTTCTATAACGTTTACCAATTGAACCAGTTTCATCATAAGTAACTGAGAATTCTTTACAAAGTGAATTTAAGATTTCTGTCGCTTTTTCATTTAACTTTTTACTTAATGGTAAAATAGCCACTTTATAAGGAGCGACAGCTGGATGAAGATGCATTACAATACGAGTATCGTTTTCAAGTTGTTCTACTTCATAAGCTTCACACATTAATACTAAAGCGAGACGATCTGCCCCAAGAGCTGGTTCAACACAGTATGGAATATATTTTTCATTAGTAATAGGATCAAAATAAGATAAATCTTCTTTTGAATATTCTTGATGGCGTTTTAAATCGTAGTCAGTACGATCAGCAATACCCCATAATTCACCCCATCCGAATGGGAATTTATATTCGATATCAGTTGTTGCGACTGAGTAGAAAGCTAAAGCAGCTTTTTCATGATCTCTATATCTTAAATTTTCTTGTTTAATATTTAAGGAATATAAGAATTCCATACAATATTTCTTCCAATATTCAAACCATTTTAAATCTTCACCTGGTTTACAGAAGAATTCCATTTCCATTTGTTCGAATTCTCTAATACGGAAGATGAAGTTACCTGGAGTAATTTCATTTCTAAATGATTTACCAATATCACAGATACCGAGAGGAAGTTTCTTTCTAGTAGTACGAACAACATTCGCGAAGTTAACAAATAATCCTTGCGCAGTTTCTGGACGTAAATAAACTTCTGATTTAGAATCTTCAGTAACACCGATATGAGTCTTAAACATCATTTGGAATTGTCTAATACCAGTAAAATTAGAATTGCCACATTTTGGGCATACGATATGATGTTCTTGAATATAAGTGACCATTTCGTCGTTACTCATTCCAGCACAAGAAATACCTGCTTGAGATTCAATTAAATCATCAGCTCTATGACGTGCTTTACATGATTTACAATCGATTAATGGATCAGAGAAGTTCGCGATATGTCCTGTCGCTTCCCAAACCTTTGAATTCATGATGATTGCTGGATCTAAGCCGACGTTCATTGGTTGTTCAGTGACGAACTTCTTCCACCATAAATCTTTAACATTTCTTTTAAATAATGATCCTAGAGGTCCATAATCCCAAGAATTAGATAAACCTCCATATATTTGTGAACCTGGATAAACATAACCAGATACTTGTAAATGAGAGACAATCTCATCAAATTTATATTCTGCCATAATTCCTCCTGCAAATTACAAAATCCATTAAATTATATGTGTTACACGTATGTCGTGTCAACCCACTATAAGTGTATTTTTATTTAATTTTACGATTTTCTCTTTTATTTTATCTTGATGTAACCTATAAAGCATCAATGCTTCTTAAATACATTTCTTCTCCTTTAAAAGAAGATATTCCAAAACTATTTTTTAAATGAGATGTTAAATCTTTTAATAAATTTATAGCCGTAACTTTATTAAAAGTATAATGGTCCATTTTATCTACTCCAACCTTAAAACTATATAAGAAAGTTTTTAAATAATCTTCTCCTTGGGCGCAATGATATTTTCTTAAATGATTAGAACAAATAAAACCACCTTCAGAATAACTGACGCTTGCAATATGAAGATTATCTGAACAATGTACGCAAGAAGAATAATTTAAAGAATAGCCAGATAATTTAATAATATTAGCTAAAATAATACATACTAATGTTAAGGTATCAAAATCTTTATCAATAAGTTCTAGGCATTTTAATAAATAAGGATAAAGTTGACTATTATTTTCATCTAAACATTTAATAATAACTTCACTAAGAAAACTAACTGCACTCATCTTTTCTAATGATTCATACATCGATGAAAATGAAGAGATTAGTTTACCTTGCGTTAAAGTAAAATTATTTCCTTTGTTAGATAAAGTAAATACTGAATGAGCATATAATAAAACGCTAGACGCATTTTTACTTGTAAGAGAAAGAACTCCACGAGCTAAAAAAGAAATGGTTCCGTTTTCACTTAAAACTAAAACCATTGCGTCTTTTTCTTTATATGCGTTAACTCTTAATACAATTCCTGTAATATCGATATTCATTTTTATTCTTCGTCTTGTTTATAACCAAATTCTTTTAAATAAGAAGATGAATTACGCCAATTTTCTTCGACACGAACAAATGTCTTTAAATTAACTTTACGATCTAACATCTTTTCTAATTCTTTACGTGCGCTCATACCGATACGTTTAATCATCTTTCCTTGCGCACCGATAATAATACCTTTTTGTGATGATTTTTCGCAAATGATCGTAGCATTAATTTCTAAACAATCATTTACTTTGGCCATTTTTTCAATTTTAACCGCGATACAATGAGGTACTTCTTCTTCTAAATATAATAAAGTTTTTTCGCGAATTATTTCTCCGACTAAGAAACTTAATGGATGATTAGATTTGTAATCATCAGGATAATATTTAAATCCATCAGGAAGAACTTTCTTAATTTCGGAAATGAGTAAATCACAGTTAACATTGTTACGTGCGCTAATCTCAATAAAATGTGCTTCAGGGAAATATGAGCTATATGCTTTCTTTAAATTCTCCATTAATAAAACATTTGTTAAATCGATTTTATTAAAAACGACAAACATTGGACATTTACCATTTTTTAAAGATAAACAAACCGGTTCATCTTTTTCTTTTGAAAATGACATTGATGAATCAACTAATAAAATTAAAGCATCAATTCCACTTAAAGAAGAATAAGCTTCAGAATTCATATATTCATCAAGTTTTTGATGAGGAATTAAGATTCCTGGAGTATCAATAAAAACAATTTGTGAATCAGAATCATTATAAATTCCTTGAATCGCGTTTCTCGTTGTTTGAGGTTTAGGAGTAGCAATCGAAATTTTTGAATGAACCAATTGATTAATTAATGTAGATTTTCCTGCGTTAGTTCTACCAACTATTGTGACAAATCCTGATTTCATTAGTCCATGTTTTCCTTTTCAAATTGATATGGTAATAATTCATTAACATCTGTAACGAGTTCTTGACCTTTTAAATTAAAGATGTAGATTGGTGCCGTTTTAGGGAATAATTCACTTAAAACTTGGCGACAAGCTCCGCAAGGATAAGGTAATGAATTAGATTCGCAACATAATGCCATCGCGAGCATATCACTAGTTTTATAACCTGATAAAATTGTTCTAAAAACAGTATTTCTTTCTGCACACATACTTAATCCATAAGAAGCGTTTTCAATATTCGCTCCTTGAATGATATTTCCATCTTTTAATAAAATAGCCGCGGCTACTCTAAAATTAGAATATGGTGAATATGATAAATTTAAAGCTTCAATAGCTTTTTCTTTTAATTCTTTAATTTGTTCTTCTTTCATATATTCTCCTAAAGGCCTAATAAATCCATCACTTCATCTTGGATTTTAAACATTACTTCTTCATCTTCTTTTTTCATGTGATCATAACCTAATAGATGAAGTAAGCCATGGCAAGTTAGAAATGACATTTCTCTTTCTAATGAATGTTTATATTCTTCTGCTTGAGCGATACATACATCGCTACAAATGAAGATTTCACCTAAATCACGAGGTAAACTAGGATCGTTATTAATTTTACTTTCGCCTTCATAATCATCTTCAAAAGCAAAAGAAATTACATCTGTTGGTCGATCGATATGACGATACGTTCTATTAATTTCATGAATTCTTTCTTTTGAAACGAGATTAATTTCAAAGATAAAATAACCATCTAACGATAAATGTTTAAAAACTGTTTCCACGATATTTAAAAAATAATCTTCGTTAAACGTTGTTAAATTTGTTTCATTTTCAAATGACATTTCGATTTCCATAATTAAGCCTCTTTTTTCTCTATTATTATAATTTTTTTAAGATTAATAAGCAATTTAAATAATTTAAAAAGCAGCGAAACTCTCGTCTCGCTGCAAAAATTATTTATTTAAAGCTTCACAATATAAATCGTAATATTCTTTATATGATTTAGTCCAGGAATTATTCACTTTCATCGCATTATGAATAATTTTTGTATAAGGTCTCTTCTTCTTATATAAATCTAAGCTTAATTGTACAGTTGATAAGAAAGATTGTTTATTAAAATCAGTAAAGAGGAAACCATTAGCATCTTTTTCATTCATTCCATTATATGGAATAATAGTATCAACTAAACCACCAGTCGCTCTAGCGAGAGGAATAGTTCCATAACGATGAGAAATCATTTGGGTAATGCCACATGGTTCAAAACGAGATGGCATTAAGAAGAAGTCACAACTTGCATAAGCAACGTGAGCCGTTTCTTCTGAATATTTTAAATCAATCGCGAAATTATGAGGATATTTTTCCGCCATCGCTTTCATCTTATCTTCAATTTCTTTTTCACCAGTTCCTAAAACGTAAATACAAACTTTTGCTTTAATTAATTCTTCTAAAGAATCAGTGACTAAATCTAAACCTTTTTGTGATGTTAATCGAGAAACAATTCCATATAAAGGATATTTAGGATTTAAACCTTTTTCTTTACAGAATTCACGTTTATTCTTACCTTTTTGTTGAATGACATTTTCAATAGTATAATGATGTTTAATAAATGGATCTTTATCTGGGTTCCAATCTTTTGTATCAATACCGTTTACAATGCCGCGGACTATTCCTTTTCTATATGTTAAACAATCTTGTAAGCCTTGTCCAGCTTGGCCATTAAGTAATTCTTCACGATGAGTTTTTGAAACTACTGTAATTCGATCAGCGAGCATTATACCTGTCTTTAAATAAGAAACTTTATTATCGAATCTAGTTGTTCCATCATCAAAGAATTTTTCACTCAAATTAAAGTAGTCATATAAATCTTTACGATCGACTAAGCCTAAGAAAGCTGGATTATGGATTGTATAGATAAATTTTGGCTCTCTTCTTAATTTTCCAACATATTGTTCACGGTAAATTAATGGAATCATACCTGTTTGCCAATCGTGTAAATGGATGATTTCAAAAGCTAATTTAAGAACTTCAATCATCTTTAATGAACATAATTGAAAAAACGCAAATCTTTCTTGATCATCAAAATATCCATAAGGATTTTCTCTTCCACCAAAATAGAAATCATTACCTAAGAAATAATATGTTATTCCACGATATTTACATGAAAGAACTTCACATTTTATCTTTTGTCTCCAAGACATATCGATTTCAAAATCAGTGACGTGTTTAATATTGTATTCTTCTTTTTTATTTTTAATTTTTTGATAATAAGGTAAGACGATCGTAGTTGGATGTTTATAAACAACCATTTTTCTTGATAAAGAATAAACTACATCGGCAAGACCACCTGTTTTAATAAACGGAACACTTTCCGAACTAATCATGCATATTTTCATTAGATTACATCCCCTTGTCCGACATATAATGGATTGTCTTTTGTACCTTTTAATTCTTTGACGTTAATAATTTTTGCTCCTTTATCAACGATGACGTTTTCAAGAATGCAATTTTCTGAAATAAATGCATTAGAAAGAATGATTGAATTTCTAACTGTCGCACCTTTAGAAATGACCGCGTCTCTACAAACGACCGATGTATCTACTTTACCGTCAATAATTGCCCCATTAGTGACAAATGAATTGGTGACTTTAGAATGTTCTAAGTATTTTGCTGGAGGTGTATCATGAGTATTTGTATAAATTGGCCAAGATGTAGAACATAATTCTTTTAATTTATCAATATTTAAAAGCTTTAAGGAAATATTTAAATAATCTGATAATGATCTAACTGTTTCTAAGAATCCATGATATTCAAATGTATTTACTTTAACAGTTGAACATAAATAATTAATGACATCTCTAAGAGTAAATAATTTTGAAGTTTTAGTTGAGAAATCAAGTAAATCTTTTAATTTATCAATTGAGATAACATAAGTTTCCATTGAAACATTAACTTCGTCTTCAACACCTAAGTTTTTATTAATTTCAGATAACGAACCATCTTTATTAAATTCAAAGACGTCTTGATCAATAAATGCTGTTTTGCCGTTATTAATCTTTTTATAAACACATGTGATTGATGCATTATTTTTAATATGATCTTCAATAACTTCATTAAAATCAAGGCGATAAATCATATGAACTGGGCTAATAACGACATATTTAAATTTGCCATCTTCATATAACCATTTATTTTCGATGATATTATTAATATCAGTATTATATAAAGGACTATTCGCGAAGTTTTCATTATAACAAATGACTGTTTTACCCATCTTAGTATTATTTGTATAACTCATCGCATTATTCATATGTTTAATCATACTTCTTGGTGATTTATTAACTAAAATACCGACTGTATTAATGTTAGAATTACTAAAATTTGATAATGGGAAATCGACGAAAGCATATCGACCTAAGAAAGGAAGAGTTGCAAGTGATCTAACCTTATTAATTTGTCCTAAATCTGGAGAACAATGTAAATTTACTAAACCTAAAATACGTGCCATAATAATTATTTCCTCCTACTACTTTGTAATTAAAGTAACCTTTTCTTCGGTTCCTTTAATAACGCGGCCTTCTTCAATTACCGCGCCTTCTTGAACAATTGCTTTTTCAATACGTGCGCCTTTTTTAATTGTGACATTAGGCATGATGACTGAATCTTTAACATAAGCGCCTTCTTCAATATAAGTTCCTGTGAATAAAACTGAATGTTCAACTTCACCTAAGACGATTGATCCTTGGTTAATCATACAATTAGTAATTTTAGCTTTTGGACCAATGTATTGAGGTAATGATTTAGTATCTTCAGAATAAATCTTAAATGAGGAGAAATGATTATATAAATCAAGTGCGTTATCATCATCAATTAAGTCCATATTTGCTTCCCATAAGGAATTTAATGTACCAACATCTCTCCAATAGCCTTCAAATGGATAACCAAATACTCTCTTTTTCTTTTCAAGGAAATAAGGAATAATATTTTTACCGAAGTCATGTTCTGAGCTATCATCTTTCGCATCTTTTACTAATGCATCTCTTAATGTTTTATATTTAAAAATATATAAGCCCATGGATGCGCAACGAGAGGTAGAATGCTTTGGTTTTTCAATAAATGAAGAAATTTTACCTTCATCATCAACAGTTAAAATACCAAAACGAGAAACATCTTTTTCTTCGACAGTTAAATAAGCAATTGTACAATCTGCATCAACTTGTTTAGTAAAAGCTAACATTTTTGCATAATTCATTTTATAAATGTGGTCGGCGGAAAGAATTAATACGTATTCTGGATCAACTGAATCTAGATAATCGATATTTTGATAAATTGCATCTGCAGTACCTAAATACCAGAATGAACCTTCTTCTTTTTGACGAGGTGATAATAATGATAATTGAGAATTATTACCATCGAATCCCCAGTTATGACCACTTGAACAATAATTTGAAAGTTCAATTGATTCATATTGAGTTAAAACACCAACTTTTTGTACGTTGGAATTTGCTAAATTGGATAAGACAAAGTCGATAATACGATACTTTCCTCCAAAATAGACTGCAGGTTTGGAGGTCTTTTTGGTTAAACCTTCAAGACGAGTTCCTTTACCACCTGCTAAGACTAAACTAACCATTTCATTTGCTGCCATACACTAAATTCTCCTTATATTTTTTTGATATGTAGTAATAGATGTCGTTTGAGAAATCTATAAGTTCCGTGAGTGCTTCGACTTTTAAGTCGACTGAATTGTAATATAACTTCTTTTTTAAGGGGTCAATTAATTTAAGTTCCCAAGAAGATATATAGATGATTAATTGTTTATTAGTTAATGTAATAACAATATTATTTTTACAAAACTCTTTCATTTTTAAAAATAATGTTACAACTTCATTATCAACTAATTTATACGTATCTTTTTTAAAAGTTGAGTTAATATAAATTGGATTAGAAAATCTTTTTACATCATCTAAATAATATTGATAGATATTCTTATTTGATTCACTATCAATCGTAAATTTATTATCTGACCTAATTTGTAAAAATCCATCAAAATTTTCATTCACTGTCGAAGTGATTAATAAACCGTTTTTCGGTTTATATTTTGAATCATGAATTTGATAAAAATTTAAGTTAATTAAACTAGATAAAGTCATTAAATAATAATATTTAGGAACATCTAAACCGATATAAGCAAAAATTTTATCAAATTTAAGAACTTCATTATTCTTTTCATGATTGATAGAATAAATTTCGTTTAATTCTAATTCTTTTAGCATGATTTCATTTGCTTTTAATGTATATTTACTATTATTTATATAATAAAGAACGAGGATTATAAGTGAACCAAGTAAGGCCACTATTATTCCGACGATAAGAGAAATAATATTTTGTAACGAAGGATCTTTATTATAAATAAATGGAATAGAAGAAACTAACGTTTCATCAACAAAAAAAGAATAATAACTACCTAAATAAATAATAAATAGGAAAACAAGGCTCGTTAAAGAAATTAAACCAAAAAGTAATAATTTATTAAAATAAAACTTTTTGATAGAAATTAATTTACTTGAAGCTTGCGTTATTTTGTTCATATAAATTTAGTTCCTTATATATACATTATAGCAAAGAAAAAAAATAAAGATAGATACGACTTATTTTAAGTAAATAGAATTTTAAGCGCTTTCATAAAATAGTAAAAATAAAAAGCATATAGCCGATTTTTTCGAAAATCGTTTTATATGCTTTTTTAATTTCCTAAATTTTAGAAATCATCATCATATTTTCGCATCGTTTTCTTTTTCTTAGGATGGAAAATGATAAAACATGGAAGCCATAATATGCCATAAATTGTAAAGGCAAACCAGGGGCCATTAATGATATTGTTTACATAAAATTGATTATTTGGTGCAATTTTAGTTAATAATTTAACTACTAATGAATGGAAAGCTCCAATGGGAACTTGAATGTAAGCTAGCGCTAAATAAACTCCATTCGCGATCGTATTTCCTCCCGTAAAGAAATTCTTTAAGAAAGAAATATTATTAATTAAAAATGCTAAAAAATAAATGATAAAAGGTAGAAAGAAGATACTAGCTAAAATACTTCTTTTCTTCGCGATTAATAAAGTTAAGAACAATGGAATAATAAAAGCTATTATAAAACCGATTGATAACCAAACACCTTTTAGTTCGAATAAATTAATATCTAACATAGTCTTCTCTCCTTTCTTTAACAATAATATAATTATTTAAATTATACAATGAAATTATTTTTTAATTACGAATGAATCAACTTGTGAACGATTGTTTTGACGTGAAACTAGTAATGTCTTATCAACGATATTCGCAAGATCTGCCACTTTTTCACTTGGTGCGGATAGAATGACTTGTAAGCCAAAATTCTTTAAGATTTTAATTGATTCAATAATACGTGTTGAGTCCATCTTAGAGAACGCTTCATCGAAAATAACTAAACGAATACAGTTACTTTGTGGACCTTGTTGTCTAATACGATAAAGTTGACTAAATGAGGCTAAGATAGAAACATAGAATGGAGTTTGCGTTTCACCACCAGATTGTTTCTTAATATTTTTTGCGAGTGAATAAGCTTTACCTTCACCTTTCTTAACTAACATATCAAACATTAAATATGTACGATAATCGGTGAATTTTTCAACATTTTGAGCTAAGACAGAATTTTGATCATTAGTTGATGAAACATCACCGATAAGTTTAAATAATGAATTCATGACATCTTGATATTTTTCAAAATATGCATTTTCATCTTCACCACATTGAATTAATAAATTATCAGTGATCATATCGTAATATTCACGATATTGTGGAGCAGGAGTAACAGTAAATGTATATGAGTCATTGCCGAATTTTGCATCTTTTAATGCTTCGTTTAAATCATCAATTTGTGTTCTAACTGTTTCGATGGCTGTTTTAAGTTGGAAGATAAAATCATCTTTAAATTCTTTTGTTGCATTCGCGTAAGCTGAAGCAATCTTATCTTGATATTCAGGTAATTTAACATCGCGAAGAAGAGTTAATTCATTATCAAAGTCTTCATTAGTTTCTTTTGTTGTATCATATGATAACTTATAAGTTAAACAATATTCTCTTCTTAATTCACTTAAAGCATTAAATAATGAACGCTTTTTATTTTGTGAACGGATATATAATTCTTCATATTCTGAACGTATCGCGACTAGTCCCCTGCCACTTGCAAGTTCTTCATTAAATTTAGGTAAAGCAACGTTAGAAACAAAATCTGCATCAAATGAAGAATTAATTTCTTCTAAAATTGAATTTGAAGATTGAATTTGCGCCGGAATCTTTTCTTCTTGAATAACGCGAATTGATTCTTCTAACTTACCTTTTTCTAAGATTAAGTTTTGTTTATCTTCTTCTAAGTTCTTAACGTCTGTTTCAATATGATTAATCTTACCTTCGATTGAAGAAATTTCAATTGAACCAGTATTTTCTAATTCTTCTTTATAACGTCTAACATTTTCATTTAATGAATCGAGTGTCGCCGCATTTTCTAAAATCATTGTCGCAGTTTCAACTTCATTTGATGAAAGAATATCTAAAGAATTAACTAAAGTTAATGCTGTATTTAAAGTTTTTAAAACGTTAATAATCTTTTCGTTTTGTTCAACTTCTAATTTCTTTGTTCTCTTAAGTTCATCAGAAATTTTTCTTCCAATTAATGGATAACGATAATTCTTTTCAGGAATAACAAAAGAAGCAAAGTTACGATAACCTTCACATTTTGGAGTAATACCTCGACCTGTTTCACGAGCTTCATGGAATGATTCACATTTAATCATCTTACCAAGTAAGAAATTAGAATAATCTCTTGCACCTTGATGAGAAGTAATGATTTCTTCCGCGAGAGAATCTTCCTCAATCGAGAAATTTGCTTTATGAAGTTTTTCTTGGTCAATTAAACCAGTACGATAATATTGTTGTTTTCTTAAAATATCAGGAAGGATCTTATTCGCAGTTTCATAATATTCATTATCAACAAACATAAATTGTTTTTGATTACCGACAAAGCCTTCGATTGCGTTAACCCAACGAGGAGTTTTAATATCGACTAAATCGGCGAATATTGTAACTGGAACTTGCTTACCATAATAATCAGATAAGCGATGTTCTAATTCTCTTCTAATATTGATAAGTTGTAAATCATAGTTTTTAGAACCATTATTCATGTCAGAAACTTGTTGTTTTGCATGAGTATTTTCCATGACTAAATCAGAATATTTACCTCTAATTCTTGAGCCTAAATCAAAGACATCTGATTTATATTTAATTAATGCATCTCTAAAGGATACTAATGTTTTATCATCAATTTCTTCAGTATTTGTGAATACATTCTTAAATGAATTAATGACATTTAATAATTCTTCACTTGAAGTAATTAATGTTTCTAATTCATTTTTATAAGAGATATAAGTACGATCATCTTTAATTTGTGAACAAATAGAAATAATTTGATTTGCCGTATTAGAATAATCATTAATATATTTACTTAATTGATTTCTTAATGTTTGTAATTGATTTTTAATTTCTTCAATTTTCTTTTCGGTTGCTGCTTTTTGATTCGCTAATTCATTAGTTAATTGGAAAGCGCCAGAAGAAACCTTTTGGGCTATTAAATTTTCTTTTTGTTTATTTAAATCGCTAATTTTATCTTCTAATGAAACAAGTTCGACAGAAATTTCTTTTAATCTAGTTTCACTTGCAGTTATATCTTTTTGGAAGTTCGCGATTGTATTTAAATAGACTTGATAAGTAATTCTTTTTGAAATATAAGAAGCAACATTTAAATCCTTCTTCTTTTCATTAAATTCATTATAAGCATTTTGAATTTCAACTAAACGAGAAATCTTTTGTTGCATATTGTTTGCTTCAATTTCTAGACGTTTATATTGTTGAATATTATTTCTCATTGAATCGACATTAACTTTATTAGGAACATCACAAACATATTCTGTTAAGAATTGTTCAATGTTAGTAATTGGTGTAAAAGAAACAGCTTTTTTAAATAATGAGAAATATTTATCTTTAATATTACCAAATTGTTCTTTAATACGTTCTTGATATTGCGCGTTACTATCGGCAAAATAATATTCACTAGGCGCATAATTTTTTGAGAAATATTCGTTTAATTGTTTATAAGACATTGGTACTTGCAAAGAAACGAAATTATTTTCTGGAATCTTATCTTGAAGGATGAAGAAATGGTGTTCTTCAGAAGAATCTTCAAAAACATCAAAGACGATACCAGTGACAAATGATTTATCATAAGTATCATCATACCATTCTAAAGCGATGTAAGAAGAGAAACGTCCATTTCTTAAATAACGGAAAGAACCTTCTCCATCATCACCGATTTCACCTTTTAAATATCCTTTTAAAGTACGACCTGCTTTTTCTGAAGCTGCTTTATTAAATTGTCTTCCGGAAGTATCGCCGAGTAAAACGACTTGCATCGCGTCAATTAAAGTAGATTTACCGGCTGCATTTTGTCCAGTTAAGAAATTGACTTGGTCAATATCAAAGGTAACATTATAGAAATAGTGCCAATTGATAATACGGACTTTAACTAATTTTTTCATTGTTGCCTCCTATAAAGAATCATCATAAGATGAAACTGCATCAAATATTGCATTAATCTTTGTCATATCAATGACATATAAAATAGAAGGAAGAATAACGAATGTTAAACTTCTATCTTTAAATTCACCGCTGACACGGGAGATGATATTGTGGTTTTCTAAGAATCTAAATGAAGAAGCTAGTCCTACCGCAGTAGGTTTCTTATCAGGTCTAATTAAACCTTTATCATTTAATAAACTTAATAATTCGGCGGTTGTAAAATAAACTTCTTGAGTCATTTCATTCTTTTCACGTGCTAATTCATATGCATATCTTAATCCATAAACAAGTAATGAAGTTAAAAAGTCTATTCTAACATGGTTTTCTTGGAATTCATTGTTGATCATAATAACTCCAAGTCGAGAATCTTTTTCAACTGTCCAACCAGAAAATTCTAAGTATTCTCTAATCATATCGATATTCTTTTCAATGAATAAATAATCTTTATTTGTTTTCATCATCTTAGAATGACGATCATAATTTTCTCTTAAAACAAATGATTTAAGCATTAAATTATTAACAACATGTGCGAATTCATCTTTGTCAGAACTTGATAAAAGTAAATATTTTTCTTCGAACATAATTAATCCTTTCTTCTAACATATTGATAGTTAGGCATTTCATATTTTTCTTCTTTAGTAAGATATTCTAGTTCATCTGGGCGAACAAAATCATAGAAAGACGATCTTGAATCAGCTTTGACGGTACCTAAAATTACCATAATAAAATCTTCAACTGATTTAACTGGAATCTTCTTAACATCGATTTCATTTTCATCTTTAAAGGCATTAGCCATAAAATCCATGATCTTTTCATCACTATAAGCATCCATAATTTGTAGAAGTGATTGCATTAAACCTTCATTAGCTTCTTGTTCAAAATCATCGATTGCCATTGGTTCACCTTCATATCTTTCATTTCGACGGTAAGGTTTAGTTAATGAATCAGAATCAATATAACCTTGTTGATAGAATAATAAGGAATTATTGATATCTTTAACAATATTAGGATAACCATTTGCTTCACCATTAATAACTTTTGCAAGAGAAAGGAAAATGGTTTCAAGTTTTCCTTTAATTGTTTTATCCGAGTTATTTAAATAGATAACTTTTTCAGTTGTCGCTTTGGTGTAATTAGATTGAGCTTTATCAATATCACTCATTTCTTCAGTTAATTTGTTATAAGTATCTTGAATGTAATTAATTTTCTTAATGACATCACTTTGTGCTTCTTCTTTTGATCTTAAAGAAGAATTTAAAACTAAAGCTTGTGAAACAATTTTATTAAAGACTTCTTCGGTATTTAACCATCTTTTTAAGATACTAGAAATTGGTCCATTATATAAAATGATGGAATCATTAGTTTTTAATGGGTGATAGATTGGATCAACAACATCTTCACGTGCGATATCAAAGTGTTGATTTAATACCTCATTAGGTGAAAACATATTCGCGAGTTGCTTATGGAATACACGAATTGAATGATCGAGTTTAGTAACTTCTAGTTCAAGATCACGTGTTTTATTAACCGCGTTAACTAAAGCACGATACATGTAATCAGATTGATTTTCATCTTCATATTGTAAATCAGCATAAGTTGAACGAACATTTGAAACATATTGAGTTTCATTGTCTGAGACGAATTCATAAACAATCTTAAGCATGCTCATTGAATATGAAGGAATTAAAATGTATTCAACACCACTTTTAATATCTTGATCAAGAATAATCCAACCAGTATCTACTAGTCTTTTAACAATTAAATTATATTTACCTTGTAAAGTAGGTTCATATATTAGAGTCTTATCATCATAATCTTCTTCTTCGATAATTAAGTTTTTGACTAAACCTTCTCCACGATTCTTAAGCAAATCTAAAAAATCACTTTTACGAATGCGATTGTGATATAAAGTTAAGCAATCATAAAGAGTAACAATCGCAAGTCCATAGATATTTTTATTTTTGCTTGATAAAATCGAGAAAAAATTATCTGGAATTTTATTAAATAAATTCATTAACTTCCTCCCTCAGTAGTTATAAAATTTCTATAACGTTTTATATAGTAATATTATATATTACTAATAATAAATTAACAAATAAAAATACTAAAAAAAGCGCGATATTTTCGCGCTTATAAACAACTTAAATTGTTAAGGGATACGTCGATTATTTTTTGCTTAAATTTCTAAAATATTGAACTTTTTCGTCAATCATAGTTTGAACAATCAAACTAACTTCACTACTTGATTTATCTTTATAGAATTCATAATCAAGAGGTTTAAAGAAATGAATATAAATAGGATATTTTTTCTTTAAAGGAGTATGTTTATTAAGTACTTCTCCTGTACCATAAATTGCACAAGGAACAATCTTTTTTTGATTATTCATTGGATATTTAAATGCTCCAGCTTTAAATTCATTAAGTTTAAAATCTTTATCTTTAGATCTAGTTCCTTCAGGGAAAATGATATAACGGATATTCTTTACTTGCATATCTTCAGAAAGAGATTTCATAACCTTAATTTCTTGACGTAAATTATCTCTTTCTAAGAAATATCCTTCTAAAGCAAGAACAAGTTTGCCGATTTCTGGGACTTTATTTAATTCGTCTTTGGCCACATATGCGATAGGATCATCAAAGATATTAAAGAAAACTACTGCATCAACTAAAGATTGATGATTTGGCGTAATTAAATAAGAATCATCACTAGGTAAATTTTCCATTCCTGAAACAATTAAATCCATATGAAGATTACGAGTTAATTTTTTCGCTTCCTTTTTAATATAATAATATCTTAATAAACGAGATTCTTTCATCGACTTTTTAAAATCGAAAACGCAATAAAAGAATAATCTAAATATAATACCTAAGCTTTTAATAACATATCCTATAACTTTAAACATATTTTTATTTTTTTCCTATACCTACAATTGTTTCAACGATGACAAATGGTTTGTCATCGACTTCTTCAATCCGTCCTTTAATCGCGACTAATGATCCAGCATCGAAATAAAACAAATCCCCTTTATTCGTTTTATTCCATGTCATTAAAGGAATGAGATCAGTTTCCTTTTTTTCATATAGAGGCATATAACCTCTTTCGACTTCTAACAGTCTAAAGTTTTTTTCACGTTCAACTTTTGAAAGAACACCAATTAAGTTTACTGAATTTAGCATGCTTGCACCTCCTATTATATAATTATACATTATATTTCGGAGGAAAAATCCTAAGTTTGCCCTTATTTTTTCTTAACTACGACAACTAAAGATAAACTATTTACGCTTAAATATTGGGCAAAACAGTCACTAGTTATTTTGCCTGATTCATTAAAGATAACTTTATAGTAATCATCTAATGCAATCTCAATTTTTGTTTTTGTTGGGTTAATGATAATTCTAAAGTCTTCAAGTGGAGAAATAAGTTTTTCATCATGATAAATAATTGATAAACAACCATTTTCTTCATCTTTAAAGCTAATTAATTTTTCAATATCATCTTTATTATTTAATCTTAAGAAAGGATAAGTTTTCTTAAGTTCAATTAATTCTTTAAAATATTTATATAGATGTTCTCTATCATCAACTAAATTCCATTTAAAGGAATTAATTTCATCGCCTGATCTATAAGAATTATGATCACCATTTTTTGATAAACCAATTTCTTGACCAGCATGGAAGAAAGGTACCCCAAAGCTTAATAGATTTACCGCATTAACAAGTTTTAAACGTTTAAAAATATCTTCTTCTGAATCATCGTAACAACATACCTTTAATTTGTCATATAAAGTATTGTTATCATGACATTCAACATAATTAATTGATTGAGTTGGAGAATCAAATAATGGAGGGAAAGCAATTGGTAAAGTACAACCAACATAAGCGTGCTTAAATCCATCACGGTAATTAATATCACCAGTTAAATATCCGCGCATGTAAAGAGCAGAATGATCTGACTTACCTTTAACAATATCTCTATAACGATCATTAAAGAAACCTATGGTAGGTAACTTTTTCGCGTTATACATGCTAGCTTTTTGATTTCCATTCATTACAGATGGCATATCCCAGCCTTCACCATAAACAATAAAATCTGGTTTAATCTTACGACATTCATCATAAATTTCTTGAATAGTTTTAATATCAATTAAACCCATTAAATCAAATCTAAGTCCATCAATACCATAATCTTTAACATAATGAAGGCAAGAATCAACAATAAATTTTCTTGCCATTAAATGACGAGATTCAAATTCATTTCCGCAGAAAGAACCATTACTTGGTGTGCCATCTTCATTAAATCTAAAATAATAATGAGGACAAATCTTTTCAAAATTAGATGCTTCTAAATTGAAGACGTGATTATAAACAACGTCCATAACAACTCTAATACCATGTTTATGGAAAGAAGCAACCATCTTTTTAGCTTCGATTATTCTATTATATGGATTAAATAATTCAGTCGCGTAACTACCTTCAGGAGCATTGTAATTTAAAGGATCATAGCCCCAGTTATATGTATCTTCTGGATGTTCGTCACTCGTCGTTGCAAAATCATAGAATGGAAGAATTTGTACGTGAGTCACACCTAATGATTTAATATAATCAATTCCGATTGGATTATTATTTTTTGTTACTAAGCCTTCTTCGGTTAAACCTAAAAATTTTCCTTTATATTTAAAAGGCGCAGATTTATCACTAGAAATATCACGAACACTTAATTCATAAATAATTGAATCACAAATATCTCTTAATGGAGGTAAATCATTATTATGAAGATCTACTTCAGTTTTTTTATCATTAACAACAACCCCGTAAATAGAATTTAATGATAAAGATTTTGCATATGGATCAACAACATTATGATATTTGCCATTTACCCTGACGATATAATAATAGAAGAAGCCATCTAAATCTCCATCAATAGTAACTTCAAATACTCCTGTTTCTTTATCTTTAGTCATCACACGGGAAACTGTCGATTTATCATCATATGGTCTAAAAGCAATGACATTACAAGTATAAGCAAGCGGAGAAAAGACTCTAAATATTGTTTTATTTTTAGAATATATCGCGCCGAGTTCACCATCAAAATGAATGCGATCAACATATTTATCTTGTAAACATAAAATTGAACAATTTAATTTAATACGAATATTTCTTTCATCCCAAATTTCATATTCATTACCTAAATCTAAGAAAGGTAATTGATCTAAATAATAGAAATGATATTTAGAATTTTCTTGATGATTTTTAATATGTAATTCTTTGATTAAAAATCCTTTTTGATACAAATAAAATTTTAAACAGCCATTAGAGTTATAACTCATTGGAATCATCACTTCAATAGTGTTAATATCAATTAAATTAGCTTTAAATTCTGTTCTTTCAATCATAAAAACTCTCTTTCTCTAATTTTTCTTTTTATATTCAGGGGCGATTTCTCTTCGACCATTATCTAATCTAACTAAAATTCCTTCATCTTCTAAATCAGCAAGAATTTTATCCGCGCGAGTAAAGCCTACTGATAATTCTCTTTGTAAGAAGGAAGTTGAAGCTTGTTGCTTTTCTAAAATTAAATCACGTGCTTCGTCACTTAATTCATCTCTTTCTCTTTTTCTAGAACTCGCATCTCCACCAAGCGCATTTAATGAACTAGATTCAGCTAGATTCATAAAATTACGATCATATTCTGGTTCTCTTTGAGCCTTAATAAATTTACATAATTCATATACTTCACTTGAAGAAACAAAGGAGCCTTGAAGTCTAACTAAGGAATTATGTCGAGGTAAACGACATAACATATCGCCATATCCTAATAATGATTCAGCTCCTGCTTCATCAAGAATAGTTTTTGAATCAACATAGCTAGGAACAAGTAGTCCAATTCGAGAAGGAATAACACCTTTAATATCACCAGTAATAACATTGACCGAAGGTCTTTGGGTACAAATAATTAAATAAATACCGCAGGCTCTCGATTTTTGACATAATCTTTTAACACTTAATTCAATATCTTTACCGTATTCTGACATAAAATCTGAGAATTCATCGATAATTAAGACGATGTTAGACATCTTATCATAATGTTCAATTTCGGCGATTTCATTGTATTCAGATATTTTACTTGCTCCAACACGTGCGAGAAGTTCATATCTTCTTTCCATTTCATCAACCATTTTCTTTAAGGCAACTTTACCTTCACGCGCGTCAGAAATAACTGGGCAAAGTAAATGAGGTAATTCATTATAACGGGAGAATTCAACTTTTTTAGGATCAATTAACATTAATTTTAATTCATCTGGAGTATTTCTCATTAATAATGTTGCGATAATTGTATTAATAAAGACTGATTTTCCTGATCCAGTAGTACCCGCGACAAGGACGTGTGGTAATTCATCAATTAAAGTAGTGACGACTTTACCTTCAATATCTTTTCCTAATGGAATTAATAATTTATTCTTTAATCCATCTTTATCCTTAATTGCTTCATAGCATTCTTTAAAATCAACTGGAGTAGCTTTGACGTTACCGACTTCAATTGAAGAAGTATTTCTTCCTTCAACAACTGTTTCTAGACGAACCGATTTATCACCGTTAAGTGCGATAGAAACTTCGTCAACAACTTTCGTTAAATCGTTAACTCTTACGCCTTCGTTCATCTTAACATTAAATCTAGTGACAGAAGGACCAATTGTATAAGAAATAACTTGGGCACCAATTTTATATTCTTGGAAAGTTTTATTAATTTTTTGAGCTTTTTCTGCCGCGGCATTTTCGTTTAAAGTTTTAGTGTCTTCAGAAGGATGATATTTTAAAATTTCAAATGGAGGTAAGACATAAGCTTTTTTTACTTTAGGTTTAATAGTTACATTCTCATTAACTATTTCTTTTCCATCTTTTGTTTCATTTTTAACTTCGACATTTTCATAACTTGGTTTTGAACTAGAATTAGAAAATGAATTTGATGAAGTAGATTTATTTAAGTTAACATTAATAGTTGGAATAGGATTAGAATAAGAATTATTAATAACATTAGGTTGTTCTTTAATAACTTTTTCTTCAACGATAACGTTCTTTTCAACTGGTTTAACTTCCACTTTTTCTTCAACATAAGTAGGAACAGGAACTTCAAAATCTTCATTAACTTCATCTAACATATTAGAAATATCATCAATACTAGGTAATGGAAGATCCTCAACACCATGATCTTTTGTTTTTTCGAGATTTAAATCTTCAATTTTATATGACTTATCTTGATTAATTTTTACTTCTTTATTTACTATCGGAGTTTCAATATCTTCAATTCCTAAGGAAGAAGAAGGAGTAATATGATTTTGAATATCGACATTAACTTCTACCTTAACTTCTTTATCTTCATTCTTCGAACTATTATTAAATTCGTTATAATCATCATTCATTTGTTTAGTAAATGAATCATCTTCGTTTTCTCTAGTAACATAAATAGATTCTTTATTTAAAGTTACTTCAGTCTCAACAATTTTTCTTTCTTTATTCTTTTGTTCCTTTTTCTCTTTTATTTTCTTAATGTAATTTTTAATGCATTTAAAGATGTAAAGAACGATTTCTTTAAAAGCTAAGAAAAGTCCAATAACAAAGATTAACCCAGTTAAGATGTAATTACCGATTGGAGTTAAAGCTGTATTAAATAATGCTTTTAATAAATAGCCAACAAAGCCTCCTCCGAGTTCATTTAAATCTTGGAAATTATTAATCACTGGAAAATAAGGAGATACTAAAGATAAATGTAAACTAAATTGTGAATTTAAATTATTAAAATATAAAGGTGTATTAGTGATTGAACAAGCACTTATTAGGGAGAAGAAAATAAAAACGATTCCGCAGAGCTTTAAAGAGAAATGTACTTTAAAGATTTTTCTTTTGATCATGAGGTATAAGCCAAAAAAGATGCTTAATAAGAAAAAGATAAAATAAAAAGCACCAAATAATAATACAAATATATATGTTAAAAAATTACCAATTGGTCCATTGTTTAATAAACCGATGATTGAAATTAAAACGATGATCAGCCCACAAAAGAAGCATTCAAAGTCATTATTTAATAGATTTTCTTTTTTTTCATTTATCTTTTTCATAAATTCACCTACAACAATTAAAGTATAACACAATTATTTTCTTATTTTTATTATATTTATAATAAAACTCTTAAAAATTTATCAAAAAATAATAAGAATAAAAAAATAAGGTTCATCACCTTATTTTTTTGAGTGTAGCTAGGCTAAAGTTTCATGTTTTTTAAAGAATTTATTTTTCTTATGATACTTTAATATAGCATTGAGAATTAGACAAATCGCACAAATTGCAACTTCTGCGATTAATGTAATTAAGCAATACATATTGACAGTATCTTTTAGACTGGTCATGTCTAAAATCACTGAAATTATGATTGTTAATCCAATAATCGAATTGATCACAATTAATGTTTTTTCCATCATTGTCATCTTCATAAGCTCACCTACTTACTTGTTCGTTTCAATTTCGCCAGAATTTGTATCAATTTCATTATTTAGTTGTCTAATTTCCTCAGTTATGGCCACGTTCTGAGATGAAATTGATGTACAGATTGGAAGTAAAATCGCTAAAGATAAAATAATAATAACACTTCCGATAATGCCGAGTCTTCTCGCTTTGTAATCAAAACTAGTCATGTTTTTCTTATAAATTTTATCTTTCATAATCCCTTATTTCCTTTCTATAACCCTTAATTTAGCTGGTTTGGAACGATTATTACTTGCAAGTTCTTCTTCACTAGCAGTAATTATCTTTTTGTTTACTAAACGATAGTTAATTTCTTTGTTAGATGATGGAAGGTACCTTGAAGTAACTTCTTCTTTAGTTAATGAATTGAAATATTGTTTTACGATACGATCTTCCAATGAGTTAAATGTGATAACTGCTACCCTACCTCCGCTTTTTAACATTCCACATGCATCTTTTAAAGCTGTTTTAAGAACTTCTAATTCGCGATTTACTTCAATTCTAATCGCTTGGAATGTTTGTTTTGCCGGATGACCAGGTTTGGATAAAACTTTCTTAGGCAATGCTTTTTTAATTACATCAACTAGTTCGTAAGTGGTGACGAGGGGAGAAATCGATCTTTGAGATATAATCTCACGAGCAATTTGATAAGCGAATGGTTCTTCTCCATATTCTCTAATGATTCTTGTTAAATCATTTAATGAGTAGTTATTTACTACATCGTATGCAGAAATTCTAGAGTCTTGGTTCATTCTCATATCGAGTCTAGCATCATAACGGTAGGAGAATCCCCGATCAGATTCATCAAATTGGGCTGAGCTTACGCCTAGATCAAATAGAAATCCATCTACTTCATTAACACCTAATTCATTTAAATCTTTTTTTAGATTTTCAAAATTGTCGTTAATTAATGTAAAGTTTTCACCAATTTTTTCTAATCTCTCTCTTGATTCAGTAATAGCTTGTTTATCTTGATCGAAACAGTATAGATGTCCTGTTCTCGCTACTTTCAGGATTTCACTTGAATGGCCACCTCGACCAAGAGTGCCATCTACGTAAATTCCATCTTGCTTTAAGTTAAGTCCATCGATAGTCTCTTTAAGAAGGACTGGTATATGTTTGTATTCCATAATTACATTCCCTCATAAAGACTTGAAGCATTTTCTTCATAGTTAGCTTCGTTATCCTCTTCCATCTTCGCGAATCTTTCTGTATCCCATATCTCAATGTGATCGTCGATACCGATAATAACGACGTCTTTATCAATTGAACATTTTTCTTTGATTTCTTTATTCAATTGAATACGACCTTGTTTATCAATATCGCATTGGTATGAGTTTGCGAAAAATATACGCTTATAACTTCTTACTTGAGGATTAAATAAGCTCTTAGAAGAAATCTCTTCGACTAATTTGTTAAATGTTTCTTCAGTATAAATAGCTAAACATTTATCAAGACCGAGATTAATATAAACGCTTGATCCAAGCTTCTCTCTAAGTTTCGAAGGCAAGGTAACGCGGGATTTTTCATCTAAACTATGATAATAGGTACCGATAAAAAACATACTTGTTACCCCACTTTCCTCCACTTGTACCCATAGTATACCACAATTCACCCACTTGACAAGTATTTTTTTATAATTTTAGTCTAAAATTTTATTTTTTACGAAAAAAAAGGATGATTGGCAGTCCAACCATCCTTTGGGGTCATTTTTGACAAACTAGTTTATTTGTTATCTTCAAAAACTTCTAATTTATTATTCTTCTGTACGAGTAAAACTTGTTTAGTCGCTTCATTTAGTTCTTCATTTAATTCTTTAGAAAGATTCATTGCTTCTTCATAAAGAGTTAAAGATTCTTTTAATGTCATTTTTTCATTTTCTAATTTAGTGACTAATTCTTCTAAACGAGAAAATTTTTCTTCAATTGTTAATGTTTTATTGCTCATTATAATTCTCCTTAATCTTCTTTATTACTTTAGTTTCAATTTTGCCATCACTAAAGGTAATAGATAAGTTATCATTTTCTTTTACTTGGTTAACGCTAGTGATAATTTCATCATCTAAATTTACTAACGAATAACCTTTATTTAATATTAAATAAGGATTTAAAGCTTGTAATCTTCCTTTTAAATTACTAATAGAATGATCTAAAGAAACAATAATTTCATTCATCCTCAAATTTAATCTTATATTTAATTCTTTATTCTCTTTTAATTTAATTTGATATTTATCATAAGGAGAAATTAAGCCTTTAGAAGCATTTATATTTAATAATCTATTTTTATATTGATCAATCTTACGGTTAATTAAAGCATTTAAATTTAATTGACTTGAATTTAGTTCATCGATTAAATCATATTTATTAGGTGTCGCTTTTACTCCTGCATCAGTTGGAGTAATACAACTCACATCAGAAACTAAATCAATTAATGTCGAATCAATTTGGTGACCGACGGCTGATATAATAGGTGTCTCCATCAAAGCAACATAACGAACTAATTCTTCATCATTGAAGCAGAATAAATCTTCGTTAGATCCTCCTCCACGTCCAACAATAATTAAGTCTACATCAAATGACTTAGTATTTTCTAAAGCTTTAATAATACTCTTAGGTGCATCTTGACCTTGAACTAAACAAGGGAAGATATAAATAGAAGGATTATATCTTTTTTGAATTGTGTTAATAATATCGTGTACGGCTGCACCAGTAGATGCGCTTACAATACCGATAGATCTAGGAAATTTAGGAATCTCTTTTTTAGGTAAAGAGAACAATCCTTCTTTTTCTAGCTTTTTCTTTAATTCTTGTAGCTTTAATAATTCTTTTCCTAGTCCATAAGGCTCCATGTAATAAGCAGTTAAAGAATAAGTGCCACGCACATCATAAACATCAATCGTTCCTTTAAGAAGCACCTCATCACCATCTTTAGGCACAAAGTTTAATCGAGCCGCGGTAGTTGACCACATCTTACAACTTAAAGAACATTTTTCATCTTTAATAGAAAAATAATAATGCCCTTTAAAATCTTTTCTTAGTCCAGAAATTTCTCCTTGCACTAAGATATTTTGTAAAGAGGCATTATTTTCGATAATGTATTTAATATATTGATTGATATTTGAAACAGTATAAATAGTATCCATGATTATAAAATCTTATCTAAGACTGCATTAATAAAACGATATTCTTTATCGTCTAAATATTTTTTTGCAAGTTCAACCGCGACATTAATCATTGTTGCTTTACTAACATCATCAAAAGAACAATATTTTACTTCACCAATTGAAAATAATAATATTGCGTGACCAACGATATTTAAACGATCTAATCTTAATTTTTCCGATAAATGAGAAGCGATGAGCTCATCAATTTCACCTTGATTTAATAAAGATTTAACAACTACTTCTTTTGAAAATGTTGGAATACTATCATATTCACTTTCATAAACACCTTCCATAAGTTCTTTTACATCTGCTTCTTTATTATTTACTTGGTAAAATAAATAGCCATAGACTACTTGCATAATTTTTTCTTGTTCTTGGTTTCTAGATAATTCTTCACTCATATATAACCTCCACAAAAAAATAAGCCGGAGCTTACTTTTTATTCAATTCCTGCGACTTTGATTTTAATTGAAAATGGAACCATTTCGACCATAGTAGTTAAGGCCTCTGCGACTTCATCTTGAATTAAAGCACAAATCTTATCAACATTGTTTCCTTTTTTAATAATAACTTGAATATTTACAATAACCTTATTATTAGAAATAGAACAATGAACTGGCTTATGAAATCTAAAAGGTGAATTGTTCTTCTTTGTAGTCGAAACACCAATGACTTTATTTGTTACAATTGAAACAATTTGTTCAAAAGAACTTGTAGAAATAGCCATCTTACCTCTATTTGAATAATTTTGAATAAAAACATAATCTGCCATATTTCAAAAGCCTCCTTCGATTAAATATATTATATTAAATTAATCAATTTATTTCAATTAATAGTTAAATTTATTAAGAAAAACACTTTCTAGACGATTTTCTAGAAAGTGTTTAAATTAAATCTTTAAAATGACACCTGATTTAACTTGTAATTTATTGTTTTTAACTGCATCTTCTTTTGATGAAAATAAGATTTTTCCTTCAACAGGAACTTCGTGATTGGATAAATTGATAATAACTTTAATATCATCTCTTAAATAAGAAATTAATCTTAGTTCGGTGTCTAAGAGAACAAAATCATTATTAAATAGATGAGCGAATTCTTTTCTTAAAGAAATTAGATTCTTAATATAATTTAATAATGAATTTTCATCTTTTAATGCATCTTCAACGTTATAATTATCGTCGCTTAATGGAAGATATAATTGATCAGAAGTAGAAAAACCATTATTTTTTGAGTGATCAAATTTCATTGGAGTACGATCACCAGTACGATGATAACCACCATCTTTTGAAGTTAAATTTTGATATTTAAAACCTAATTCATCACCATAGTAAACAAAAGGAATACCTGGAAGAGTCATTTGAATCATATAGAATAATCTTAATTCTTCATCATTTAAGTATGTCGCGAGTCTCCAAGTGTCGTGATTACCTGAAATAACTGAAATATGACCATTATTTTCTCTTGCTTCATCAATTTTTTTAACTAAATCTTCTTTAAAGAGTTTAAAGACTTCGTCATTACCTCCATTAAGAACATTTAAAGAAGAAGAACATTTATTTTCCTTAGTTAAATAATGGAAGAAATCATCTTCATGATCAAGAATAAAGTCTGAATCAAAGCCAGCTTTTAAGGCGCGACTTGGCGCGCACCACTCTGAAACTAAGAAGAAATCTTTATGAACTTCTTTTACTTTCTTAAAGATATATTGCCATACTTTAATTGTCGCTTCTTTTTCATCATCATTTTTAACTAGTGAATCAGCCATATCAACTCTAAAGCCATCCGCGCCGTTATTAAGCCAGAAAATCATGATACTAACAATATAATCTCTCGCTTTAAAAGTTCTTTCATCTTCATAAGACATTTGCCAAGAATATTTTATGTCGTGGTTAAAACCATAATTAAATGCTGGTTGATGAGAAAAAAAGTTAACCATATACGCGGCATTACGATCATAACGACCAGAAATTAAAATATAAGGTCTTTCATAATCCCAGACTGAATTATTCCAAATGAATAAATCAGAACAATAATTTCTTGTAGGTTTAGCCGATTCTAAGAATAATGGATTTTGTTCACTTGCGTGTCCTGGAACTAAATCAACAATAATTTTTAAACCGAGTTCATGAGCTTTAGTTATTAAACTTTTAAAATCATCGATTGTACCAAAACGAGGATCGACACTAAAGAAATCGGAAATATCATATCCTCCATCTTTAAAAGGAGATTTATAAAATGGATTTAACCAAATGGCATTAAAGCCTAAACTTTTGACATATTCAAGTTTAGAAGTTATCCCATTTAAATCACCGATACCATCACCATTTGAATCTTTAAATGATGTAGGATAAATTTCATAAAATATTAAATTATCTTTCCAAGAGCTCATAATTATTCCTTCCCTACTTGTTTAATTGATAAGCCGATTCTCTTTTTATTTGGATCAACTTGAATAACTTTAACTTTAACAATTTGTCCAATTTTTAACGCATCTAATGGATGCTTAATAAATTTATCAGAAATTTCTGAAATGTGAACTAGTCCATCTTGGTGAACGCCGATATCAACGAATGCACCAAAGTCAATAATATTTCTAACTGTTCCATCTAGTTCCATACCAACTTGTAGGTCTTTAATATCAGTGACATCGTTTCTTAAAATTGCTTGGGCATTTAAATCACGGATGTCTCTACCTGGTTTTTCTAATTCAACAATAATATCTTTTAATGTTTCGATTCCGACATTTAATTTTTGTGCGGTCGCTTCTACATTAATAGAATCTAATTTTTTAATTAAAATTGGTGATCCTAAATCTTTGATAGAACAACCAATTTCTTTTAATAAATTTAGCGTTATTTCATATGATTCAGGATGAATTCCTGTATTATCTAATGGATAATGATCGCTGATACGTAAGAAACCAGCACATTGTTCAAAAGCTTTTTGACCTAATTTAGGAACATTTAATAATTCTTTTCTAGAAGTAAATTCTCCATTTGCTTCGCGATAAGTAACAATATTAGTCGCGATAGTAGAATTAATTCCAGAAACATAACTTAATAAAGAAGGAGAAGCATGATTTAAATCAACACCAACTAAGTTAACGCAGTTTTCAACTACGCCTCCTAAAGCTTCGCCTAAATGTTTTTGGTTCATATCGTGTTGATATTGACCAACCCCTATTGATTTAGGATCAATTTTAACGAGTTCCGCGAGAGGATCTTGCACTCTTCTAGCTAAAGAGATGGCACTTCTAACCGAAACATCTAAATTAGGGAATTCTTTTGTTCCTAGTTTAGAGGCGCTATAAACTGAAGCACCTGCCTCATTAGTGATAACATAATCAATTTTACAATTTGGGAATTTATCAAATAAATATTCTTTAATGAATCTTTCTGATTCTCTTCCACCGGTACCATTACCTAATGAGATTAAATCTACTTTATATTTAGTAATTAAAGAAGCCAGTTTAATACCTTCTTTTTCAAGAATATCTTTTTTATCGACTGTTCCATATAAAACGCCAGTATAAAGAACTTTACCTAAACGATCAACAATACCGATTTTACAACCAGTTCTAATACCTGGGTCAAAACCTAAGACAACTTTATTTTTAGTAGGTGATTGAAGTAATAATTCTTTTAAATTTGATTTAAATACTTCAATTGAGGTATTTTCACTAGTTTCAAGTAATGAAGAAAATACTTCATTATCAATACTAGGTTTAATCAATCTTTTATATGCATCCTCAATCGCTGAAGTTAAGATTTCTTCAAAAGGAGAATTATTCTTAATTATATCTTTTTTTATATGATTAATATTAGTTTCATCACGTCCTGTAATATCGATTTTTAAAACGCCTAGTTTTTCGCCTCGACTAATCGCGAGAACTCGATGTGAAGCAATTTTACAAACTGGTTCAGAATAATCATAATATTGAGCAAATTTTTCTAATTCGTCAGCATCTTTTTTATTTAATTTAGTTGTGACGTTAAAATTTTTAACAACGTTACTTCTAATAAATTTACGATAGTCTGAATTATCAGAAATACTTTCTGCGATAATATCTTTCGCACCTTGGAGGGCATCTTCAATCGTATTAATCTTCTTTTCAGGATTAATAAAAGTTTTTGCAAATTCATTTAATTCAGGTTTATTAACTTGTTTTAATAAATAAATGCTTAATTCTTCTAAACCTGCTTCACGTGCGATTGAGGCTCTAGTTTTCTTCTTAGGTTTATAAGGACGATAGATATCTTCAAGTTCAGATAAAGTACGAGCATTAAATAATGAAGTTTTAATTTCATCAGTTAATTTACCTTGTTCTTCAATTGATTTTAATATCGTATCTAAACGATCATAAAAATTATTATAATAAGTATATTTTTCAACAAAGTTTCTTAAAACTTCATCGCTTAACGAACCAGTTAATTCTTTTCTATAACGGGCAATAAAAGGAACAGAACATCCTTCATTTAATAAAGAGATGACGTTTTCAACTTGTTTTGATTTTAAAGATAAATCACTTTCAAGTTTTTGATTTATTAATTCTTGATACATATTTTCTCCTAGTAAAGTAAATGTTAGGACGAGCCTAACATTACTATATTATTTAGATTGCTACAATATTAACAATCTTACCTTTAATAACAATTATTTTCTTAATTGTCTTACCTTCAAGACGAGCTTTAATTCCTTCGTTATTTAAAGCGATATCTTCAATTTCTTTTTCACTCGCATCAGTAGGTACTTCAATAATTTCTCTTACTTTGCCGCAGATTTGTACTGCAATCTTAACGCTCGCTAAAGTAAGTTTTGATTCATCGTATTTTGGCCAACTAACGAAATCAATAATTTCTGTATGACCTAATTTTTCCCAAATTTCACTACAGATGTGAGGACAAATAGGTGCGAGAAGTTGAACGAATCCTTCTAAATAAGGTTTATAAATATGTTCTTGTTTATAAACTTCATTAATGAAAATCATCATTTGTGAAATCGCCGTATTAAATGCCATCGCTTCAAAGTCATTAGTTACTTTCTTAACAGTGAAGTTATAAATATAATCTAATGCATGATCATTTTCTAAAGTAAATTTAGAAGTAAATGCTTCTTCATCAAATAATCTATAAACTCGGTCTAACCATCTTTTCGCCCCGTCAAGACCAGAATCTGACCAAGGTAAACTTGCTTCAAGAGGTCCCATAAACATTTCATAAAGTCTTAATGAATCGGCACCATAATCTCTAACAACATCATCTGGGTTAACAACATTACCTTTTGATTTAGACATTTTTTCACCGTTTGAACCAAGAATCATTCCTTGGTGGAATAATTTCTTAAATGGTTCTTTATGAGAAACGTAACCTTGATCATAAAGGAAATTCATCCAAAATCTAGAATATAAGAGGTGACCTACCGCGTGTTCTGTTCCACCGATATAAAGATCAACTGGCATCCAGTGTTTTTCTAATTCTTTATCACAGAAAGTTTCTTCATTATTAGGATCAATATATCTTAAATAATACCAAGATGAACCGGCACTACCTGGCATAGTAGAAGATTCTCTTCTTGCAGGTTTTCCGTTATAAGTTAAATTAATCCAATCAGTTGCATTTTCTAATGGAGATTTACCATCTTTAGATCTCTTATAATCTTTTACTTCTGGTAAGAGTAAAGGAAGTTCTGTATCTTTTAAAGGAACAATTTCATCACCAATAAAGACAACTGGAATTGGTTCACCCCAATATCTTTGACGAGCGAAAATCCATTCTCTTAATTTATAATTAACTTGTTTCTTACCAATACCTTTTTCAGTAATGAAATCAATCATCTTATCAATTGCATCTTCTTTATTTAAACCATCTAAGAAAGAAGAATTAATATGAACGCCATCTTGAGTATAAGCTTCTTTAGAAATATCTCCGCCTTCAAGAACAGGAACGATATCTAAACCAAATTTCTTCGCAAAAGCATAATCTCTTTCATCATGAGCAGGAACTGCCATAATTGCCCCTGTTCCATAAGTGATTAATACGTAATCAGAAATCCAAATAGGAATTAATTTATTATTAACTGGGTTAACTGCATAGGCACCAGTAAAAGCACCAGTCTTTTCTTTATTTAATTCAGTTCTTTCTAAGTCTGATTTACTTGCCGCGAAGTCGATATATTTATTAACTTCTTCTTCGTGTTCAGGAGTAGTAATCTTTTTAACTAATGGATGTTCAGGTGATAATACGCAGTACGTTGCACCAAATAAAGTATCACAACGAGTAGTAAAGACTGTAAATTTTTCATTAGTTCCATCGACATTAAAGTCAACTAATGCACCAACTGATTTACCAATCCAGTTTCTTTGAATTTCTTTAGTTGAACTTGGCCAATCAATTTCATCGAGTTGTTCAAGTAATCTTTCCGCATATTTAGGGATATCAAGTACCCATTGTTTCATATTCTTTCTAACTACTGGATAATTTCCTCTTTCAGAACGACCATTAATAACTTCATCGTTAGCTAAAACGGTACCTAATTCTTCACACCAGTTAACTGGCATATCGACTAGTTTTGCTAAACCTTGTTCTAATAATTTTTTAAAAATCCATTGGGTCCATTTATAGAATTTTGGATCACAAGTAGAAATTTGTTTACTCCAGTCAAAACTAAAACCTAACATCTTAAGTTGTGCAGTAAATGTCTTAATGTTTGCTAAAGTAAATCCTTCAGGATGATTACCTGTTTGAATCGCGAATTGTTCAGCTGGTAAACCAAAAGAATCAAATCCCATTGGATGTAAAACATTATATCCTTGAGATCTTTTCATTCTTGCCATAATATCAGTCGCAGTATAACCTTCTGGGTGACCGACATGAAGACCTTTTCCACTTGGATAAGGGAACATATCTAAAACATAATATTTAGGTTTTGAAAAATCGTGTGTGTCACAAAAATATGTGTTGTTATCATCCCAATATTTTTGCCATTTCTTTTCTATTTCTTGATAATTGTAACTCATAAGTCCTCCATTTAAATATAAATATTTAAATTCATACGATATAATAATAACTTTTCTTTTGAAGTCTATCAAGTGAATTAAGATTTTAAGACATAAATAAAAGGCTAAATAAGAATGAAAAAATTATTTTTCAATCGCGACTTTATTTAGAATATATTTTTTAAGGTCTAAATAGAAATTACGAAGTTTACTATATTCTAAGCGAGTATCAAAATTTAAATTTAAGAGATGTTTAAATCGATCCATAAAGATTAAATAATATCCAATAAATAAGGATATATAAACAAATGAATTAATATTTGAAATATAGTTCATGATGATAACAACAATCGCGATTAATAAATAAAATAAATAAGATTGAATTCCTTCTTCAATGACATAACTATTTCCTACTTTATTTAACTTAGTATAAATAGAAGTCAAATTAAATGAAGTATTCATATTAATAAATTGATTTTCTAATTTTGTTAGTTCATATTTCTTTGTATTTTTATTGAGTAAAAGAATTTGTTTGGAAGCAAACATGCTTAATACAATTCCAGCAAGAATAAGGATATGCATAATTCCATTATTTATTAAGATACAAGAAATAAAGATTAAGACGAATAAATCATTAAGCGTCCCATAAACATATTGAATAATCTTTCCTTTTAAAGTTAATATTAAGGTCAGTTCGTTAGAAGATAATTTAATATTTTTCTTTTCTGCGACATCTAGAATCTCTTTTATTTCATTATCATAAGCTTTATTTTGTCCAAGTAAGATATAACCTTTTGAAAAACAAGAAAAACAAATTAAAACCGCGGTGACAATTGTTAAATAAATATTTTGTTTTTCGGTATTTGAACTAATAAAAGAAAATAAATAAATTAAACCGAAATCTAAAATTAAAAATGTTAAATATAGAATGATGTAATTGAGATTTAACAATCTTCTTTTTACCTTTATCTTCTTTTTAACACACTTTTTAATAATTAAACTAAAACCAGTAAATAAGAGTAAAAATTCATTTAGTTCCATTTTAATCTGACCAAAATTAGGATCATTAACAATGACGTAATTTTTATATTTACGCACGAATAAAACAAAATGAGAAATATTATTATCATTTAATTGAACAATTGAATTAGGATGTTTAAATATTTCTTCTTTTGTAGTTACTTCTACTCCTTCAAGCTCCATATCATATTTAGATGCTATCTTTTTTAAATCAGTAAATGAATAAGCGTTTTTAGTATAATTTCGTTCTAAATTTAAATATTTTCGATTTTTATAAGCATAAGATAAGCACATTTTTAAGCAAGCATATCCGCAGTCAAATTCATTTTCTTGTAAACATATATATTCCATAAAATATTTCCTCCTATATATGTTTTTTGCTTAAAAAATGAATAATCCTAAAAAAAATTGAATTTTGTAAAAAAAAGACTTAGTCTTGCAAACTAAGTCTAATCATCATCAACAAAATCAAATAAGCTAATCTTATCTTTTTCATCCTTACTGTCTTCACTAACAATAGGAGCAGTAGGTATTTCTATTTTTCTTAAATCAGATTCATCAATTAAAGAAGCTTCATCATCTTCTACTAATGGTTCATATAATTTCGAATCAGAAGAAATTATTTCAACATCAATATTGAAGTAATCAACAATATTAAATGCACTTCCTAATTCTAAATTATCACTCTTTAAATATGAATCTAATGGAGTTAACTTAATATCTTTAAATTCAATCTTCTTAACTTCTTGGTTTTCATAAAGAACGTATTCGACGCTTTCTTCAGCTTTCTTATCTACTTTGTTAATATAGATAACATTTTGAGGATCAGATTTAAATGATTTAATTAAGTTTTCTTTCGCACTTAATCTAGAAGTTTTTTCTAAATGAGAACTATCAATTAAGCGAACACCACTTTGTTTACTAATAACGTGTAAATAAACTTTTTCATGTGGTTCAACGCTTATTAATTGAGAAAGATATTTACTATCTTTATCCATTTTAATTGCTTTAATACCACCAGCTTTTACGCCGACTTTTTTAACTTCTGATTCATCAAAATAATTAAATGAACCATTATCAAGGACTACGCCGAGGCCCGTTTGACCAAAGCAAGCTTTAACATCCATCACTTCATCATCATTTAATAATTTAAAACATTTTGATGGTTTATTAAATTTAGATGTTTCAAATTGATATAAAGGAGAACGTTTAATTTGACCAAGTTTTGAAATTAAAGTAATCGATACACCTTTAATAAATTCTCTAACGATAATACCTTTAATAATCTTTTCTTTAGGTGAAAGAGTTGAAATATCATTAATGTGTGAACCTTCTTCTTTCCACTTCATATCATCTAATTTATATACTGGTAAGCATATATAATTACCAAAATTAGTAAATAAAAGTAAAGAATCAGTCGTATATGCTTTAACAATACCTTTAATACAATCACCTAATTTAATATTAGGTAAGAATTCACTAGATTTAAAAGATTTAAGATTACTACGTTTAATATAACCATCACGAGTAAAGGAAATCATACATTCATCTTTAGAAATTAAGGCTTTCTTATCAATATCAAATGATGTATCTTGGTCTTCAATTAGAGTTCTTCGATCATCACCAAATTTTTCTTTAACCTTATTTAAATCAGATTTAATAAGATTATTCATCTTCGCAGGAGATTCAAGTAAACCTTTTAAATATTCAATAGTCTTTGTTAATTCATCTTTTTCATTAACTAAAGTCATAATATCTAAGTTAGATAAACGATATAATTGTAAATTTAAGATAGCTTCAGCTTGTACTTCAGAAAAAGAAAATTGTTTAACTAAATTAACTTTTGCATCAGCTTTATCTTTACTCTTCTTAATTAAAGCAACAACTTCATCAATAATTGAACAAGCTTTAATTAAACCTTCAACGATATGAAGTCTATTCTCCGCTTTTTCTAAATCGAATTTGCTTCTTCTAGTCAAGACATCAACTTGATGTTCAATATAACAATCAATCATTTCAGTTAACGGCGCGACGACTGGTCGATCGTGATCAATAACTAAACAATTAAATTTAATAGTTGAACATAATACACCTTTAGATAATAAGAAATTTAAGATGTTATTTGGATCAGAATCTTTCTTAATATCAATCGCGATTCTTAATCCATCACGGTCTGTTTCATCTCTAACTTCAATAATTGCATCTAATTTATTCGCAAAACGACATTTATCAATATTATTAACTAATTCAGATTTATCTTTGCCCCAAGGGATTTCCGTAATAATAATTTGATTAATATCTTTTAAAGAAGTATTAACTTCTGTTTTACACCATAATTTAAAGCTACCATTTCCACTTTCATACATTGGAAGTAAGACAGAAGTATCTTTAATAATACCACCGGTAGGAAAATCTGGACCTTTAATAAATTCCATTAATTCTTTAGTAGAACATTTTTTATGTGAAATACGATAATTAATCGCATCAATTACTTCTCTTAAATTGTGAGGAGGAATATCAGTTGATGATCCAATCGCAATACCTTGCGTACCATTAACTAATAAATTAGGAAAGCGAGCTGGTAGAACAGTTGGTTCAAATTCTAAGTCATCGAAGTTTAGTTGCATATCGACTGTATTCTTATTTAAATCTTGAACCATTAAATCAGATAATTCAGATAAACGAGCTTCAGTATAACGATATGCCGCCGGACCATCACCATCGATTGAACCATTATTACCTTGGAAATCAATTAATGGATAACGCATTTTCCAATCTTGTGACATTCTAACCATCGCTTCATAAACAGAAGTATCTCCATGTGGGTGGAATCGACCAATAACGGCTCCTACCGTACGCGCACATTTTCTTGTTGGTTTACTAGAGACATTACCTTCAAGAATCATTGTATAAAGAATTCTTCTTTGAACAGGTTTAAGACCATCACGAACATCAGGAACTGCTCTTTCTTGAAGAACATATTTTGAATAACGACCAAATCCTTCTGACATGACGTCTTCAATATTCGATACTTGGATGAATTCTTCTTGTCTTAAAGAGGAAGTATCTAATTCAGTTTTTTTCTTAGCCATTATGCTTTACCTCCTCAACAAAGAAATCTCCTTTTGTAGAGAAATCAACATTTTCTTTAATCCAAGTATTTCTACCAGATGGATCTTTACCCATAAATAATTCGACGTATTTAGAAGCGACATCCGCGTCATTAATTGTTAATTTAATTAATTTACGATGTTGAGGATCCATAGTTGTAACCCAAAGTTGATCAGCGTTCATTTCGCCAAGTCCTTTATAACGAGAAATTGTATATCCTCCGCCGACTTTTTTCTTTGCTTCTTCAAGTTCAGTTTGATTCCATGCATATTCTTCAACAACCTTTTTACCTGTCATTTTCATTACGCGGTATAAAGGTGGACAAGCAACATAAACATGACCTAATTCAATTAAAGGTCTCATCTTCTTATAGAAGAAATTGATTAATAGATTTTGAATGTGGGCTCCATCCGTATCAGCATCGGTCATGATAATAACTTTATCATAACGTAAATTTCTAATATTAAAATCTTTTCCAGTGCCAGTACCAATTGTATAAGCTAGCGTTGATAATTCTTCGTTTTTCATGAATGCGTCTTCGGCATCGTTAGAAATATTCTTTGGTTTACCTCTTAAAGGTAATAAGCCTTGGAAAGATCTATTACGACATTTCTTCGCGTTACCGCCCGCAGAATCACCTTCGACGATAAATAATTCATTCTTACGATAATCCTTCGATTGAGGTGGAACTAATTTACCTGATAACATTAATGTATTTTTTTCATTATCTTTAGGAGAAAGCTTTCTAATTTCGTCTTTTGCACTTCTTGCCGCGAGTCTAGCTTTTTGCGCTTCAAAGATTTTATTAACAATCTTCGTTGCATATTCTTTATTTTCAATTAAGTATCTAGTCATATTAGTATAGACTAAATTATCAACTGCAGTGGCAGCATCTGGAGTACCTAATTTTTCTTTAGTTTGACCTTCAAATTGAATCTTTTCTTCTGGAATTCTTACTGATACAACGCAGGAAAGGCCTTCTCTAATATCATTGCCGTCAAGTTTTGCATCACCCTTAAGAAGTTTATTTCGATCAATATATTCATTAAATGCTTTAGTTAAGCCAGAACGATAACCACGAACGTGAGAACCTTCCATAGTTGTAAAAATTGAGTTTGCGAAAGAATAAACTTTTTCTTCATAAGAATCAGATAAGAATTGGAAAGCAAATTCAACTTTTATATCTTTTGTATTATCGACAAAATAACCAATTGGATGAAGTGAAGACTTACCTTGATTCTTTTTATCTAAATATTCAACAATACCATCTTTATAGAAGAATTCAACTTTTTTGTCCTTAACTCTTTCATCGATTAAAACAAAGCGTACATTAGGACATTGACATGCGCAGTTATTTAATCTTTCTTCAATTAAATCAAATCTAAATTCAGGTTCAGGTAAAGCTTTCTTGTCAGGCTTAAAAGTAATAGTTGATCCTCTTTTAGTCGTTGGACCTACTTCTTTAGTACCTAAATGTTTATTTCCGCCTTCACGATATTCAGCATAATATTCTTTTCCATCACGATAAACATTTACTTTTACCCATTCAGAAAGTGCGTTAACGCAAGCTGCTCCAACGCCGTGTAATCCTGCCGCAGATTTATAGTTAGATGAATCGAATTTTCCGCCTCCGTGAAGAGTACAGAAAACGATATCAAGTCCGTCCATCTTTTCTTTTTCATTATAATCACATGGAATACCTCTACCTTCATCAGAGATAGATATAGATCCATCATTATGTATAATAACGCTAATCTTTTTGCCATAGCCTGCAATAGCTTCATCAATTGAATTATCAATAATTTCCCATACTAAGTGATGTGTACCTCTCCAGTCGGTGGAGCCGATATACATACCTGGTCTTTTTTTAACAGGATCGAGTCCTTTTAGAATTTTTAAAGATGAAGCAGAATAAGAATTTTTATTTTCACTCATAATCTCGCTCCTTTATCATTTGGATTATATCAAAAAATACTTTAACTTTCTATAATAATAAGTTATTATAATGTTGATTTTGGAGAAAAAATTTTATGATTGGATATGTGATATTAATTCTATTCTGTTGTCTATTAATCGGCTATTTATTCGGTTCAATTTCTAACGGAATTATACTTTCTAAAAAGTTATATAATAAAGATGTTCGTGAATATGGTTCTCATAATTCCGGTGGAACTAATATGGGTCGAGTATTTGGACTCAAAGCAGGACTAATTACGATAGCACTCGATATGGCAAAAACAATTATTCCTTTCTATGCTTGTTATTTAATTATAAAATTTACTTCTTTAGCTAACATTATGGAACTTCCATTTGATTTAGCTACATTTGGAGCTTTAACTTGTGGTCTTGGAGGAGTACTAGGACATTGTTTCCCAGTATTTTATCACTTCAAGGGTGGTAAAGCTGTCTCTTGTATGGCAGGAATAATTATCGCTTCATCTTGGTCATTATTAATTATCGGAATTATTATTTTCTTTAGTATCTTCTTAACAACTCATAAAGTTTCTTTAAGTAGTATATTCGCTTCTATTGGAACTGCATTAAGTTCAATTGCCTTAATTTATTTACCATCATGGTTAATGAATGCGCATTTAGAAGCAAGCTATTTCTTTACAGGTTTTATGTTAGTTTATGCAGTGATGTTAATTATTAGACATCACTCAAATATTCAAAGATTAATTAATGGTACTGAAAAAGAAATATATTTATCAAAGAAGCATAAAAATAACGCGTAAAAGCGTTATTTTTTTGTGAAAAAAAATAAGCTTTTTCAAGCTTATTTATATTGATTCATATTTTTCATGACTTGTTTAATTTGAGCTTCTGAAGGTTTTCTACCCATTGACATAAACATCGCTCTAATCATTTTTTCATTAATTGGAGGATTCTTTTTTAATTGTCTAGTCATTAATGCTCTTGCGCCGAAATAACCTCCGACAAGACCTGCTACTAAACCAATCGCGAGATATAAAACTGAATCCCAACCAAAACTCATTAAAATATTTATATTACTTAACATATGTTCACCTCGTATAAAATAATAAATGATTTAGCCTTATTATTCAAGAATAATAAATTAAATCAAAGTTAATCAACAGTTAAAATAAAAGTGGGTTACCCCACTTAAATTTTTATTATGCTCTTGAATCGTAAGAACCATCTGTAGTCATAACAATGATCTTTTGACCATTTTCGACGAATAATGGAACTCTTACTTTTAAACCTGTTTCAGTCATTGCATCTTTCATTGCTTTGTTGACTGTATCACCACGTGTTGCAGGTTCACATTCTGTAATTAATAAAGTTACTTTTGCAGGTAATTCAATACCCATAATTTCTCCTTCGTAGAATGTCATTGCGACAACACTTTCAGGAACTAAGAAATTCTTTTCCCATTCTAATCTTTCATGTGGGACTGAAACTTGTTCATATGATTCAATATCCATGAAGACATAGCCTGTGCCATCATCATAAAGATATTGCATTTGTTTCTTATCGAGTCTTAAAATTTCAACTTTATCGCCGCCGATAAATGATAATTCTAATACTGCTCCTGTTCTAACATTTTTTGATTTGATTTTGACTTTCATTTTAGCCATCGCTGTTTTGTTTAAGTCAATATCGATACATGTGTAAATTTGACCTTCGTATTCAAATGTATTACCAGGTCTTACTTCTGTACAGTTTACCATAAATTCCTCCTATAAAACCTAAAATATTTTACTATATATCAAAATAAAAATAAATTAAAAATTAACTTTACTTTTAAAATTGTGTGAAAATGAGCTTAAATTTTCTTTAAATACATATTCACTCTTAATAATTTTTCATAAGTAAAAGCTTCTCCATGACCAAATAAACAAGTTGTTTCACCTGGAAAATTATGGTTCTTAACTTTCTTTAATGACGCAAATAATTCACTTTCATTTGCCGTTGGTAAATCATATCGACCAATCGATTCACATAGAATGGTGTCACCAGTAAAAAGAAGATTTTCTTCTTTAAAATAAAACATACATCCTCCGAAAGTATGTCCAGGAGTATGAATAACTTCAAAATTAATATTTCCTAAAGTCATTTCTCCTTCTTCTAAAGGAAGAATTTGACAATTAGGAATATAATTTTTATATTGGGGAGGACAATCCCAACGAGAAGAAGAACAATTCTTATTTGGATTCATAATTAAAGGAATCTCTTCTTTATAGGCATATACTTTAACCGACGGAAAATCATTTATTATTTCATTAATTCCTGAAATATGATCGTAATGACCATGAGTTAATAAAATAAAAGAAATTCCTCCGAGAGAAAGAATATAATCTTTTACTTTTTTTGAATAAAATCCTGGATCAACAATAAAATTAGTATTATTAATTGAAACGACATATTCATTACAAGAAAACATTTCTTGACTAACAAATTTTTTCACTTTCATAATATTTTCCCCTAAAAAGAAAAAAAGAGCTATTTAGCTCTAATTTCTTACTTCTTTTCTTTATGATTTGTCATCTTATTGCATTTTTTGCAATATTTTTTGATTTCAAATTTTTCTGGGTGATTTCTTTTGTTTTTAGTTGTAATGTAGTTTTCATCACCGCATTCTGTACATTTCAAGATAATATCTTCACGTGGCATAGTTTTTCCACCTCCATTTGTTACCTATGTAAGTTTACCATAGTCAAAATTAAAATACTACAATTATTTTTTAAAATAATAATTTTATTATCAAAGTATTTATTGTAGAATTATCTTGAGGTAGTTATATGTTAAGAAATGAAACAAGTATAGTAAAAATTAAAAACATCGAAATGGGTGGAGATAATAAAATTCTCATTCAATCTATGTGTAATATTAAAACAGAAAAGGTCGATGAAGTAGTTAACCAAATTCATCAGTTAGAAAAAGCTGGATGTGATTTAATTAGAGTTTCTGTCTTAGATGAAAACGATGCATATGCAATTAAAGACATCGTTAAGCAAATTAATATTCCATTAATCGCAGATATACACTTCTCAAAGAAATTAGCGCTTCTAGCGATTGAAAATGGTGCATCTAAAATTAGATTAAATCCTGGAAATATTAAAAATGAAGATGATGTAGTTGAAATTATTGAACTTGCGAAAAAGAACAATGTTGCGATTAGAATTGGCGTTAATTCAGGCTCAGTTCCTAAGGAAATCATCCAATCTAACGATTTAAAAATGTCATCAAAAATTATGTTAGATTTATTAGATAATTATATTAAAATCTTTGAAAAACATGATTTCCATAATTTAGTTCTCGCCTTAAAATCTTCTTCTCCATTAATCACATTAGAATGTTATAGACAAGCAGCAAGAAGATATAAATATCCTTTACATATCGGAGTCACTGAATCATCAATTAAAGATATCGGTTTAATTAGATCAACTATCGCTTTAGCCCCATTACTAATGGAAGGAATTGGTAATACGATAAGAATTTCTCTATCTGATGATCCAGTTGAAGAAATTTATGCTGCGAAAAGATTACTTCATGATCTAGGTTTATACAAAGATTATTACACATTAATTTCTTGTCCAATGTGTGGTAGAACCACCGCGGATACAAAAGACATCGCGACAAAAGTCATGGGATTATTAGAACAATATAAACTTAATATCACCGTTGCTTGTATGGGATGCGTCGTTAACGGCATTGGTGAAGGTATGCAAGCTGATTTAGGTATTGCCTGCGCAAAACTACATACCTACGTCATCTTTAAAAAAGGACAAGTAATTGAAACTGTAAATCAAGAAGAATTATTCCCTCATTTTGAAGAACATTTAAAATCATTTATTAAGTAGTCATTCGACTACTTTTTATTTTGACCAAAATAAAAGACTCTTACGAGTCTAATATTCATTACCATATCCGCCTTTACGAGCGTTAGCTTTCTTTTGTTCACGGATATTCTTTTTAATGATGTCTTTTTTATGATTGTCTTTTGCTTTTTTAACTGCATCACGAATCTTCTTTTTATAACCAGGTTTAACTTTTTTAGTTCTTACCTTCGCGATTTCTTTTTTAATTTTACTTTCTAAGACTTCATTTACTTCTTTTTTCTTCTTACCAGTGATTGTGTCAATTTTCTTTAATCCTTCACTTTTAAGAACGTAATAATCAAAATTAATATTCTTATTTTTTGCGATTAATTTATTTAATAAATCCATTTCATCATCATTATAGAAAATGTATGAATCGCCATGTTTATTAAAGCGACCAGTTCTACCAGCACGATGATAATAATAATCTAAATCAGTTGGTAAATCTAAAGAGATAATTGTAGAAATATCAGGAATATCAATTCCACGAGAAGCAATATCACTACAGATGATTAAATTAAAATCACCTTCTTTAATTCTTCTCATCGTAATCTTTCTTTCACGTGATTCTAAATCACCAGAAAGTAAAGCACATTTAATTCCAAGTTTATTTAATTCTTTATAAACTTTATCAACACGAGTCTTTTCACTTGCAAAAACCATTGTATAATAAGGTTTTTCTGTATTTAAGAAAGTAACAAGTTGTTCAATAGGATCTTTATGTTTTAAATTAACTAAGTGATGAGAAACATTTGAATTAACTTTTGTTTGTTTATTAATATCAATAATTTCATCCGCGCCGATAAATTTATATGTATCAGAGATGAGATGATTTTTCATTGTCGCAGTAAAAATTAATCTTTGATCTGGTCTAATTAAGAATAATAAATCTTTAATATCATTAACGTAAGCTTCATCAAGTAACATGTCACATTCATCTAATACGAACATCTTAATGAATTTATAATCCATTTTATTCTTTAAGAAAATATCGTGAAGTCTTCCTGGAGTACCGATAACAATTTGAGGTTTAGTTGATGTAAAACTTACTTTTGATAAATCTTCTTTTTTATCATTACTCGAAGTTAATAAACCAACTTTAATATCGAGTTTACTACCAATATCTAAAGCAAATTTATATGTTTGAGAAGCAAGTTCGACAGTTGGAGAAATAATTAATGCTTGAACAGCATTATTATCTTTATCAATATTATTAAAGATAGGAATTAAGAAAGCATGAGTTTTTCCGCTTCCAGTCATTGATTTACAAATTAATGACTTTCCTTTAAGTGCTTTAGGTAAGACTGCTTCTTGAATAGGAGTTGGTTCAATATAACCTAACCCTTTTAGCGTCTCAACTAATTCTTTTTTTAAATTATATGAACCAAAAAACATAATACCTCCTAGTTATCTTTCTTTAAATTTAATTTGATTTGTAAATCGTCAAGTTGAGCTTCATCAACTGGCATTGGTGCATTTGACATTGGATCAACTGCATTTAAGTTCTTAGGGAATGCAATGACATCTCTAATATTATCTGTGTTATTAATTAACATTGAGACTCTATCTAGACCAAGCGCGAATCCTCCGTGAGGTGGAACACCATATTTAAGTGCGTTAACAAAGAAACCGAATTTTCTTTGAATATCTTCTTCAGTGAAGCCTAATAATTCAAAGATAGTCTTTTGTTCTTCTTGATCAAAAATTCTTAATGATCCTCCGCCGGCTTCATAACCGTTAATAACGATATCATAAGCAGCAGCATAAACTTTTTCAGGATGTTCTTTAAGTAATGGAACATCACGGTCTAATGGTTTAGTAAATGGGTGATGGCAAGGAGAAATTTCTTTTGTTTCTTCGTTATAATCAAATAATGGGAATTCAACGACCCATAAGAAATCATAACTTAATGGATCATATAAGCCTAATTCTTTGCCGTATTTAGTTCTAATCGCGCCTAAACAAGAACAAACTCTCATTCTAATACCAGCCCCGACAATAACTAAATCATTTTCTTTTAATTCTAAGGAAGAAGCGAGTTCATTTAATGTTTCTTCAGAGAAGAATTTATTTAATGAAGATTCAACCTTGTTATTAATAAATTTAAAGAAACCAAATTTACCAATACCGAACTTTTTCGCGGTTAAATCTAAGTTATCTTGAACTTTTCTTGAAGTAGAAGAAGCGATTCCTGGAATAACAATCGCACGAATTGTTTTTGCATTCTTATAAGCTTCAAATACAGTTTTAGAAAGAATACTAGTAACATCATGAAGTTCAAGACCAAATCTTGTATCTGGTTTATCAGAACCATAAGTATCAATACAATAATCGTATTTTAATCTTCTAAATGGAGTAGGAATTTCCATTCCTTTAGCTTCTTTCCAAATATTCTTAATTAAGCCTTCACCTAAAGTAAGAATATCTTCTTGGCTGAAGAAAGAACATTCGACATCAACTTGAGTAAAGTCTGGTTGACGATCCGCACGTAAATCTTCATCTCTAAAGCAACGAGCGACTTGGTAATATCTTTCCATACCACCAACCATTAATAATTGTTTAAATAATTGAGGTGATTGAGGTAAAGCGAAGAAAGATCCAGGTCTAGTTCTTGAAGGAACTAAATAATCTCTCGCACCTTCTGGAGTAGATAAGCATAAAACTGGAGTTTCAACTTCAATAAATTCATGAGCATCTAAATATTGATGACATGCACGAGAAATTTTCGCTCTATTAATTAAATTTTGTTGCATGCATGGTCTTCTTAAATCAAGATAACGATATTTTAAACGTGTATCTTCAAGTGCATCTGTTTCATCGGCGATAATAAATGGAGTTTGAGCTGCCGAATTAACAATCTTAATTTCACTTGCGACTACTTCAATTTCACCAGTAGGAAGCTTCTTATTTGGTGTTTCTTTTTTAGTAACTACACCAGTTACTTCAATAATATATTCTGATTTAATATCTTTTGCGATGGAGAATTTTTCATCTTCAAAAGTAATTTGAGTATATCCCCATCTATCTCTTAAATCGATAAAAACAAGGGAACCTAAATTTCTCTTTTTTGCGACCCATCCGATTAATGTAACGACTTTTCCTACATCAGATAATCTTAATTCACCATTATTATGTGTACGATTCATATTTTTCTCCTATTTTTTTAAAGTTGCGATAATATCTTCTTTTGAAAGCGCAACTTGTTCTTGAGTTAATAAATTTTTCATTTGATATAGATTATTATTAATTTCATCTTCACCAATAACAATCATATATTTTGCATTTTTTCTTAAAGCGATTTTAATTGAAGCTTTCATTGATTTATCTTCTAAATTAATATCACATTTTAAATTATTCTTTCTAATATCATGCGCGAATGAGAAAGCAAAATCTTTTGCTTTTTCTCCTAGATATACTATATAAGCATCTAAAGTTGGACGAGAATAATTATCTAAGTCAATTTCTTTTAATAAAGAATTTAATCTTTCAATACCGAAAGCAAAGCCAACGCTAGAAAGTTCAGGTCCACCGACTTCATGAACAAGATTATCGTAATGTCCTCCAGCTCCTATTGCCCCTAAGTTAGTCCCACTATCTGAGATGTAATGGAATTCAAAGACAACGTGAGAATAATAATCAAGTCCTCTAACTAAAGTATCATCGATAACATATTCAATTTTTTCTTTATCTAAAAGCGATAATACTTCGTTAAATCTTGCTTTTGATTCTTCGTTAAGATAATCGCCCATTTTTGGCGCGTGAGAAACTTTTTCAATATCTTCAGGAACTTTACAATCTAAAATTCTTAAAGGATTAACTTCGTATCTTCTTTTACAATCAGGACACATGTCATCAATATAAGGTTTAAAATATTCTTTTAACGCGGTACGATAATTATCTCTACTAGATTGATCACCAATCGAATTAATTTTTAAAATGACTTTTTTAAAGCCAATTTTATGTAAAGCATCAATACCTAGAATAATCGTTTCAGCATCTTCATAAGAAGAAGTAACTCCAACAGTTTCAACTCCAAATTGATTAAATTGTCTATATCGACCAGCGGAAGGTCTTTCATATCTAAATGCTGGACCTAAATAGAATTGTTTTAAAGGTAAATCATGAGTTGCATATAATTTGTTAGAAACGATCGCTCTCATGACGCCGGCTGTAACTTCCGGTCTTAAAGAAATATTTCTTCCACCTTTATCAGTAAAATCAAACATTTCTTTTGTAACTATATCACTAGATTCACCCGCCGAACGAGTAAATAAGTCAGTTGATTCATAAATAGGAGTATGGATTGGAGTATATCCATAATTCAAAGCGACAGACTTTAAACTATCTTCTATTTTTTCAATATTTAATGCATCTTCATAATATGCATCATATGTTCCTCTTTGTGGTTGATAATTTGGCATATTTCCTCCCTTAAACATAAAAAAAGTACCTTATAAGGACGCTTTCGCGCGGTACCACCTTATTTCACTATCTCGTGCTCTTAAAAGTTTTAACGTAACAACCGATAAATCTCTTTATAGTCTCCATAGTGTCTGCTCATTAATCTTAATAAACACTTTCACCTAATGTGTTCTCTCTAAGAATAATCTTAATAAGGTTTCTATCTCATCGACATAATAATTATAAATAATTAGGTTAACCTTTTTCAACTAAATTATTTATTTTAAGATATCTTCTGAATCATCAAACATTCTTTCGTGAAAATGTTCATTTATATCATCACGCTCAAATACTTGAAGCATAATTTCAAAATTAGAAGCTAATTTATAATTTTTTAATTCACTTCTTTTAACAAAAAAGTTTTTTCCTTCATCATTACTTGTTAGTTCTCCTTCAAAAGTTGAAGTTTTAAAAAGAAAACAAATATTTCTAATATCATCTTTAAACCATTGTTTAATACCACATAATTTAAGATTAGAAATAGTTAATCCAGTTTCTTCTTTAATTTCTCTAATAGTTGAATTAACAATTGATTCATGTTTCTCAACGTGACCTCCAGGGAAAGCAATTCCGCACCAAGATTTAATTCGATCTTGAACTAAAACTTCATCGTCTTTAATAATCATACACATATTTGATAAAATGATTTTTTCTGGTAAATGAGCCATAAAACCTCCTATAAACAAAGGTTCGCCTTGCGACGAACCTATTTAATTCTTTTAATATTGAACATATTGAGGAACTCTTTTGGAGTATCCGCGATAAATTTATAATGTTTATTTTTATTAGTTGGATGATCAAATTCTAAGATTCTTGCGTGTAGTCCTAAACGTTTAAAAGGATCTTTAGTAGAACCATATTTATCATCACCAACGACATTATGACCTAAATCTTTCATATGAACTCTAATTTGATTCTTTCGACCTGTATCAATATTAACTTTGAGTAACGAATACTCTTCAGTTTCTCCAATAACTTCATAATGAGTAATCGCTTTTAAACCTTCTTTAGGATTACGAGCTGAATACATTAAATTAGTTTTACTTTGGAGAAGACCAGAAATTCTTGTTCCTTGTTTTTCGCTAAATATACCTTCAGTAATCGCGATATATTGTCTTTGTTTAACTAAAGCATTCCAAGAATCTTGTAAAGCTTCTTTTAGTTCTTCATTTTTAGTAAAAATTAAGACACCAGAAGTTTCTTTATCTAAACGATGAACAACAAATATTCTATTTTTTGGATCAATTTCACGAACATAATCCATCATATAACGATATGCCGTATGTTCTTTATCTTTATCATCCGCGATAGAAAGAAGACCACTTGGTTTATTAATAACAATTAATTCATCATCTTCATATAAAATAGGAAGTTTAGAAAAACGTTTACCATTTTTCTTTACTGGATATGGCGAAATTGAAACAATATCTTTCGCGATAACTTCAAAATCAAATTGACTTACAGGAGCTCCATTAACTAAAACTTGATGATTCTTAAGTAAAGTCTTAATGTTATTTCTTGATTTAGAAGTTAATGTTTCTAATAAGAAATCTAAAAGAATCATCTTATGAGGAACGCGGTATTCCTTCATCTCGAGTTTCTTACGACCAAAAGTTGATTTAGGATTATTTCTTGAAACTGATTTTGTAGAAGTTTTTTTCGTTTTTACTGCGTTATTTTTAACGTTTTTCATTAATGAGTAACCCTTTCTACTTCGTAAACAGAAGGAACATTGATCAATGTATTTTTAATATTTCTAAATTGTTCAGCATTTTTAACTTGGATGGTTAAATTAATTGATGAAGTTAATGTTTCTGGATGTTGTTTAGCCATAATTTTATTAACTGGAACTTTCATTTGTGACATCGTATTTAAAATATCAACTAATAATGAATCTCTATCACTCGCGCGAACAACAATTTGAATTGGAACAGTAGTTTCAGCAAAATTGGGATTCCATTCAACATCGATTAATCTTCCTGTTAAGCCTTTAACTGAAGGACAATCTTTACGGTGAACTTTAACCCCTTTTCCTTGTGAGACAAAGCCAATAATTGGGTCGCCTGGAATTGGTGAGCAACATTTAGAAAGAACACATAAAACGTTTGGAGTTCCTTTAACTAAGACTGATTGATTTGAGAAAGATGCTTTTTTAGAAGTCGTATTCTTCTTAATATAATTATCGAGTTGACTTTCTTGTCTTAAGCCTAAATAATCAATAATTTCTGTTGGTAAAATACGTTTATTAAAGATACCTAAATAAAGATCATCAAGTGATTCAACTTCAAAATGTTTTAATACTTCATTAGTTAAATAACCTTCAATTTGTGAAGAAGATATACCATTATCTTTAAAGACATCAGTTAAAGAAGCTTTACCTTTTTCAATCTGAGTAGCCTTTAAGAATTCTTGATTACGTTTAGCAAGATATTTTCTAATGTAGTTTTTTGCCCCAGTTGATTTAGCGATTTTTAACCAACCTTCATTGATATTAGGATTTTGTGAAGTTTTAATTTCAACAACATCACCCATCTTTAATTCTGTAGAAAGTGGAACTAAGGAGTTATTAACTAAGGCTCCGACCGCTCTTTCACCAACTTTCGAATGGACTTTAAAAGCAAAATCAAGTGGAGTAGATCCACTAGGTAAATCAATAACTTTACCATGAGGAGTAAAGCAATAGATGTTTTCTCCAAAAATATCATTAGTTAAGTTATCCATGTATTCTTTTGAAGTTGCATCTTTTTCATTGGACATCGAAATAAAATCACTGAACCAATGAAGTTTTTCCATGATTTCTTGTTGTTCTTTTTTAGGATCGTATTTCGCACCTTCTTTATATCTCCAGTGAGCCGCGACACCTTGTTCAGCGATATCATCCATATCTTTAGTTCTAATTTGAATTTCAATAATTGATGAATCACGATCTAAAATAGTCGTGTGTAAAGATTGATACATGTTCGATTTAGGAACTGCGATATAATCTTTAAATCTATTTGGTAAAGGAGAATATTCTGAGTGAATTAAGCCTAAAATTTCATAACAGTTAATCTCAGTTTTAGTAATAATTCTTAATGCGACAATATCGTAAATTGTGTCAAATGTAAGATGTTTATCTTTCATTTTCTTCCAAATGGAATAAGGACGTTTAATACGCGCGCTTATTTCAAAAGGAATTTTACTAGGAAGAAGCAAATCCGCGATTTTCTTTTCGAGTTTATTAATTCCTTCTTCTTTATATTTAATATTATTATTTAAATAGTCAGTAATTTCTTTATAAGCTTCTGGTTCAAGATATTTTAAACATAAATCTTGAAGTTCACCTTTAATTTCGTTTAAACCTAATCGATCAGCGATTGGAGTATAAACTTCTAAGGTTTCTTGAGAAATAGAAATTTTCTTTTCTGGAGTTTGGAAATCAAGTGTTCGCATATTATGTAATCGATCACATAATTTAATTAAAATAACACGGATATCCTTAGCCATCCCTAAGAAAATCTTACGATGTCCTTCCGCGACGAAATCAACATCATGTCTTCTTTGATGGGATAAAGCTTTAATTTTTGTAAGTGAAAAAACGATTTCTGCGACATCATCACTAAATTCTTTTCTTAAATCGTCTTCAGTGACTCCGCAGTCTTCGATCGTATCATGTAGAAAGGCTGCCGCAATTGTGGTTGGACCGCCTTTTAATTTAGCGATTAAATAACCAACTTCAATTACGTGAATCACATAAGGTTGACCTGATTTTCTAAATTGGCCTTTATGCTTTTCTTCAGCATATTTATAGGCCTTTCTAATAAATTCAATGTCATCTTTATTATGAATATATTCGCTAAAAACGTCTTCTACATCTTGATATGTATGAGTAACGTCATTAGCCATAATTATTCATCCTTTACATCATCATAGATTAAACATTTTAAATTATCTTTTTCGAGTCTCTTAACTCCAGGTAAGGAAGTTAAACCAATTAAAGCAACCATGCCAACTAATTCTCCTCCAAGAGATTCGATTAAATGTTTACCTGCATCCATTGTTCCTCCAAGAGCGACAATGTCATCAACAATAACAAATTTTAAACCTTTTTTAATAGAATCTTTTGTGACACATAATGTATCTGTGCCATATTCTAATTCATAAGTATATGTTGCGTTTTCTCTAGGTAATTTACCAGGTTTTCTTAAAGGTACAAAGCCTAAGCCTAATTTATAAGCGATAGGTGCACCAAAAATAAAACCTCTAGATTCGGCCCCGACAATAATATCCGCGCCCATTTCTTTACAAAGTTCAGCCATTTCATCAACTGCTTGAGCGAAAGCTTCAGGACGTTCAACTAAAGAAGTAATATCTTTAAATTGTACTCCTTTTTTTGGAAAGTCTTTAACAGTAATAATAGTATCTTCTAATTTCATAAATTATCCCTCATTTCTAAAACCTAAATCGGTTTACTAATACGTAGATATTTTACAACATTTTTATTAATTGTAATAATAAATTATTATAAATATCTAAAAAAAACGAAGAATATAAAAGCCGCGTTTCCACGGCTTAATATTAATCTTCTAAATCAAAGTCTAGTAAAGAACTAAATGCAGGATTAACCTCATTTTTCTTCTTTTCATTATATTCATCTTCAGAAATTACTTCCCAATTGTCACCAGTAATTTTTTCAGGATCATCTTTACCAATTATTTTTAAAGGAATAGAAGAAATAATTAATGAAACAACATCGTTATATAAATCATAATGATCTTCATTAACTTTAATAATATCTTCACTATCATCTTCATTAAAGTCATTTGATTCAAAAGCTAACGTTAAATTATCTTCGTCATTAAGAGAAAAATCAACTGGTTTTAATGTTCTAGTTGAAGCTAAAACTAAATTTGCATTAACTTTTAAATTAACAAGTACTAAAGAAGAAACTAAATTAACATTCACTTCGACATTGACGTTTTTAACTTCGAGGATATCTTTACAAGATGCTATATCTTCTTTTTTAAGAATCACTTCTTCATGAAGAGTAAAATTCTTTAATGAATAAATATCTTTTTTCTTAAGTACTAACATATTATTTTCTTAACTCCGCTTTGAAGTCTTTGAATAAAGCATTAAGAATGCTATTCTCTGCTTCTTGAATTTCTTGATCAACTAAAGTCTTAGTTTCACTTCCATAAGTAATACTAAATGCGACTGATTTAATATTGAGTGGTAAGAATTCACCTTGGTAGACATCAAATACTTCAACGTCTCTAACAATGGATTTACCATTTTTCTTAATAGTTCTAATCATATCTTCAACTAAGACATCTTTAGAAACTACTAATGCTAAATCTCGATTAACTGTTGGGAATTTAGAAACTTGAGCCATCTTTGTTTGAGAAGTTTTTAAATCTAATAATTTAGTTAAATTTAAATCTAAGACATAAGTTTCTTTAATATCTTTTGAATATGTTGGATGAATTTGACCAACTACGCCGACGACATCTTTACCAATCATAATTTTTGTCGCTCTACCTGGATGATAGAATTTTGAATCAGTTAATCTAACTTCTTTATATCTATTTTTATCAATACCTAAAGAAGAAAGAATTGCTTCTAAAATACCATGAATATCATAGAAATCATATGGTCTAGTTTCAAAGCTACCTCTTAAAGATTTATTACCGTTAAGACCAACTACTAATTCTTCAAATGATTGAGATTTTGTATCAATAGAAGAAATTTCAAAGAAAGCTAAATTCTTTTGTTGATGAGATAAATTATATGAGATTGTTTCAAGCATACTTGAAACTAATCCTCTTCTAACAACGCTATGATCAACAGTCATAGGATTTAAAATAACATAAGGTTCATCTACGTTTAATAAAACAAATTCTTCATTCATCTTAGGAGAAATTAAATTATATGTTAAGATTTCGTTTAAGCCATTATCAATTAATAAATTTCTAATTTTTAAACGTTTTAGTTGGTGAAGTGATAATCCCCCGGTAGTTGTTACCATTAAAGGTAATTGGCTCTTAATGCAATCAAAACCAACATATCTAATTACTTCTTCAGATAAATCAGCATTACATTTTAAATCAATACGATGATCTGGTGGGAAAGCGACAAATTCATTGTCATCTTTAGAAACAACTTTAATCATTAAAGCTTCTAAAACACTCTTAATTTCTTCAAAACTAAAGGATGTACCTAAACGAGAATTAATGTAACTAACTGAACAATCAATTTGTGTTTCGTTTTTTCCAACTGTTGAATAATTAACATTTTTAGAAACTTTCTTTGCATCAGCTAGTTCAACTAATAATTCACTCGCTAAGTAGAGAACATCCTCATATTGATAAGGATTAATTCCTTTTGTAAATCTTGCGCTTGAATCACTCGCTAAACCTAATCGATTAGAAGTTTTTCTAACTGAAGAACCTTTAAATGAAGCAGCTTCAATAATAATATTTTTAGTTTCAGGAGTAACTGCAACACAATCGAGTCCCATAATACCAGCAATACAAACAGGTTTATCATTATTAGTGACAACTAAATCGTTTTCTTCTAATTTATATGTTTCATTATCAAGTGCGACAACTTCACTACTAATATCATTTCTAACGACAAACTTATTCGATTCAAGTTTATCTTTATCATACATATGTAATGGTTGACCTGTTAATAACATAACGTAGTTACCAATATCAACAATATTATTTATAGATCTAATTCCTTCAGCCATTAAAGCTCTTTGTAACCATAAAGGAGATTCTTTAGTTGTAACATCAAGAACTTCTTTAATAGAAAATTGAGGGCAATCAGGAGTTAATGAACTACATTCAAATGAAGAATCAAATTCATCATATCTTTTAGGTTCAGGAATTTTAACTTCACGGTGGAATAAAGCGCCTAATTCTTTAGCGATAGAATAAATAGCTAAACAGTCACTTCTATTCGCTAAAACGTTAATATTAAAGACGGTATCATCTAATCCTAAATATTCTAAGACGTGTTCTTCACCAACTGGTGCATCATCATCTAATTCTTCAATACCATTAATTTGTGCTTCAGTTAAGAAGAACTTATCAACGCCAAGTTCATTTAAAGCACAACACATACCATTAGATTCTACTCCTCTAATGACAGATTTAGTAATAGTTATATCTTTTGCAGGAAGAACGCAACCTTCTAAAGCGACAATAACTTTTAAACCAACTCTAACATTTGGCGCACCGCAGACAATTTGAACTACTCCATATTTATCACCTTCATTAACTTTTAAAACATGTAGATGAGATGAATCTGGATGTTCAGCACATTCAACAATTTGACCAATAACTAATTTAGAAGCGCTCGCTAAAGTTGAAACTTCTTCAACTTCTAAGCCAGAGAAAGTTAATTTTTCTTCAATTTCTTTTGGAGAAATATCGTGTAAATCAACAAATTTAGATAATAATTTATAACTTGCTAACATAATAAATCTCCTCCTTAGTCTTTCTTAAATTGTGATAAGAATCTCTTATCGTTTGTATAGAATTTTCTAATGTCATCAATACCATATTTTAACATTGCAACTCTTTCAATACCGATACCAAAGGCAAAACCTTGATAGACTTTAGTATCAAAACCACACATTTCAAGAACATGTGGATGAACCATACCAGCACCAAGAATTTCAATCCAACCAGTACCTTTACATAATTTACAGCCTTTGCCACCGCATTCAAAACAAGAAATATCAGCTTCAACAGAAGGTTCAGTAAATGGGAAATAAGAAGATCTCATTCTAACTTCACGTTTTTCACCAAACATTGATTTTGCGAATAATTCTAAAGTAGAAAGTAAGTTACCCATATTGACATTTTTATCGATAACTAAGCCTTCAATTTGACCAAATTGATGTGAATGAGTTGCATCATCATCACGACGATAAACTTTTCCTGGAGAGATGATCTTAATTGGTCCAACACCATTTTTTGATAACATGACATGTGCTTGAACTGGAGAAGTTTGGCTTCTCATTAAATGATTTTCATCGATGTAGAAAGAATCTTGCATGTCACGTGCTGGGTGATCTTTAGGAACATTTAATAATTCAAAATTGAAATGATCTAATTCAACTTCTGTTCCTTCAACAATGTTATAACCCATACCGATAAAGATATTAGAAACATCATCAATAATAATTTGGAAAGGATGTTTACTACCTTTTGAATAAGAATATGCAGGAAGAGTAAAGTCGATGACTTCACTTTCTAATTTTTTCTTTAATAATTCACTTTCAATTTCTTGTCTTTTTTGTTCAATACGATTAGTGATATCTTGTTTAATCGCATTGATTTCTTGGCCAAATTTAGCCTTATCTTCTGCATTTAAATTTTTCATTAATGACATCATTTTCATTAATTCACTCTTTTTAGATAAATAATTATTTCTAATATTAGTTAATAATTCTGGTGAATCAATTTCACTAATTTCTTTTAATGCAGTTTCATGTAGTTTCTTTAAATTGTCAAACATATAAACCTCCGAAAAACTAAGATTATAAAATCAATCTTTTTAATAATACTCTCATTTTAATTTATTTTAAATAAATTACATTAAACACAAACTTTATTTTTTGATTAAACGATGCTTTTTTTCATATAATTCATCTAAGAAATCATTTAGTTTCTTAAATGATTTAGTATTTTTTGAAAAATTAACAACGCGGTCTCTAGTCCCGTATTTAATGATTAAAGACATATTTCTAAGTTTAAAAAATAAAGTTAAAAATAATATAAAACAAATTATTCCTACTCCTAAAATAATATAAGCAACTAGAGGATAGAAAAATAATGTAGGAATAAATCCTCCAATAGATACAACAAGTAAAAATATCGCAAGGAAGAGATAGACAGGATGCGAACGCATCTTAGTTTGAGAAGCTTTAATTTCTAATAAATCAATTAAAATTTTCTCTTTTCCCCCATTACTAATCTTTCTAATAATTAAGCAATCATCACTTAAATCTAAAGATGAATCACCAATTATGAGATGGTCACCTTTTTGCGTTTTTTCATATATTACTTCACTATCATCACGATCTTCTTTAAGTGGTAGTTCAAAGTCGAAATCAATATCTTCTTGATGTTTTCTTTTCATCTAATCACCCCTTATTTTTCTCTTTTAATGCATCAATATTAAATGCATATAAGAAGCCTAATATTATTTCTTTACGCACAATTTTATTAACGAAAAGTTGATTAAATAATTTAAAAATTAAATTACGATCTTCTTTATTTAATGATAAGAAAACCTTAAATCCGCGATGAGGACGTAGTCCTGCTTCAGTAAGTGATTTAGAATTACCCGCGTATAAAACATTAAATAAGCTTTCAACGAAACGTTTTTTATAATCATTATCGTAGTCAAACATTATGCCGTCAATTTGTTTATTGATTTCGTCACTTCCTAAAGAAAATGAATCATCTCTTTTAAAATTAGTTCCGTTAATAGCCCACGTTAATGGATCATGCGTTTGTAATCCTCTAATACGTGAATGAATAATAGTTGGTGGCACCATTTCATAAAAGAAGCGACCGACTACACCTTCACTAGGAACGTAATGTAGCATTTTACTCTTACGATAAACAGGGACTTTTAATAAAGTTTTAACGCTGTAACCTGGTCCATCAAATGAATAAGCACATTTAAGTTTATTAAAGACTTCTTCTGAACAAAATGCCGCGGCATATAAAGCTTCTAAGCCACCCTTAGAATGACCAACAAAGATATATTCTTTATCTTCTAGACAATATTTGTTAACGTAATTTACCGCTTTTTGTAAGCAAGGTACATCTGATTTATACATCATGTCAAAGTCTTCTCTCCAACCGACAATCGTATCATCAGTTGAACCAAAAACAATAATAGTCGTCCTATCATCTAAATCACACATAAAGAAAGTCGATTGAGTAACTTCTTCTTCAGAAATAGTTACTTCCGCATTATACATTTTTAGATGTTTTAGCCTGTGGCATTCACTCGCCGAGAACACCATATTAGATATATTTTTATTTAATATAAGACCAAATTGTTTCTTTTTATGAAACTTATATTGTTTTTCCATTACCTTATAAAAGCTTCGTTTTTTTAAAGTACTAGAGTCAGGAATAGAAACTTTGACATCTATTAAAGCAACCATAGACAAAATTAAACCATCCACTTCAGTAAATGGAATTTCTTTTAATGATTTTTGTCCGATTGATTTAATATATGATGGTAAATATCCCATTAAAGCCTCCTAAAACAAATATAAATTATTTATTGTCATCTTGCTCAATATCTAAAAAGAAATCAGGTAAGATAGAATTTGTATCTTGAGGAATTGAAGGTTCTTCTTCCTTCTTTTCTTCAACGACAGGAGTTCTAGTTGGTCTAACATAAGGAGTTGGATCACTAGGAACATAATCTTCATCAAATTCAGTCGCGATGACTGAAACTAACATATTGTCATTAAGTTCAGGATTTTGTTGAACCCCAAAGATAATATTAACGTTAGAACCCGCAGCTTCAGTAATATAAGAAACAGCTTCTTGAGTTTCATCGAGCGTTACTCCGTTACCTCCGGTAATAGAGATAATAGCTGAATGAGCACCTTTAATACTAGCTTCAAGTAATGGAGAAGCAATCGCGTTAGTTGCTGCATCAATAGCTTTATTTGCTCCGCTACCAACACCAAAGCCAATTAATGCAAGACCTTTACCTTGTAAAGTAGCTTTTACATCAGCGAAATCTAAGTTAATTAATCCTGGTAATAAAATTAAATCAGTAATTGTTTTTACCGATTGAGATAATACGCGGTCAGATTCAGCGAAAGCTTCCGCGATTGATTTATTACCATTCATCATCATTAATTTATCATTAGAAACAACGATAATTGAATCAACTTCTTCTTTTAATTTATTTAAGCCTTCAACCGCTTTTACTTTTCTTGAATTACCTTCAAATGAGAAAGGTCTAGTAACAATTGCAATCGTTAATGCGCCTGCTTCACGAGCAGCACGAGCGACAATTGGAGCAGCTCCAGTACCAGTGCCTCCACCCATACCTGCTGCGATAAAGACCATATTCGCACCTTGAACAATTTCTTTAATATCTTCAATTGATTGAGAAGCAGCTTCTGCACCTATTTCAGGATTACCACCTGCTCCTAAACCTTTAGTATAATCTTTACCTAAAACATATTTATGTTCTGCTTGAGAAGTCGCTAAAGCTTGAGCGTCAGTATTAACAACCCAGAATTCACATGATTTAATATCATCTTTAATCATTTGGTTGACCGCGTTATTTCCGCCGCCACCAACACCGATGACAACAATTTTTGCATAGCTTTCAAATGCATCAAAATTAAATTCTTCCATAAACCCTCCTAAAGCTCTTCTTGAGCGTCATATTTATCAGTTCTTTTTGAGGATGAATCTTGTACTCTAGAAATAATCGTATTTGTAAAAGAATCATCACTATCAATTTGTACATAACGATCCGCATATTTAATTAAACCTAAACATACTTGATAAGATTGATTTCTTGCTCCAAAACTATAAGGAGTATAAGAAATCACATTAACACCTAATTCTTCATCGAGTAATTCTTTTAGACCATTTAATCTACTTCCGCCTCCAGTAATAACTAGTGGAAGGAATTTATTATCAGAATCATTCCATTCGTTAATAACTTGTTTAATTTTATCAATCAAGAGTTTTAAGCATTCCTTAATTGTGACATTAATATCCTTAATCGTAATATTTTTAAAAACATTAACTTTAAATCCTGGTTCCTCATCTATACCATATTTTTCTTTTAGAAGTGTTGCTTCTTTAAAAGTAATATTAAGTTTTTCTGACATATATTGAGAAATCTTATCACTACCAAAACCAATGCATTGATTTTTAGTAATAATTGTTTTATTCTCAATTTTAGTAAATGTAGTAATATCTCCTCCAATATTTAGTAAATAATAATTTGAAGAAATTGATTGAACTTCATCAACATTATCTAAATAGATACTTGTTACTAGTGGAGAAGAAGTAACTTGCTTAACTCTTAAGCCAGCAGTTTCAACAACCTTCACAAATTTCTCTACATAAGTTTCAGCAAGAGCATAAACGGTGGCATACATTGTTAAATTTTGTGCTGTTTTACCAATTGGTGATTCAGAAGAATTTTCTCTACCATCTAAAACATATTTATATGGAATAACATCATAAACTTTAAATCCATCCCCAAATTTTACTTTCTTTAATTGTGAGATGCAGTTATTAATATCCATTTGGCAGATTTTACCTTCTGGATTAATCGTATTAGTTGAAGCATTTTGTAACTTCCAATCAAGTGATAAAGGAGGTATCGCTAAAACTACATCGCGCATCTTAATTCCTCCAAGCGATTCACTTGCCGTAGAAATAACTCCTTTAATCGCTGCGATAAGAGAATCTGATTCAACAACAAGTCCTCTTTCTAATGCGCTACAACTTGATTCTAAAGCATGGAGAACATAGACTTTTTCATCTTGTACAAATCCATAAACTAATCTAACGCATTTAGAAGTAATTTCTAGTGCTGCGTATCTTTTATTTTCATTACCCATACATGCCCTCCTACTTATTGTTTGCTAATACTTGATATGTTAAAGAAGTTGAATCATAGATTACCTTAATTCCTTTAACGCTATATTCTTTGTTATTGAATGTATCAGTATAAGCAATTATTTTTTCATCGTTATAAAGATATTTACCATTAAGATCTTTTTCTAAATAAATCTTTAATGAATCTTCATTAATAATTTTTGAAGCGATTGAGATACTATTTAAAGCATCAAAACTAACTTTTAATAATGTATTATCATCGATTGAATAATAGAAATCGTAATAATAATTATCTGCATCATAACCGACGAACATCGTTTTATAAGCATTTGTTGATTTTCTAATATTAAGAATGATGTTACAAAGATGAACATAACGAGTTAAATTGAATTTATCGTTAAGTGGTTTACTAACTAAGTCGAGTGATAAAGGTAAATATGAAGACATATAGTTTTTAATAAATTCATCTTGGTTATTTAGTAAAGTATCATCAACTTTATTACCATTAGATAAATAATATTCATCATTATATTTAAACATTGGTGAAATCTCTTGAGCGAAAATATTTAATCCCATTGGAGTGACGCTTACTTTAACGCTACTTTCATCAATTAATGGATATTGTTTTAATGAACTACTAATTGCATCAGGAGAAATTAAATAAAGTGAATTAGATTTAGAAATTCCCGCAATTGATAAATAATTTTCACTAGTTAAATAAATCATTCCATCAATAGTTGAATTATATACTTTAGAAATTGGTGTAACAAAATAAGCCACAATTAAAAGAGCGATGATTCCAATAAGAGAAAGTTTAGTAATAAAAACCTTTTTTCTCTTCTTGGACCTATTTTGTAATTCATTTTCAAAATCACTCATAGTTACCCTCTTTTCTACACGATTTTTCTTCGTATTTATTATATAATAATAAATTTTGATTTTATTTTAAATAGAAAATGAGTTTTTAATGAATTAATAACATTAAATTTAAGCAAATTAAAAGGTATCTAGATAGATACCTAATAACAACTATTTATTTTTAATAGTAACATCAAGTTGATTGAATGGAATTTCGATGTTATTTTCATCAAGTGCTTTCTTAACTTGGTCAAGTAAATCGAAATTGACAGTCCAATAATCTTCATTTTTCATCCAAACTCTTAAGACGATAACAATTGAAGAATCTGCATATGATTGAACTTTAACAAAAGGTTCAGGATTCTTTAATACAAGATCTTGTGATTTTGCTACTTCAGAAATAACTTTTAACGCTAAATTGACGTCAGAAGAATAACTGATTGTATATTGTTGATCAAGACGTCTAATAGGTTTAATTGAGTAGTTAGTGATATTTCCTCCGCTTAAAGCTCCGTTAGGAATGTAAATTACTTTATTATCTGGAGTCTTAATGTGAGTATAGATAAGATTAATTTCTTCAACAGTTCCACTCACACCTTGAGCTTCAATAAAATCACCTAGTCTAAATGGTCTAGTAACAATTAAGATTACCCAACCAGCAATATTAGATAAAGAGCCTTGTAAAGCTAAGCCTAAAGCGACTGCACAAGAAGAAATGATACTAGCGATACCTGTCATTTCAATACCGATAAATCCGAAGAAAACAATTAATGCAAGAGCTTTTAATACTTTTCTTGTCGCATTATAAACGGCGTTACAGACAATATCATCTTTGCCCTTTTTTCTTAAACGATTTCTTAAATTTTTCGCAAAAGTATTAATGAGAATGAAAACTACGATAAGTAAAAGAATACCGATGACTAATTTAATACCTGTAGTTAAACACCATGTCTTAATTGCATCCCAAATTCCTTCCCAAGAAAAACTTGATGTAGTTGTTTGAGTAGATGATGAAGCATCTTCTAAAAAATTAAGCATATATCTCTCCTTTCAAGCTAAAAATTATACTACTAAAATGTATATTTTTAGTTAATTTTTATAATTTATTTCACTTATTTTTAACTGAATAGCATTATTTCTATTAAAAGTATCTAAAACTAATTTGCCTTTTAAAATAGCACACTTATAAGTGTAGTTAGGTTGTAAGTTAAATCCAATAAAAGAGCAACAATTATTTAAATTTCCGCGGATATGAATTCCTTTTAAAGATTTAACTAAATTAGAAGGACAACTAACGATAAAATTAGGTTCTTTATAGTCTTGTCCAAATGGTTTTAAAGTGTTTAAGAATAAATAATTTTCATACGTTAATTCATCTGAATTAACTTCAATATTTATCTCTTTTTGAGGAGTTAGAATTCTTCCTCTTGCAAGATGATTAATCTCTTCTTTAAAGATAGAAAAATCTTCTTTTTTAATGCTTAATCCTCCAGATAAAGCGTGTCCTCCACTTGAAAGAAGATATTTACTTAATTTAGTAAATACTTCATTTAAAGGTAAACCTTCTAATGATCTAGCCGAGCCTTTTAAAATTCCATCTTCACCATCAGTAAAGCAAATGGTTGGAACTTTCTTTTCAAGCATTATTTTATTAGCGATAATTCCAATTAAACCTTCTTTAATATGAGGAATATAGATGCAATAAACTGCATCTAATTCGTATTCATCTAAAGATAAAGAAGAAATTATTTCGGATGTCATTTTTTTCCTTAAAAGATTATTTTCAGTTATAAACCTATTTATTGAAGAAATTTCAAATTCATTTTCAGAACTTAAAAATTTTACTCCATCATTAACTTTAACGCTTTCAACCATTCTTCCTAAAGAATTTATTTTTGGAGCAAGAATAAACGAAATATCATTTTCATCAACTAAAGCTTTTCCATCGAGTAAATATTTAATTTGAGGATAGGCATTTATTTTCATTGTCTCTATTCCTAATCGCACAATGATACGATTATATGATTTTAAAGTCATCATATCAGATATAGTTCCAATTGAAGATAAAGAAAGTAAATATGGATCAACATAACCTAAAACTAATCTCGATACATTAAAACAAACATATGCCGCGCATTGAGGTAAGATCGATCCATCAATTTTTAAAAACGGATGAACAATCGCGTAAGCATTAGGTAAAACTTCTCCTAATTCATGATGATCAAAAATTAAGACATCAATTCCATGATCATTTAAATAATCTACTTCAGAATTTAAAGAAATCCCATTATCAACTAAAATTACTAATTTATATCCTCGAGCGATGATCATATCAGCCATTTTTAAATTTAAGCCATAGCCATCTTTATATCTAGAAGGAATGTAATAACCTACTTGATAATTTAGTATTTTAAACATCTTGTAGATAATCGAAGTAGAAGTAAATCCATCACAATCATAATCGCCATATATCATTGTTTTTTCATTATTTTTAATCGCTCTTTTAATTCTTTCAACTGCTTTTTCGATATTTAAGAATCTTAAAGGATCTTCTAAATCATTATAAGTTAACGTCTTAGTTAATTCGTTATAATCATTAAGAGATAAAGAATAAGCTTCTAGTAATTTATTTTGAAAAGAGTTCATATTTCCTCCCTAAATTAAAAGGCTACAGAAGTAGCCTTTAGATTAATCATTAATTCCAGGAATGATTGCTTCACGAGCTTCAGAACCAGGATTTTTATTTTTAAGTTTTGCTTCTTCCATCTTCTTTTTATTAATCTTTTCTCTATTGATTGAGAATGAGAAATGAATATGTTTAAAGAAGAATAATTGGCAAGGAAGAGCAAGAATGATTGTTGCAATATAACCAACTAATATTGTAATCGCCATCGCTCCATATGTTGAGAATACACTTGAAGTTAATGGTGAAGCGAATGCTACAACGAAAGTAGAAACTAAGGCAAATAAAGTAATTACGCTGATAATTCTAGTTTCAGAAGCTAATACATCATTCGCGATAATCGCTCTTTGTTCATAAGTACCAACTTTAATTTTATTTTCTCTTAATAAGACTTTATTTCTTTCATAGAGAGGAATTTGAATAATCATAACAACGATTAAGCCTGCTGCAATACCAGTTAATGATAAAGCAGACATACCAATTCTACTTGCTACGTAGAAAGAAATAGCGACTAATGAAGTTGGGATTAATGTAACTAATGTAGATAAACCATATGTAATACCGTATCTAATTAATACGAATACAACTGATAAGCCTGCAAATAATGAAACAACAATAATCGCAGAAGTAGTTAAGTAATTAACACTTGAAGAAGTAACTTCGACAATTGCAGCTGTTACTTGATAATCTGCGGAAGAATAATTTGTATTTTCTTGAATAGTAGAAATTAAATTTGAATCATTGATTTGATCAATTTCTGAAGCAGTTAATGTTGTATTAAATGCGACAGATACATAAGCGACGTCATGTTTTTGAACTGTTGTATAATCTTCTGCTTCTGGTAAAACATCTTCAACAACTTTAATATCAATTGTATAAATCTTATTCGCGATACTTGGATATTTATTATCAAAGAAAGATTGTACATCTTCAGATTTTTCAAACATATAGTGTCCGCTTGAATTATCAACATAAGAAGACATTTCAATACGAGTATAAGTCTCTGAATCAGAAGAAACATTAAAGACATTAGTTGAAGGAATAATAATAAATACTGCAATTAAGATAACACATAAACCAGAAATAACAGTTGCGACAATTGAATTTCTCTTTAAGTTCTTAACTGGATCAACTTTAGAAATAACTTTAGTTGTTTTTTCATCTAAAATACTTACTTTATTAGCCTTTACTCCAAAGATAGAAAGTTTTTCACTAGCTACCTTATTATGAGTTAACCAATACATTTCAAATAAAGTATATAAACGATTAACAATTAAACTGACACATGTACCAATTAATAATACTGCAGGGAATAATTTAGTTTGAGAAGAAACTGCATTAACCGCGATAATTGTAATAAATAAACCTAAGACTGTAACATCAATTAAGTTAACTAAAGTAGATTTAGTTGCTTGTTGATTAGCTTTAATTGCAGTCTTAGCATTTTGTAATTCACTCTTAAATTTAGTTAAATAAACAATGGCATAAGAGGTATTCATAATTAATGAAGCTAAGAAACCTAAGCTAACCATTGTTGTAAATGTATAACCAAAGAAATTAAATAAAATTAATTGGATGAATAAACTTAGTAAGATAGAAGTAAATGCTCCTAAACCTGCAAGTCTAAATCTTGCTACTAAATAGATTAATGCAACTAATGAACCACCGATAATACCATAGATAATAATATTTGTATAAGCATTACCTTCACTTGCTTCAATTCTTTGAGTATAAAGTCTTTTCATTGAATAAGTTGATGAACCATAGTTAATAATTCTTTCAACAGTATGAGCGGATTCAGCAACCATTTCTGTTTGAGTATAGTCATAAGCAGAAATTTTAAATGAAGCATCTTGGTAATCACCATTCGCGTCTTCTGTATAAGTAAAGTTATCAGTAGGAACTAAAGCTAAGATTTTATCTCTAATTTCTTCTTGTCTTAAAGTTTCAGTATCTTGATAAGCTTCAACATAAGAATCATTTTCAGTTTTATCAAGCCATAAGACCATAACACCAGTAATGTTGTTATTATCTTCACTTCCTGAATTATATTTTTCCATGAACTTTTTATAAGCATCATTACATGTATCAACGAATTTCTTAAATTCTTTTGCATCCTTTAATTCGACTGAAACATAAGGAGTTGATGAATTCCATTCAACGCTTGCGCTACCAATGACGAATGGTTCTTCCATTTCTAATGAATAATCAGCATCGTTAGAAAGTAAAGTTGAAACTGTAATTTTACCTGTAGCTTCAACTGATCTAAGAACATAGTCTAAATCAGTTTCTGTTTGAGCGTTCATCTTGATACGGATGAAGTTTTCATCTCCATCGCTAGATTTTTCAACCGCAACACTTGCGTTTTCAACTCCAGCATCTTCAATTCTACTAACAACAGTGTTACCAATGTCATTAATGTTGTTGTTATCAGAACCTAAGTCAACTTTATATAAAGTTTCATAGCCACCTTCATATTCAAGGCCTGAATTAATTTTTTCTCTTTGTGGGTTAAATCCACAAACAATGATCAATAATGTAGATATTATCAATAATAAGAATCCATAGAATCGACGCATTTTCTTCCTCCTAAACAAATTTCATTTTTAAAATGAGATTTTTGATATTTGACTTATTTATATTCATAAATAAATCACTTATTTATTTCAATAAATCGCTTAATAGTATACTATTTATATTTATTATTTTCAATAATAAGGGATTAAAAATAGTTTATTTTCATAACAAAACTCGATACTACCTTAAACATAACTTAAAAGTAAAAAGAAGGGTTAAAATTTCCCTTCTATTCTTTTGTAAATAAATCGATATTGAAATGTTTATAAGCTAGTTCAGTGGCTACTCTTCCACGAGGAGTTTTATTAATTAAACCTAGTTTTAGTAAGTAAGGTTCATACACTTCTTCTAAATTATTAACTTCTTCACCGATTGTTGAAGCTAATGTTTCTAGTCCGACTGGACCACCGTTAAAACGCTTAATTAAAGTCTTAATGTAACGTGAATCAATATCATCAAGACCTAGAGCATCAATTTTTAAAAAGCCTAACGCTTCTTTAGTTAGTTCTAAAGAAATAGTCTCTTCATCTTTATAAGAAGCAAAATCTCTTACTCGACGATATATTCTATTCGCGATACGTGGAGTACCTCTACTTCTAAGAGCGATTTCTTTAGCCCCTTCATCACAAATTGGTGTTTTAAAAACCTGTGATGTTCTTTTAACAATCGAAGTTAATTCTTCAGTCGTATAATAATTTAATCTAGAAGTAATACCAAAACGATCTCTTAAAGGTGAAGATAAATCACCAGGTTTAGTCGTCGCACCAAATAAAGTAAATGGAGCGATATCGATTGAGATGTTTCTTGCTTCATCATCTTTACCAATCATTAAAGTTAAAGTAAAATCTTCCATCGCACCATAAAGAATTTCTTCTACTACACGAGGAATACGATGAATTTCATCGATAAAGAGAATATCACCAGGTTCAATAGTTGATAAAATTGCCGCTAAATCGCCAGGTTTTTCAATACTAGGGCCATTAACTAAACGAATATTAGTTCCCATTTCATGCGAAACTACATATGCTAAAGTTGTTTTACCTAGACCTGGAGGACCATAAACTAAAACATGATCAAGAACTTCATTTCTCTTTTTAGCCGCGGCAATAAAAACGCTTAAATTACGTTTCATTTCCTCTTGACCAATATAGTCATCAAAAGTTAATGGACGAAGTGATTTTTCTTCTTCCATTTCTTTACTATCTTTTTTATTTGGATCTAACATTCTTGCCATATTATTTCCTCATCATTCTTAATACACTTGTGATATATTCTTCAGTAGATAAAGTTTCATCATCAACTAAATTAAGACATTTCTCTATTTCTTTTTGTTTAAAGCCTAAATTCTTTAAGCCGATTATCGCATCATCTTTGTTTCTATTACGAACAACGTTCTTTTGTTCAACTTTATTAACGCTAAAATTAGTTAAGCTACCTTTTAAATCAAGAATGATTTGTGAAGCTGCTTTTTGGCCAATCCCATCTAATTTCTTTAAACGCGAAACATCTTCATTTTCAATCGCAGAAATAAAATCATTAATCGAAATTCCTCTTAATGCACTTAAAGCAGTTTTTGGTCCCACTCCTTTACAAGAGATGAGCTTATTAAATAAATCTTTTTCTTCAAGTGATTTAAAACCGACAAAGAATTCTTCATCTTCTCTAAGAATATGTACAATATAAATTATTAATTCATCATTAATTTCAAATGAAGAAGAATCAATTACAAGAACTTCATAACCAATTCCATTTACATCAATAACGATCGAAGTATCAAATACGCAGACAATTCTCCCTTTTAAATAGTAATACATATTAGATTTTTTCTAGCAAGATTAAACCTAAAAAAGTTAATAAGCATAAAAATGCTGAAATTAAGCCAATATAGATACTTTTAAGTTGTTTTTCTTGCATAGCTTCTCCTTTCCCTATTTAGCATAAATACCAATAGTTGCTTTGTTATTTTCAATTGATTTAATTCGAATAGTATATTTTAAAGAATTACCATCATTAAATTTAAATTCACTTAATGAAGTAGTTCTAATAAAAGCATCGCTATTATAACTAAATGTAGAAGTTAAAACTGTTGTAGGATTCTTCTTTGAAACAACATTAATTAAATTGTTGTTCTTATTTAACATAACGCCGGTATTTGAATGAGCGATAGTTACATATTTTGAATCTGGTATGTCACTAGGATATTCATGAATATACTTAAATGTTTTTAATTTAGTATCAACTAAACCTAAACGTGCATCGACATGATAAATTTTAACAAATGATTTATCGATTAATTGATAAGAACCGTATTTATGTTGAACATCAAATTCATTTAATCCAGTTGGAGTATATAATTCAAGTAATAAATATTCATCAAATGGTGAATAAGAATAATCTAAACTTGATGAAGGAATAAGTAATGCGCTACCTCCATCTTCTAAAGAAGTAATTTCATAATCACCTTCAGAAGAAACTAAAGTAGGAGTTAACCAATTTAATTCATATTTAGAAAAAGCATTTTGATCACCAATATTTTGATCCATCATATCTAACTTACCAACTGGAGTAGTTGAAGAAGATGAATAATAATCAGATAAGCCTAATAAATGACCAAATTCATGAATAAAAATATGTCCATCAACTAGTAAGTTATTATTTTCATCTTTATATCCACCATTCTTAAGATAATTATAGCTTAACCAAGTATAACTTGGGCAAGTTGGATTATCGATATTTGCTTCTTCTACATTAGTGACTGTATAAGCAAAAAGTGTCGTTAATAAATTATCCTTCATATTTGGAGTTAAAGTAGTATTATAGTAACTTTCATAATAAGAAATACAATCATTACCACTTCCATATGATTCATAATCGTTATTAGGGAAAACGATAGCTAATCCATCATAATATCCATCTTTATCAGAATCATAATTCTTCATTAAATCTGGATATTCTACTTTTAACCATGAAATAACTTTATCTTTTAAATAAGTGATAGGATCACTATGAGAAGCAGTTTGAACATGTTCTAAAAGTGTAGTTCCAAGTGAACAATAATTAGTTACTGTTCCTTTTAAGCTAAATTTACCATAGCTTGATTTATGATAATAACTTGCTACACTTTCGTATCCAGTTGGATGAAGCGAATTAGGAGTATTAACGCTATCACCAAAGAAGACATTATAAATATCTTCCTTTGATTGTTCTTCATTAATACCTAATATTTCTGGAGTAAAATCAGTAAAATATACTGGAACTACAATTAATTCATTTTCGCCTTGTGAAGGAAATAAATGTTGATTTAATCCTGTTTTTATTTGCTCTAAAGTAATCTTTTGAAAATTATCTTTTTTTGTTTCACTTGAACTAGATTCGTTACTAGAAGAATCACTACTAGTTACACTTGAAGAAGACACCCCGTTACAAGAAAATAAAGTAATAGTAGCAAGTGTAACTAAAGCGTATGATAATATTTTTTTCATTTATAAAATAGCCTCCTATTCGAAATAATCAAATTCGAAATCACAAAGAGTAACGCTATCCCCATCAACTGCGCCCATTTCTCTTAATTTGTCATCAACCTTTAAATTACGTAAGATTGATAATAATTTTAATACACCTTCATCAGATGTTAAGTTAATTAAAGAATATGTTCTTTCAATTCTTTCTCCACAAATCTTAAATGCATGTGGGCCAACTTTTTCAATTCTAAATTCTTCTTTTAAGTCAAGATGAGCATCATAAACTTTAACATCTTGATCTTTTTCTTCATAAAGTGGGAAGTATTCAGCATTAGCGAGAACATCTTTAATCTTATAAAGAAGTATATCAATTCGATCATTAGTTAATGCAGAAATTGGATATACATCATATTTCCCTTCTAAAGCCTTTTTAACTTTTTCATATTGTTCTTCAGTAATTTCATCTTCGACCTTACTACAAGCAACAATCATTGGTCTTTTTAATAAATTGAAACCATAAGTTTCTAATTCTTTATTAATTGTTTCAAAATCATTGAGTGGATCATCGTGAGTCATATCTAAAACATGAACGATAACTCGACATCTTTCAATATGTCTTAAGAATTGTAATCCTAATCCTTTTCCTTGGGATGCTCCTTCAATTAAGCCTGGTAAATCCGCGACAACAAATGAAGAGCCATCTTTTAAATAAGTAACACCTAAATTAGGTGTAATAGTAGTAAATGGATAATCAGCAATTTCAGGTTTTGCCGCGGAAATAACGCTTAATAAAGTAGATTTACCAACACTAGGTAAACCAACTAAGCCAACATCCGCGAGCAGTTTCATTTCTAAAGTAATAGTTCTTTCTTGACCAGGAAGACCATTTTCTGCAACTTTAGGAGCTTGAATAACACTAGTAGTAAAGCAAGCATTACCTCTACCACCTCTACCACCTTTTGCGACAACAAATTCTTGACCTTCTTTTGATAAATCGGCAAGGAATGTATGATTTGGTTCTTCAAATACGACAGTTCCAACTGGAACTTTAACATAGACATTTTCAGCCGCATGACCATACATTTTCTTCTTTTGGCCTTTTTCACCATCTTCAGCTTGAATCTTTTTGACGTGTGAGAATCTCATTAAAGTTGATTCATCACTAGTAGCTTTTAAAATGATGCTACCACCACGGCCTCCATTACCTCCGTCAGGTCCACCAAATTCATTTGATTTAATATGTAAAAAAGAAAGGGCTCCATTACCACCTCTTCCAGCTTTAACAACAAAAGGTCTTGTTTTATCAATAAACATAATAATTATCTCCTTTCTCAATTATGTAATAATTATACAAATAGTTTAGTTAAATCTCAATAAATAATCTCTCTCTTTTATCCTTTAGGATAAATGTAAGAGATAGATAGGAATTTAAAGAAATAAAAAGCATTTGGACACCCAAATGCTTGATAACAAAATTAATTATTTCCTTCGACTGGAACAACTGTTGCTTTAGTTCTTGATTTACCCCAGCGGACGAATTTAACAATACCATCGCATGTTGCGAAAATAGTATCATCTCCACCTTTCATAGTGTTAACACCTGGATAAATTTTTGTACCACGTTGGCGATAAATGATTGATCCTGCTGTGCAGAATTGACCATCTGAGACTTTACAACCTAATCTCTTAGATTCTGAGTCACGACCGTTCTTTGTAGAACCGACACCCTTTTTAGAAGCAAATAATTGAATATTTAATTTAAACATCATAGTTTGCACCTTCTTTCGTATTTATTTTATTTTTATATATTTTGGATAACTCTCTTGTATAGTTTGTAATTGAATAATAATTACTTCGAGAACTTTAAGTGATTCACTTTGTTCTTTAAGAATTACTTTAGCGTATCCACTTTCTAAAGTAACACTTACAATGTCATCTTTATTAAATGCATTGAAACCACCGGTAACTATACTTGATACTCCGGCACAGATAAGATCTTGGCCAGATTCGGCAAATCCTGCATGTCCTTTTACTTCAAGTCCATAAGGTTTACCATCATGCGAAATCACATTAACTTGGATCATATTAATTAAGCATTAATTGATTCGATTGTTAAACATGTGTATGGTTGACGATGACCTTGTTTTCTACGATAGTTAGCTTTGCTCTTATATTTGAAAACTAAGATTTTCTTTTGTTTGTCTTGTTTTTCAACTTTAGCAACTACTGTAGCACCTTGAACATATGGTGTACCAACGCTAGTCTTATCACCTGAAACAAGTAATACTTTGTCGAAAGTATATTCAGCACCTGCTTCAACATCTAACTTTTCAGTAAAGATTTTTTGACCAACTTCAACTTTAATTTGCTTTCCGCCAGTTTCGATAATTGCGTACATAAATTTCGTTACCTCCTATTTTCTATAGACTTAGACTCGCTTTAAAGGTAGATTTTGACATCTTTAAAAAGACCTTTTCAATGCGGTTGAGGCCCTCTATAAGGCGACAACATATATAAAATATCAAAAATAAAACATTAATTCAATAAAATATTTCATCTTTTCAATTTTTTAGTTAAGAATAGAGAGTAAATTAATTAAAAGTTCTTTACTAGTAACAATTAGAATAATATTTTCTCTCGCTCTAGTTAAGCCTTGATATAACATCTTGACGATAGGATATTTAGTGTCTTCTATCTCTTTTCCTTTTAATTCTCCATCTTCATAATAAAAATAAGAATTTAAAATCATCACAACTTTTTGAAAGTCTTGTCCGACTACTTCATTTGAATCTAAAATATTTAAATTATCTTCTAAGCTAGCATTCATTTGTTTAATAGGATAACGAATAAATGTATAATCTAACTTATTTAATTCTAATGCTCTTTTTATAGCCTTCTTTTCATTAGGTTCATAAATTATTGAGCAACTGTCCTTAAGAGGAATATCTTTATTAAAATTATTTAAGTTAAAGACGCAATCGATAAAAGAAATTACTTCTACATTTGATCTAATTTTATTAGTTAAACGATAATGTGTCTCTTTAGTTTCTTGAAGAATTAATGAAATGACCTTTTTGGCATTTTCACTATTAAAGATTACTTGATTCGCGTCATAAGAAAATATGCATCTCTTACGATTATCTTTTATATATTGAACAATTTTAAAGAATTTTTCATAAGGATAAATTCTTTGCGTTTCATCAAAGAAAATATAATCATATTTATCGAGAGTTTTTAAAGATACTTTATTTAATTCTTTAATCGTTAAATTTTCAATTTTTTCATTTAAAATTCTATGTCCTTCGCTTAATGCTTCAACATTAATAATTAATACTTTACCTTTAAATGAAAAATCATAAGCTAAATCATATAGAAGCAATGTTTTACCAGTTCCAGGTGAACCTGTTAAAGCAAAAACATTACGTTTATTTTGCTTAATTAAATCTTTTATCTTCTTTTTAATATCTCTTTGATGAGGAGTTAAAATGTATTTTCCTTCAATGAATTTCTCATTATTATTTAATGGAGAAACTAAAATATTCTTTGGATTATAAATTTCATCTAAATTGACTGATTGATCAACTGGTAATTTTAAATATTCTAAAAGTTCTTCTTTAGTCGATTCAACAAGTGTCTTATCTACTAATTTATATAATTTATTTACAACACTTTTATAAGTAAAATGAACTGCATGTTTTTTGCCGATAACATTAGTAAAATAACGGTTTTGTTTTAATTGATCTAGTACCTTATTTAAAGATATATCTCCGCTTTTAAGTTCGATATTAATTATTGTATCAGAAGTTATTTTTAATAAATCCATCTCTTTATTTAAATGTGGAACAACATAGCCAAAAATAAAACCTTCTACTAAAGAACAATTATCATTAATGCCTAAGAATTTTAATAATTTTTCGATATCTAAAATTTCATTATGATGATATTCACGTCCAGGATAAAAAGAACATAAATAAGAAACATAATTCTTAGAAATATCTTCTTCTTTTGAAAGTTTTACTAAATCATATAAAGATACTAATTTATAAGCCATAATTTCACCTACTTATTCAATGAACAAAGTGCGATTGGACTTGTTTTTAAATAAAATATTTCATTTTTATTCACTATTTCATTATATATATCTTTATTTGCTTTTGAAGCCCCGGCATTATTTAAAGCTTCCATCGGCGATTTATTAGAAACATAAAAAGTTAATAAACCTAATTCGTTTCTTTTCTTAATAAGTGGTAAGATAATATCAGTTTTAATATTTGAATACATGCTTTCAAGCATAAAATTATCTAAGAATAAATATTTTACTTTGGTCAACATTTCAAAATCAAATTCATAATTAGCCTTATTAAAACGATAATTATCTGATAAATCTTTAAAAAATCCTGAACAATCAATATAAGAAATATATTCATCTTTTAATGATAATGATAAGGATTTAGAAAAAACAGACATCATAAAAGTTTTGCCAATTCCATCTTCTCCATAAAGATAAATTCCTTTATTTAATTCAATTCCTTTAGCGATTTTTGCCATCTTAGTCACAACTTTAGTTCGATCACTAGCAAAATAATTTAATAATTCTTTTAAAGGATAATTAAAATAGCTTTTATCAGTTTCACAAATGATGAATTTAGAAACGACGTTATCGTTTTCTAATTTAAAATTACAACGAGAAATAATTTCTTCTAATTTATTTTTCTTGTCATCGTAATAAAGTTTTAAAATAAAACCACCTTTTGAACAAGAATTTAACCCTTGGCAATTTTTACATTTTTCTTTATCTTTCATGACACGAGAAAAATAAGAAACATTTTTATAGACAAATTCTTCATTTAATGAATTCGCTTTAATAAAGTCAAACATCTCTTTATTTTCATAAACTTTTTTAAATGTTTCTTTTTTTATCTTTTCTATTTCATCATAGTCGAGATGAATAATGTCATCAATATTTACACTCATACTATAATCCCTCGATTAAGGAAGATAAATCTTCTTTAGTCACATTTTCTTCACTTTCTTCAGTTTGAGAAGGAATATCAACATCGATTTTTTTACGACGAGAATTTTGTTTTAAATAATTCATCGCATCTAAGGTAGAAGAAATACCTTCTCTATTTAAACTCGCAGCAATTTTAGTAACATAAGTACGAGATAATTGGTTATTATTTCTTTCTAGGCAATAATCGATAAGGACATTTATAACTGAAGAATTTAAACCATAACTTTCATTTAATTCAGTAATAAGTTTGACGTCACTAGGTGAAACTGCCCCGTTATTTTGTTTAATCTTTAAATAATCTAAAGCAGAATAAGTTTGCATCATTTCGACTTTTTTACCCATTTTACTAGTTGAACTATATGCGATATTATTTGAACCATTTTTTCTTAAAACTTGGTATGATTTATCTTTTACACACAAATCTTTAACCATGTCGTAATCAATTTTTTCTTTTTCATCAGGTCGATATGATTGAGAAACATAATCTCCCATAATGTCTTCATTAACGCCGTAAAGTAAGGCGAGTTCAGAGATTTTTTTCATATCGCTTTTCTTAATAGCTTTAGGTAAAATATTTAAATTTTCTAGAGAAGATAAGAATTTTGCATTATCAAATCCTTTTGATACATCGATAACTTTTCTACCATATCCTCCGACAATATTAAGAGTAGAAGAATAAACATCTTCATCTAAAGAAGACTTAAATACATCATTAAAAGATGCACTTATTTCATTATAGCCATCTAAATCGAGCTTTTTAGTTTTATATCTTCTTAAATATTGTTGAACTTTCTTTTCACCAATACGAGAAATTAATAAACCTTTAAAAAGAATATCATCAAAGAATTCTTTTGGTGTTTTAGGCGCGTATAAAACGAATTTTAAAAATGATTGGCCTTTATCTTTTTTATAATAAGTTCTAATTAGACCAATACCTTCTAATTTATTTTTCGCTTCAGTTAAAATAGTAATATCGATGCCCATTTCTAAAAGAAGGTCTTCTAAAGATGCAATATCACTTTTCTTTTTATAATCAGCATATAGAGTTAGATATAAAGATATCGCGTGACTACCGACAATAGGTTGATAAAGCATAGTTAAAGTATCGTGATCAAAATCACTAATAATCGAATTTAAATATACTTCATAAAAATCTTCTTTGTTTAAATAAATCATAATGTCACCTACTTAGATTATCTTACAATTTTACATCAATAAATAAAAGAATATTTTTAAATTATGAAACATTAAAATTAAAATGTAAGCCCTTAGATTTATTATTTTCGAAAAAAGATAATTTTATTCTTTTCTATTAATAGAAAATATAATAGAATGTTTAAGTATTTTGTTTAAAAATATAAATGAAAAAGAGGTTTTATATGAATATTACAAAAAAGACAAAAGTTGTATGTACAATTGGTCCTGCAAGTGATACTTATGAAAAATGTTTAGAATTATATCACGCAGGTATGAACGTTATGAGAATGAATTTCTCACATGGTTCTTATGAAGAACACGGCAAAAAAGTCGCAATTGCAAAAAAATTATGGGAAAACGATAAAATTATCATGCCTTTAATGTTAGATACTAAAGGTCCTGAAATTCGTACTCATTTATTTAAAGATGGTAAAGCTAAATTCGAAACTAATTCAATCGTAAGAGTTTCTATGACAGAAGTTTTAGGTGATTCAACTCACTTCTCTGTTACTTATCCAGGCTTATATGATGACTGTGAAGTTGGCCAACACATCAAATTAGACGACGGTAATATCACATTCGTCATCGAAGAAAAAGACGAAAAGAAGAAAGAATTAGTTTGTAGAGCATTAAATCACCATGAAGTTAAAGATAGACGTGGTGTCAACTGCCCAGAAACTGAAATTCAAATGCCATATATTTCTGAAAAGGATTATAATGATATTGTATGGGGAACTAAACAAGAAGAAGTTGCTTATATTGCAGCATCATTTGTTAGAGATGCGAACGATGTCTTAGACATTAGAAAGATCTTAGTTGAAAACGGTCGTTCAGATATTAAGATCATTTCAAAAATTGAAAACCCATTAGCAGTTAAAAACATCGACGATATCTTAAAAGTAACTGATGCAATCATGGTCGCTCGTGGTGACTTAGGGGTTGAAATTCCAGCAGAAGATGTTCCAGTAGTTCAAAAATTATTAATTGAAAAATGTAGAATCGCTGGTAAACCAGTCATTACTGCAACTCAAATGTTAGACTCAATGAAGACTAACCCAAACCCTACTAGAGCGGAAGTTTCTGACGTTGCTAATGCAGTTTCTTCAGGTACTGATGCAGTTATGTTATCAGCTGAATCTGCAAGTGGTGAATATCCAGTTGAAGCAGCTTCAATGCAAGCTAAGATTTCAGCAAAAATGGAAAAATATCTTCCATATGCTCATTTAGCTAATGAAGCTTTCGAAACATCAAATAAAAACAATAACGATGCTATTTCTAACGCAGTCGCTACAACAGCGATCTTAATCGATGCAAAATTAATTGTTGTTCTTGCTGAAACTGATGAAGCTATTTCACGTTTATCAAAAGCTAGACCATGCTGCCCAATCTTATCTGTATCTAATGATATGAAGATTTGTAGAAGTTCGACATTAATGTGGGGTGTTTATCCAACTTACATTCCTTTCATTCCTCAATTAATTGAAGAAATGGAAGTATTCGCACTTTTCAAAGCTAGAGAACTTGGTATCCCTGCAGGAAGTAATATCATTTTAACTGGTGGTACTCCAACAGGTTCTAACAAAACTAACTTCATGAAGATTATCCGTACAAGAGAATTCAAAGAAATGGAGGACTAATTATGGAATATGTCATATCAATTGACTTAGGGGGAACAAATTTAAGGATCGCAGTAGTATCTGAATCATTAGAGATTGTTGACGTCGTAAGAGAATCAACAACTAAAAATGATAAAGATAAATTATTCGAACAAATTTGTCGAATGATCGATTCATTACCATATGAAAAATATGGTGTAAAAAAAGTTGGTATTTCCGCCTGCGGATTAATTGATGGTGATCATATTACATTATTACCTAACTTAAATATAAAAGACTTCGATTTAAATAAAAGATTAGAAGAAAAATATGGTTTTAAAGTTAATATTAGAAACGATGCAAATTGCACTGCTCTAGCAGAAGCAAGTTTTGGATCAACTAAAGACGTTAAAGATTCATATTTTATCACAATATCAACTGGTATCGGAGGATGCTTAATTCACAATTCAAATATGGTTAATTTACCATTTGAAATTGGTCACATACTCGTTCATTATAAAAATGGTTATGAAGAATTTGAAAAATTATGCTCTGGAACTGGTATGGAAAATTTAGCCCGTAGTTATGGACTAGAAGTAACAGGATGTAAAGACTTCTTTTCTAAAGTTGAACAAAATGAAAAATTAGCTTTAGAAATCTTAGATATATGGGAAGAAATGGTCGCGGTATTTATCGCGAATACCCAAATGGAATTTAATGTTGATAAATTCTGTCTTTCCGGAGGAGTAATGAAATCCTCAAAATATTTTATTAAAGAAGTTGAAGAAAAAGCCAATAAAATCATTAAGAATTATCCATTAAAAGAAATTAAAATCGTTCTTGCTGAAATGGATCAAGACGCTGGATTATTCGGCGGAGTCGCAGTCGCATTAAAAATTAAATAAGGATGAAAGACATCACAATTTGTGATGTTTTTCTTTACGAATTTTCATAATTTTATTGTAATATTTTTTCTAGAATCTTATAATCTAAGAGGTTATGAAAAAGACATGCTTATAGAAAACTTTTTAGAGAGAGCTAGCTGGTGAAAATGCTCACAAAACTATAAGAACTACTTTGGAGCCTTCTAGAAATAGACGTTTATCGCGTTAAGATTATGAATTAAGAGTATATCGATAATCGATATAAACTAAGGTGGTACCGCGAATTAACGTCCTTATTTAGAGGATGTTTTTTTTATTTTAAGGAGGAAATTATGAAACTAACATGTTTAGATGGAAAAGTTATTGAAGCTAGTGAAGGTCAATCAGGCTTAGATGTCGCAAAGAGTATTTCACTATCACTCGCTAAATCTTCAATTGCTTATTCATTAAATGGTAAAGTCTACGATTTAAATAGACCTATCCAAGAAGATGGTGAATTCATCTTAATTAAGCAAGGCGATAAAGAAAGTTATGATGTATTAAATCATTCTACATCTCACTTACTCGCTCAAGCAATTCACAAATTATATCCAGATGCAAAATTTGGTTTTGGTCCAAGTATCGATGAAGGATTCTATTATGATATCGATTTCTCTTCCCCTATTACTGATGCAGATTTTCCTAAGATTGAAAAAGAAATGGCAAAACTTGCTTCTGCAGGTAATCCAATCGTAAGAGAAGAAGTAACTAAAGAAGAAGCTTTAGAATTATTTAAAGATAATCCATATAAAATCGAATTAATTAACGGTATTGAAGGTTCTATTACTATCTACCGTCAAGGTGATTTCTTCGATTTATGTGCTGGTCCACACTTAGAAAAAACTTCTCAAATTAAGCATTTCAAATTATTATCTCTCGCGGGAGCTTATTGGAGAGGCGATGTTAAAAACAAACAATTAACAAGAATCTATGGTACTTCATGGTGGTCAAAAGAAGAATTAGATAAACACCTTTTAGATCTTGAAGAACGTAAGAAAAGAGATCATAAGAAAATCGGTAAAGATTTAGGTTTATTCATGATTTCTGAATTTGGTCCAGGTGAACCATTCTGGCTACCAAATGGTTACACATTAAGAAGAACTCTTGAAAATTTCTGGTTAGAATATCATAAGAAGAATGGCTATTTAGTTATTGAAACACCTATTATGTTATCTAGAACATTATGGGAAACTTCTGGTCACTGGGATCACTACCAAGAAGATATGTATACTTTAAAAGTAGATGAACAAGACTTCGCGATTAAACCAATGAACTGTCCAGGAGCTATCTTAGTTTATAAGAATTCTTTACACTCTTATAAAGAATTACCATTAAGATATGCAGAATTAGGTCACGTCCATAGAAATGAAGCTTCTGGTGCTTTAAATGGTTTATTTAGAGTTAGATCATTCCACCAAGATGATGCTCATACATTATTAATGGAAGAACAAATTGGTGATGAAATCCAAAGAATCATTAAGATTTATGACTATATGTATTCTTTATTTGGACTAGATTATTCAATTGAATTATCTACTCGTCCAGAAGATAACTTTATCGGTGATATTGAAGTTTGGGATAAAGCAGAAGATGATTTAAAGAAAGCTTGTTTAGCGACAGGTAAATCATTTAAGATTAATCCAGGGGATGGAGCATTCTACGGACCAAAACTTGACTTCAAATTAAAAGATTCAATGAACAGAATTTGGCAATGTGGTACAGTTCAATTAGATATGCAACTTCCAGGAAGATTTGATTGTACATATATCGATAAAGATGGTAATAAGAAAACTCCTATTATGATTCATAGAGCTTGCTTTGGTTCTATTGAAAGATTCATCGGTATTATTACCGAAAACTTCGCAGGTCAATTCCCTACTTGGTTAGCGCCAGTTCAAATTAACTTACTTCCTGTTGCTCCAGTTCATAATGAATACGCATATAAAGTAAAAGAAGAATTAGAAGCATTAGGTTTAAGAGTAACACTTGATGATTCTAATGAAAAACTTGGTTATAGATTAAGAAATTCTTCATTATTAAAAACTCCTTATACTGTAGTTATTGGTGATAAAGAAGTTGAAAATAATTCTTTAACATATCGTATCATTGGTTCAACTGAACAAGTTTCTGTTTCTAAAGAAGAATTCATTAAGAAAGTTCTTGATGAAGTTAAAACAAAAGCTTTAAGAAAATAAGCAAAATAAAACTAGGAATTTCAAAATTCCTAGTTTTTAATTTACTTATTTAACCTTAGGTCCTGCGTTAACCATTTCCCAAGAAGAAGCGAAGTAAACATTAACTTTACTATCTGCATAACCTTCTTCCCAGCCTTCAGGCTTACTTTCTGCATAAGAAAAGATATTTAATGAAGGGCAATTATTAAATGCGTTTTTCTTAATTGTTGTGACATTTTTTGATAAAACAATTGTTTTAAATTCCTCTAGATACTTAAATGCATTTGAATTAATAGTTGTTATGGTATCAGGTAAATAAACTATTTCTAAAGCAAATGGTTCATCTGGAGCGCAGAATGAAGAAGCGATTTCTTTAACTTCTTTTCCGTTATAAGTTTTTGCAATGACAATTTCTGAAACAGATCTAATCATACCTGAAATGTATGGATCAAACGAACTTGCGATATAATAAGTTCCATCCCCTGATAAAGTATAATTTACTCCTTCAGTTGAATAAGTATCATTAATGACTGTTTTATTAAATACTGCAGTATAAACAGTATTTTTAGTTACTGCGCTAAATTCTTTGTCCCAACCAGCAAAGGTATATGAGAAATTTTCATCACTCTCACGAGTTGGATTTTCTTTAGAATAACTTGGGACTTGTCCACTTTCAATTGTTTCAGTATAAATTGTTTGTGAATCATAATTTTTAAATGTAATAATAATTGGATTCGTAAAAGAAGTTGATGAGCTTTGTTCAGAAGATGAGCTAGTAGCGTTACTAGAAGAGGAATTTGAACTACTATTTTCACTACTAGAAGCATTATTACAACTAAATAAACTAAAGCCAATTAAAGGTAAAATTAATAATTTTGATAAATTAGTTTTCATATTTCTCCTTAAAAAATAAATTAGTTAGCTCTTCGCTAACTAATTCTCATTATCTTAGCCGTGTAAACCACGTGCTTGGCGATCCATGTCTTCAACGACAATATCATAGATTTCACCTAAAGATCTACAATATTCAAGAACTTTCCAAGGTTCATTTGTATGATAATGAATTTTGATTAATTCATCATCACCGACTGCAAGTAAGCAATCACCAACGAAATTTTTTTCAAAATATTCACTGATTGCGTCTTCGTCTAAATTTGTACCCTCAATTAATAATTGAGTATCATATCTAAATTCAATTGATTGTTCAGCCATAATTTCTCCTTCTAGTGATATTCTTTTAATAAAGAAATAAATTTATAATAAGGAATTTCGATATCTTCAAGTAAAGATAATACGTCATCCGATTTTTTATTTCTTAACTTATCACAAACTATAGATATATTATCATATAATTGAGTAAAACACAAATAACCAATTTGAGATTTTAATTTATGTGCATACATAAATGCTTGTTCTAAATCGTTCTCTTGTACTTTTTGATAAGTTTCCATATATAAGTCTTGTTTTAAGAAATTATTAGAAATCACTTTAATAAAGAAATCTTCATCATCTAGAAAATATAATTTTAATGCTCTATCGACATCAATACCAATCTTAATAAGTTTTTCTTTAAATACTTTATCCATGTTAACCTTTATAAATATATAAAATCTTTGGTCTACCGCCGGTAGAATAATCTATTCTTGTTTCTAAATAATTTTCGTCAACAAGATAATTTAAATAGTGTCTAATAGTAACAATTGATAAAGGTAATTCTTTAGCGATTTGATCACAAGTTATTTCTTTACTACCGTTATTACGTAAAAAATTAATAAGTGTATTTAATGTTTGACCTTGAATACCTTTTGCGATTAAACCATTTTCATTAGTTTCATTTTTAAAGCTAAATAATGAATCGATTTCTTGTTGAGATAAGATCTTTTTACGATCATATTGTTTAACTGCGACAAATTTATCAATCGCTTTTTTAAATCTTTGATAATCAAAAGGTTTAATTAAATAATCTAAGCAACCGAGGAAATATAATTTTCTCACTTCATCGAATTTAGTTTCTGCCGTAACCATAATGACTTCATGTTTAAAGCCATAACGTTCACGTAATGTTTTTAAAAATTGTTCTCCATCCATTTGAGGAAGATAATAATCGAGGATAATTAAATCTACCAAATTTTTTTCTAAAAAATTCAATGCTTCTTGTCCATTACTGACGCAAGAAACAACTTCGACATAAGGGTTTTTTTCTGTATAATTTCGATTAATTTGAGCGACCATTGGATCATCTTCGACAATTAGTACTTTATATTTAGAATTTGTCATTTTAAACCTCCTATCACACTCTTATTAGTATAACTTAATACAATTTAATTTAAAATATTGTTAAGATAATTAAACTCTTATTAACTTAAAATTAACATAAAAAGTGACAAAACTGTCACTTTAAAACTATTCATCAATATTAATTGTATAAATATCTTTATCATTACTTAAAGGGTTCGCGCTTCCTTCATTATTCTTTAAAATTTTAATAATTTCAAAGATATTATAAGCAATAAAACCCATAATTGTTCCTAAAGCTAATGAATCAACGATATCTAAGATATTTAATGTTAGATTATTAGTTCCAGTTCCACCAAGATAATTAGTAATACCACACATACCTAAAGTAGAACCAACAATATGTAATAAACCATATACAATAACAAAACCAATTGTTAAATACGCATCTAATAAAGTATCTTCAATCTTATCATTAAAGATGATTAAGAAGAATTTTTTAAAACATCTTAATGAAGAAAAAGTTAATAAAGCAATTAGACATCCATAGATAATAAATTGATAGCCTAATTCTTTCATCGTTAAGACAGCTTTTTCATCAAGAGTTAATCCATATTGCGTTATCATCGTATTAAATTGTTCAGGATTAGAATAATATAAATTACTAATTCCAATATAAGAAATTCCATCAAAAATAAGGAAAACCGAAGCAATAATTAATATAACTTTTAGAATTCTTCTTAAGATAAAAATATTATTTAATAATGATTTTTTTGGATTTGCATCATTTACATCATTATTCTTACTTAGTTTATAAATCTTATATAAATAATAAGCAAAATATAAAGGAAATATTAATTCAACTAATGATGATAAAACAATCGAAGTAATATTAGAAGCATCTATTGAAGTAAGCGTGAAGATATTTGAAGTAATAGTATAAGCAAAAATAATAATTGAATAAAAAATTAAACTAATAATAAGTCCAATAAACTTATAAGAAGTAAAATGTTTTTTTAAAGCAATGACCTTATTAGATTCATTTTCTTTAAAAGATAACATTCTATTAACTTGATTATTAAGTTCTTCTCGATTCATTATTTTACTTTACCTTCCCACAAAGCAATACGTGCTTCTGCACGAATTAAAGCTTTTTTTGCTCTTTCGACATCGATATTTGGATTAGATGGAGCTTCACTTAAATAAGCATTTGCTCTTTCAAGAGCTTTTCTCGCTCTATCAATATCAATATCATCTTTTAAGTTAAAACTTGCAACGATTAATTTAACTTCTTTTTCTAATACATTTAAGATACCTTCACCAATAAAAGCATAAACTCTACCTTTTGAGACAGAATCAAAATAACAAATACTTGGTTCGATATTCGTCACTAATGGAAAGTGATGAGGAAGAATTGTTAATTCTCCATTACCACTTTTCACATGTAACAAGGTAATATCGACTGGATCTAAAACTCCATTTGGAGTTATTATACTTAAATTATAAGCCATATTATAAGTTCTTAGCCTTTTCTACAGCTTCTTCAATAGTACCAACATATAAGAATGCTTGTTCTGGTAAATCATCGTGTTTTCCATCTAAGATTTCTTTAAATGAACGAATTGTATCTTGTAATGTAACAAACTTTCCTGGGAAGCCATTAAAGACTTCAGCGACATGGAATGGTTGAGAAAGGAAGTTTCTAATTCTTCTTGCTCTATTAACAGTTACTTTATCTTCATCAGATAATTCATCCATACCTAAAATTGCGATGATATCTTGTAATTCTTTATATTTTTGTAAAATTGATTGAACTCCACGTGCGACTTCATAATGTTCTTTACCAACGATATTTGGATCAAGAATAGTTGATGAAGATCCTAATGGATCAACTGCAGGATAAATTCCTAAAGCAGCAGTACCTCTATCAAGAACTGTCTTTGCATCAAGGTGAGTGAAAGTTGTTGCAGGAGCTGGGTCAGTTAAGTCATCAGCTGGAACATAAATTGCTTGAACTGATGTAATTGAACCTTTATTAGTTGAAGTAATTCTTTCTTGTAATTGACCCATTTCTGTAGCTAGAGTAGGTTGATAACCAACCGCAGAAGGCATTCTACCAAGTAAAGCAGAAACTTCACTACCAGCTTGAGTAAATCTAAAGATATTATCAATGAATAATAAGACATCTTGATGTTCTTCATCACGGAAATATTCAGCCATTGTTAAACCAGATAAAGCGACTCTAAGTCTAGCTCCTGGTGGTTCGTTCATTTGACCGAATACTAAGGCTGTTTTACTTAAAACGCCTGATTCTTTCATTTCATAGTAAAGGTCATTACCTTCACGTGTTCTTTCGCCAACACCAGCGAAAACTGAAATACCATGTTTTTGTGTTGCAATGTTATTGATTAATTCTTGAATTAAAACTGTTTTACCAACACCAGCACCACCGAATAAACCAATTTTACCACCTTTAACATAAGGGCAAAGTAAATCGATAACTTTAATACCTGTTTCAAGAATGACTGATTCAGTAGTTTGATCTTTAAATGCTGGTGGTTCGCGGTGAATAGGATTTCTCTTTGTTTTAGGATCAACTTCACCGAGTCCATCAATAGGTTCACCAAGAACATTAAACATTCTTCCTAATGTTGCTTCACCAACTGGAACTTCAATAGGATGACCTAAGTCAATCGCGTCCATTCCTCTAACTAATCCTTCAGTTGCGCCCATTGAAACACATCTAGCGACATCGTCACCAATATGTTGAGCGACTTCAATAGTTAAAGAAGAATCTTTTAAAGGAATTTGAATCGCAGTTAATAGTTCTGGCATATGACCATCAGGAAATCTAACGTCAATAATAGGACCTTGGATTTGAACAATTTTACCTATATTATTTTTCATATTACACCTCCTAAGATTGTGCATTAGCCCCGCCGACAACCTCTGTAATTTCTTGAGTGATTGATTGTTGACGTGCTTTATTAAATTGAATTTGTAGTTTATTAATAATATCTGTCGCATTATCAGTAGCTGATTCCATCGCGTTAGAACGTGAAGCGAATTCACTGACTGATGATTCGATAACATAGGAATTAATTAAACTTTCGACATATAAAGGAATAAGAGAATCTAAAATTACTTTCGCATTTGGTTCAATTAACATATTCTTTTCTTTGTGTGATAAGACATAATTCTTATCTTCTTGAATAGGATAAATATCAACTACTTGAGGAATGAATGTAATTGAATTCTTAAAATGAGTATAAGCAATTTTTATTTTTGAAATTTCGTTCATTTGAAGACGAGAAATAACTTCATTTCTAATCTTTCTAATGTCTGAAATATCATATTGAGAAGCTAAAGTAACAAATTTATCATTTACTTTATAACCGTTACGTTTAAAGTAGGATAAGCCTTTAGTTCCAATAATTAAAACTTCATCTTTTCCTTTATTTATTTGAGGAACAACTTCTTTATAGAGATTATAATTATAACCTCCACATAAACCTAAGGTTGATGTTATAACAATAAATAATGTTCCTTTTGTATCATCATTAGTGAAGAATGTACTTTTTTGTTCTTCAGTTAAGCTTTGAAGAACAACATTCATTAATGAATGTAAACTATCAGCATATTCTCCATTATATGAAAGACGTTTTTTCCAAGATTTTAATTTTGCTGTAGAAACTAGACGCATTGCATTGGTGATTTTTTTAGTCGAATTAACGCTATTAATTCTTCTTTTAGTTTGTTGTAAACCACTTGCCATAATCTTCTACCTCCTATCTAACAAAATAATCTTGCATTACTTTATTTAATTTTTCTTCTAATTCTTTAGAAATAATTTTCTTTTCTGTTAATTCGTCCAAGATATCTTGGTGATTTAAAGAAATTTCTTGATATAAACCTTTTAATGATTCTTTAACTTTAGAAGTTTCAAGATCATCTAAATATCTATTTTTCGCCGCGAATAATTCGACGATTTGTCTATTAACATCATATGGTGCGTATTGTTCTTGTTTTAATACTTCCATTAATTTTTCACCATGATTTAATACTCTCTTAGTTTCTGCATCAAGATCAGAGCCAAATTGTGAGAATGATAATAATTCATGATATGAAGCAAGTTCAATTTTTAATGAACCCGCGACTTGTTTCATCGCTTTAATTTGTGCAGCAGAACCAACTCTTGATACCGATAAACCAGAATCTACTGCAGGTCTTTGACCAGCATTAAATAATTCTGTTTGTAAGAAGATTTGTCCATCAGTAATTGAAATGACATTGGTTGGAATGTAAGCAGAAATATCACCAGCTTGAGTTTCAATGATTGGTAAAGCAGTAATAGAACCGCCTCCACAACTTTCATTTACTCTACATGCTCTTTCAAGTAGTCTACTATGTAAATAGAAGACATCACCTGGATAAGCTTCTCTACCTGGAGCTCTTCTTAATAATAAAGCCATTGTTCTATATGCAACTGCGTGTTTAGATAAATCATCATAAACGATTAAAACATCTTTACCTTGTTCCATCCATTCTTCTGCAATAGTTACGCCTGAATAAGGAGCGATATATTGAATAGGAGCAAGTTCACTAGCAGTAGCGGAAACGACTGTTGTATATTCTAAAGCACCAGCTTTTCTTAATCTTTCAACGATGTGAGCGACTGTAGAATTCTTTTGACCAATTGCTACATAGATACAATAACAATCTTTACCTTTTTGGTTTAAGATTGTATCAATTGCGATAGCCGTTTTACCTGTTTGTCTATCACCAATAATTAATTCTCTTTGTCCTCTACCAATAGGTATCATTGCATCAATTGCTTTAATACCTGTTTGGAGTGGAACAGAAACTGATTTACGTGACATAACGCCAGGAGCGATTCTTTCGATTGGTCTTTTGTGATCGAATTTAATATCACCAAGTCCATCAATAGGTTGACCTAATGCATTAACAACTCTACCTAATAAACCATCACCAACTGGAACTTCAACAACTGCGCCAGTTCTTTTTACTAAGTCTCCTTCTTTAATTTCTTCACAAGAGCCTAACATAACTACACCGACACTTTCTTCGTTGAGGTTAAAAGCCATACCGAAGACATTATTAGGGAATTCTAATAATTCATTAAGCATACATTTGTCTAATCCGTAAACAGTAGCAACACCATCACCGATTGAAACAACGCTACCAACGTCATTAGTTTCTAATTTATGAGTATACGATTTGATTTGTTCTTTAATTAATTCAGAAATTTCATTTGGTTTAATAATCATCTCGTTTATCTCCCTTCTAATAGTACTTGTTTTAATGATTCTACTTTGTTCTTAATAGAAGCATCAAAAACATAGTCATTGATGACAACTTTAAATCCACCGATTAAATTTTCATCAATCTTTAATTTAAGATAAATGTTCTTATTTATCTTTTTACCGATTGCACTAGCAATCTTTTCAATTTGGTCATTTGATAATTCACTTGAAGCATAAATATATCCTTCAGAAATACCATCTTTTTCATTTGATAAAGTGATAAATCCATCAATTATATCTTTAATATAATGAGCGCGATTATTATCAATAATAACCTTAAAAAATGCATTGATATGATGTGAAGGAGCATTGATGATAATCTTATCAATCAATTCTTTCTTCTCATCTTTAGAAATAGTGTAGCATTCTAATAATTTAATAAATTGATCATCTTCATGTAATACTTCATTAATTGATTTTAAATAATCTCTATATTCAGTATTTTTATTTTCTTCTAAGGCGAGACTTAAAAGAGCTGATGCATATCTACTTGCTAAATTATTCATCAGATTCTACTTCCTTAATAAAGTCATCAACAATTTTATCATTGTCTGACTTAGTCACTTCTCTTTCTAAGATAGCTTTAGAAGCATCGAGAGCGACATTAACAATTTCTTTACGAATTTCTTCTTTTGCTTTAATTTTCTCTTGTTCAATTTCTTTCGCTAATAATTCTTTTTGATGAATTCTTTCTTCATCCATTTCCTTACTAGCGTTGTCTTTAATAGTTGCTGCATTCTTATTTGCTTCTTCGATAATGCTCTTAGCTTCATCTTGTAAAGAAGCAATACGATCATCAGCTTCTTTTTGTTTATTTAATGCATCTTCTTTATAAGCTTCAGCATTTTTAACTTGAGAAACTACATAATCTTGACGAGTTTGTAATATTTTACGAACTGGTTTAAAAACAAAGAATCCGACAACACAGAATAATATTAATGTTGAAGTTAATTGAATGACTAATGATTCCCATGAGCCAAACATCTTTTCAATAAATTTATCTGATTCGACAGGTTTACTTTCGCATGAAGATAAACTTACTAATGAGATTAAACTAACTAATATTATTGATAATTTCTTTTTCATTGAGGATTAGTGAACGAATAAGAGTAATAAAGCAATTAAGAAAGCGTAAATACCAGTTGTTTCACAAAGTGCACAGCCTAAGATCATTGTTGAACGAATTGAACCAGCTGCTTCTGGATTTCTTGCGACACCTTCAACACCTGCTTTACAAACGTAACCTTCACCAATACCAGGACCAATACCACCAAGTACTGCAATACCTGAGCCTAATAACGCTAAACCTGCGCTAAAATATTCATTGTAAGTTGCTGCTTCTGCTAATAAATTTAATAACATTTTTATACCTCCTTGTTATTTGTTCATTGCGTTAGTTAAGTTTCTCACTTCTTCTAACTTAGCAAGACTTTCCTTATATTCTTTTTCTTTTTGATTTGCAATGTCTTCTGGGACTTCATTTTTAATTAAAGCCATTGATAATAATGTAAAGACAGTGGTTTGAATGTAAGCACTGAAGACATCAAAGTAAGCGTGTAATACTGGAGCGACTATAACAGCAGGAGAAATAAATCCTCCAGCGAATGTTAAGTGGTTAACTTCAAACGCCCAATATACCATTCTCATAATAACATACCCTGCGACTGCATTACCGAATAAACGGAAAGATAAACTTAGTAATGGAGCCCACATTGATAACAAGTTAATCGGTAACATAACCGGAATTGGTTCAATATAACGATGGAAATATTTCCACTTGTTATAGTGTGCAGCAGTTGCATGGATGAGAATGAAGGTAGTTAAACCTAATGTAACTGGTATGTATAAATATGAAATTGGTGATTCAAATCCTAATAACCCAATTAACATACTCATGAATAGATAGATATATAATCCACCATATACCGCACCAGCAATCTTTTTAAATTGAATACCTAAGTTTTCACCAATTGTTTTGTCAATAAAGGAAACATACATTTCTGCAAGTAACATAATCCCTTTTGGCTTCTCTAATGGATCGACTTTCTTCGATTTAAAATAGACAATTAAGCTTAATATTGTAATGATTAGAATAATTCCTAGACTCACAATGAGCTCTGCAGGAAATATATCAGTTGAGAATGTAATATCTAATATATTACTCATAATTGCCTCCTTCTAGATAACCTTGAATATTATAGAATTTTTGAATTTATTTTTCTATTAATTTCGAGTTAAAATAAGGTTAATTTTCTTCTTTTTTAGCATCTTTTTTCTTAGTGAATTTTTGATTTACTACAACTGATACAATAATGTTAATTAAGTATGAAGCAAGTGTCGTTCCCCAAAAGAAAATATTATGTCCTAAGTATTGTAAAAAGATACAAATAAATAAACCAGCAATAAATAAAATCATTCTTGAAAAATATAATAAAACTGATAATGTTCTTCTTCTAGCGAATGGTTTTAATAAGAAACCTGTAAAATGATATAAAAGAATGTAATTCAAATTAGAAACAATGCCACCTAAAAGAAAGCCTAAAGGTATCCACATTTGATTAATAAAAAAGCAAAATGAAGATAAAACAAATAATGTTAAATCAACAATGGAACACCATAATAAATTCTTTTTTGCTTCAATTAAATTTTCATTTTCCATAAAAATTCGTCGAGTAGACATCTCGACCCTCCTTCCAATTTATTGATTGTGAAAGGATTGTCTAACATCCCTCACAGAATCGTACGTGCACTTTTTTATCATGCAGGTTTTCAAGAAAACAATTGTCTTTATTGCCTACGCTTAAACCTTTTCTCACGACTTTGATTCCAAGACTAGATAATTGTGTCTAATTAGGACTTACAATATTAGGAGTTTCACCTAACTATCTTATTTACACCAAACTCGCGCACCGACTAGTTTAATTATATATTTTTTAAGAATTTATATAAAGAAAAAAGACACCATAAGGTGTCTAAATTTTCTACTGGCGGAGAAACAGAGATTTGAACTCTGGCGGGGCTTTCACCCCCTAATGGTTTTCAAGACCATCCCCTTCAGCCACTTGGGTATTTCTCCATGTTAATTAGTTTGGTGGACCCTGCAGGACTTGAACCTGCAACGACCCGTTTATGAGACGGGGGCTCTAACCATTGAACTAAGGGTCCTTATAATTGGTGGCGGCAGAGGGGGTCGAACCCTCGACCTGCCGGGTATGAGCCGGCCGCTCTAACCAACTGGGCTACACCGCCATATAAGTCATTCGCTCAATGCCTTATAATAATAACAAACAAATACTATATAAATCAAGATATTTTTTTAAATTTTAACATTTTTTTTGTAAAATATTGAATTCGCTTAATTAAATTATTAACTTCAAAAAGAAAAATAGATTACATTAATAAGTTATTTATTTCTTCTATTGCCTTTTTCATCTACATATTCAGGATGAAGTTTAACATATTCATCTTCATCACCACATATTAAATAATCACATTTATTTGAATATACTAAAGTCTCTTTTCTTATTAGTTTCGCTCTGATTAATTCCATTGCTACGTAATCAACATTACATAATGCTGGCATTATTTCTTCTAGAGAGTATTTTTTAGCGAATTCTGCAACGGGGCAAGTTGTAAATTCATAATGTATAGGTTTATCCTTATGATAAGGATCTAAAATCATCTTATAATCATTCCATTTGTCACATCTTTTTTTAGCTTTCTTAAACGCCTTATACATAACTTTTTTATAAATTGGTCTATTATAATTTATAAATTTAGATAAAATTTTAAAAGATGGTAAAAATAAGTTTTCTTCCATTTCTTCTATTTCACGTAAAGAAGTAACATTTTTACACACTGTATAGTAACACATAAGTGCGAAACAATCATAATTTCCACCTTTAGAATTATGAAAGTTCTTTTTACCACCTAAATCTTTATCCCAAGACTTTAAATATGTTAAATATTGATTTTGTACACTTTCCCATATTTTCTCGCATTCATCATCTCCATAATGAAGTTTTATCTTTTTAAGAATTTCTCTTTTACAAGCACGAGAATATAAAACATGGTTTTTAAGTTTAATTTTTAATTCACTATCTTTCATAAAATTATCTTTTATCTTCCTTATTTATGTATTTATTATAGTTAGATTTAACTAACTTTACAAGATATTAAAAGCCGTTATTAACGGCCTTTACATAAATTTATTAAAATATTAGAATAATGCGAAGAATAAGCCAACTAATGTATAATAAATACAAGCTGAACAAATATCATTAATAGTTGTAATCATTGGACCTGAGGCAACTGCTGGGTCAATCTTAATTTTCTTAAAGAAAATAGGTAAGATTAAACCTAATACACTAGAAACTGATAAGGCAACAAATAAAGCTACGCCAGCAGAAGCAGCAACTTTCATGCAATCCATAAAAACGAAAGTATTTTCTTTATCAGTATAAACACCTTCATGTCTAATACATAAGAAAGCTAAAATGACACCAAATGATAATAATCCTAATAATACTCCATTAGTTACGCCGATAGTAATTTCTTTACGGGCCATCTTCCAAATTTTCTTTTTAGAAAGATCGTCATCATCATTAATATTAGTTAAAGTAACAGCAAGAGATTGAGTACCTCCATTACCTGCCATATCGAAAACTACCGATTGGAAAATAACGGCCGCAGAAACAACTGCAATTACTGATTCAAAAGCTGAAATAACAGTTGAAACAACTAAACCTAAAAATAAAAGTAAGATTAACCAAGGAATTCTCTTTCTAATTGATGTAAATAAAGATTCGTCTTTATCTTCAGATGTTAAACCAGCAAGTTTATGCATATCTTCATGAAGTTCATTAGTGACAAGTTCAACTACGTCGTTAGCCGTTAATGCACCAATTACACTTTCATTATCATCAACAACTGGAATAATCTTTTCGTTATAATCTTTAATATCATTAATGACATCATCGATTTTTGCATGTGCTTGTAAAGCAGGATAAGAAGTAATTGCTTTAGCCATTAAATCATCACCTTGACGAGCGATAATTAAATCATTTAAGTTTAAAGCACCGACAAATTTGTTATCTTTATCAGTGATGAAAATAACTGAAATGTTATCGTTATCACTAGCTTGTTCAATAACTTTTTTCATCGCTTTTTTAACATCATCAGTATCTAAGATAGTAACGTAGTTAGTTGTCATTAAAGAACCAACTTCATCATCTTCAAATGATAAAATTAACTTAATATCTTCCTTAACTTCTTTATCTTCAATTAAATTTAAGATTTTTTCTCTATCTTCATCTTCCATTTCTTGAAGAGCGTCAACTGCATCGTCTGCATCCATGTTTTCAATGATGTCTGCCGCTTGATCTTCTTTCATGTAGTCTAAGAATTCATCTTTATCTTCAACATAAGTTAAGATATCAGAAGCTTCTTCTGCACCTAAGATTTTAGTTAGTTCAGCTTTTTCTTCATCACTTAAAAATTCAAATGCGTCCGCGACGTCAGAATCATGGTAATGAGATAGTTTTTCTTTTTTTTCTGCATTAGAAATATTAGATCTTACAATATCTAAAATTTCTTGAATTAATTCATTCATATTTTACCTCCATATATAAGAGGCATTTAATATGTACTAAAAATAGACCATGGTAAAAATGCCTCTAAAACCAAGTCTAATAAGTTCTCGCGGTTTCGAATTATCCATTTTTACCATCTCCTTTCTATTTCAATTTAAATTAATCGTTATTCTTTACTAAGAATTCAGATACCTTGTTACGAGCGATATCTTTCTTCATATCTTCTTTATGAGAAGCTAAAGTTGCATCAATTTGTTCTTGAGTTAAGTTGTATTGAGCTTTCATTAAAGCAACTTGAGAATTTAATTCTTCATCAGTAACAATAATGTTTTCTAATTTAGCAACTTCATCAAAGATTACATCAATTTTAAATGATTTAATTGCTTCAGGTTTAATTTCTTTCTTGAAATCTTCCATAGTAGAATTAATCATTTGTAAATAGCCATCAATATTGGAACCATATTGAGCCATCGCTCTATCGTAATAATCAATCATATCTTGCATTTTCTTACTATATTCTTCTTCAGAAACTTCAATTTCAGAATTTTCTACAATATGATCTAATAATTTTGTTAAATAATCATTTAACATCTTATTTTCTTTTTGTAGATACATTTGATTTTTTAATTCTTTTTTGAAATCTTCAACAGTTTTCATGCCGTATTGAGCGACGAATTCTTCATTTAATACTGCAGTTTTCTTTTCTTTAACTGCATTAATTTTACATTTAAAAAGAGCAGGTTTTCCTTTTAAATTTTCTGCTTGATAATTTTCAGGAAAAGTAACATTAACGTCAACATTATCACCTTTTTTATAACCAACTAATTGGTCTTCAAAGCCAGGAATGAATGTATTTGAACCAAGTTCAAGATCATATCCTTCACCTTTACCGCCGTCAAAAGCAACGCCGTCACAGAAGCCTTCAAAATCAATATTAACTACTGAACCTAATTTACTTTTTTCATCAACTTCTTCAAAAGTAGATGCTTGTTTTAACATATTTGCAATTTCAAGTTCTACTTCTTCGTCTTTAACTTCTTCAGCATGTACTTTGCCTAATTTATTTTCTTTATATTGTCCGATTTTCATTTTTAAATACCTTTCTTTCAATTAAACATTCGTCTAACCTAAAATATTATATTAGAAACACCACAATAAAAGATAGAAAAAAAATTGATTTTAGAAAAAAAGATTGTGTAAGTGTTACCAACTTACACAACCTAATTAGTCTATTTCAATTTGTTTAATATTAAACTCATTTCCTTTAAGTAAATATGTATTTTCTGAACCACAGAAAGGACAAATTTTGCCATGTTCAACCGTCGAATATTCTTTTGAACAATTTTCACAGAAAGTTATCGCTTTAATAATCTCTACTTTAAGTTCACAGTTTTCAAGTTCGACATGTTTTTTTCTTGCCCAATTCCAGCAATCAATTAATAAATCTGGAACGACAGTTGAAACTTCTCCAAGTTCAATAATTACGCGGTCAACGTGAGCGATATTATTCTTATGAGCAATCGAAACTACATGATCTACTACGTGGAAAGTTACACCTAATTCATGCATTACTTGCTAGCTTCCTTACTAGCTTTCTTTTGAGCTTTTTTCCATTCCTTATGTGCTTTTTCTGATGCTTTTTCTTCAGCAGTATGTTTACCAAATTTAATTTTTACTGCACGTTTAATTGCATATGGAAGGATATATTTAAATTTATCTTCAGATTTAACCATCTTTGTGCATTCTGGATGATCTCTAACTAAAGTAATTGCATCGAACATACATTTTGTTGTACAAATACCGCAGCCAATACATTTATTTCCATCAACTACTGATGCACCACAAGATAAACATCTTGCTGTTTCAATCTTAACTTGTTCTTCAGTTAATGTTAAATGAGCATCTTTAAATGATGATTTTTGATCAATTGAAGTATCTAGTCCTGCTTCTTGTCTACCAGCAGTATCATAAGAATCAACTTTAATATTGTTCTTATCTAGCATAATGAAGTCTCTTCTATTTCTACCAATTGTTAATGAAGCATGTTCATGAACATATCTATGGAGAGATTCAGCCGCGCATTTACCAGCTTCAATTGCATCAATCGCGAATTTTGGTCCTGTATAGACATCACCACCGACGAAGATATCTTCTTCAGCAGTTTGATATGTTAATTTATCGGCGATTGGATAATTTCCGTGCCAATAAGTTACTTTAGTTCCTTTTAATAAGTCACCCCAGACGATGCTTTGACCAATTGCGAAGATAACGTGACGAGCATTAACTTCGATTGTTTCATTTTCATCGTATTGAGGATTGAATTTACCTGTTGCATCTTTAGTAGATGTACATCTCTTAAAGACAACGCCTCTAACAGCACCTAATTCATCCTTAAGAACTTCTTTTGGTCCCCAAGCATTATTAATTTCAATATTTTCTTCAAGAGTTTCACTAATTTCTTCATTTGAAGCAGGCATTTCTTCACGTGTTTCAAGTGAGAACATACTGACTTTAGAAGCACCAAATCTTAAAGCAGTTCTTGCGCAGTCAACTGCAACGTTACCTCCGCCAACGACAACGACTTCACCATCAAGTTTTTGAGATAAATCTTCTGCCGCATTATGTAAGAAATTAACTGCAATATCAACACCTTTCGCGTCTTCTCCGTCAATACCAGGTAATCTACCACCTTGGCAACCAATTGCGACATAGAAAGCTTGATAGCCTTGTTTTCTTAATTCTTCAATTGTGACATCTTTACCGACTTCAACACCAGTCTTAATTTCAACGCCGAGTTCTCTAATTACATCAATTTCAGCTTCGATAACATCTTTTTCAAGTTTATATGATGGAATACCATAAGTTAACATACCACCACATTTTTTATTCTTTTCAAAAATTGTTGGTTTATAACCTTTAGTTGCTAAATAATAAGCACATGATAAACCAGCAGGACCAGCACCGATAATCGCGATTTTTTGTTCCCAATGATCTAATCTATTTGAAGCAATAGTCACTTCTGGAATATAACGAGTTTCTGCTTTTAAATCTTGTTCAGCAAGGAATTTTTTAACCGCATCAATAGAAACAGCTTTATCGATATTACCTCTAGTACAAGCTTCTTCACAACGTTTATTACAAATACGTCCGCAGATAGCTGGAAGTGGATTATCTTTCTTAATTAATGCTAACGCATCTTTATATCTACCTTCAGCTGCAAGTTTTAAATAGCCTTGAACTGCAACGTGAGCAGGACAAGCAGTTTTACAAGGAGCAGTACCTGTTTCATAACAGTTAATTCTATTGTTATCACGATAATTTTCATCGTATTTATCTCTACCCCAACTCATATTGTCAGGTAATTCATGTTTTGGATAAACAACTTGAGAACCATCTTTCTTACATAATTTTTGACCTAATTTAACTGCACCAGCTGGGCAATATTCAACGCACTTACCACAAGCGACACATTTTTTAGCATCGACATGAGCAGTATAAGCACTACGTGACATATTTGGAGTATTGAATAATTGAGATGTTCTTAAAGCATTACAAATGTTAACATTACAGTTACAAATACCGAAGATTTTATTTTCTCCATCAATATTAGTGATTTGATGAACGAAACCATTATCTTCTGCAATTTTTAAAATACGCATTGCCTCTTCATAACTAATATCGTGGCCTTTACCTGTTTCACGGCAATAATCTGCAAAATCACCAACACCGATACACCAGTTGTATTGATCATCCGCGCAGCCTTCATCTAAAGCCGCTCTAGAAGCTCTACAAGAACATTGACCAACACCGATATGGCCTTCATATTTCTTTAACCAATATGATAAGTGTTCTAAATCCATGGAAGTATTTTCCATTTCGATCGCTTTTTCTACTGGGATGACGTGCATACCAACGCCACTACCTCCTGGAGGAACTAATTGAGTAATTCCGTCAAGAGGAATAAAAGTCATTCTTTCAAAGAAAGAAGCGACAGCTGGATGTTCTCTTAAACGTGGATTATCCATCTTCTTTCCATCAGGAGTAATAAATTTTTCATCCATATTGAATAATTCAGCACTACCTGGAACGAATAATGGTAAAACATATCTTCTTTCACTTTGAGGAGCAGTTCTACCATTGTGGTCATAGTGATAACCATAATCATATTCAAGTAAACCAATATATGACATTTCATCTAATAATTTTTGGAAATGTTCTTTATCTTTTGCTTGATTAGGATTCATTTTACATAAATCTTCAAAAGTATAGTGATGTCTTACTTTCATTGTTAAAGCAACATCTGCCATTTCGTCTGTTACGATATCAGCAAGTCCCCAATATTCAGGATCTTCAACTTTAACACCATGTAATTTATGGTCTAAAACGTCAGTAATCTTCTTTCCTAATTTAACAATCTTTTCATTTGCGACTTTGTCACTCATATGTGGTGGGACAACTTTTTTACTCATTTCTGGCATACACTACTCTCCTTTTTTTATGCTTTCAATTTTATTTTTTATCCAAGATGCTAATTCATTAACTCCTTCCCCAGTTTTCGCGGAGATTAATAATATATCTGCATTAGGATTATCGAGTTTTATTCTTTCTTTGCTTTTTTCAATATCGAAGTCAAATACTGGTAAAACATCTATTTTATTAATTACAACTAAATCACTCACTTCATAAATAAGAGGATATTTGCTTGGCTTATCGTCTCCTTCAGGAACTGAAAGAATCGTCATATTAATTTGTGCACCTGTATCAAATTCAGCTGGACAAACTAAATTACCAATATTTTCTAAGACAATGAAATCGAATTCCTCATAGTTAATGGCTTCTAAACCTTGTTTAGTCATACTTGCATCAAGATGACACATACCACCGGTATGAAGCTGTATCGCTTTAACTCCAGTTTCATTTTGAATCGTTAAAGCATCAACATCAGAATCGATATCTGCCTCCATGACCCCAATTTTAAAATCCTTCTTTAAAATGTTGATCAGTTTAATTAATGTCGATGTTTTTCCACTACCAGGTGAAGACATTAGGTTAAGCAAAAAAACTTTCTTTTTATTTAATAATGATCTAAGTTCATTAGCTTCTAAGTCATTATTACCTAAAATAGACTCTTTAACTTCTAAAATCTTTACTTGATCCATAAAACACCTCACGTTTAATTTTATAAAATAAAAGTGAGGTTGTAAAGTATACACGTGTCAAAAAAATCAAAAATTGTTATTTTTTTATCAATAAAACTTTATTAATTATGACTAACTATGCAAAAAAATAAGACTAGCACAAAGGTTAGTCTTATTAAACTTATTATATTTAATTTTGTAATAAAAATTCTGCAACTAATAAATCCATCTCAGTATAAGTATTTAAATGTGATGTTTCGTCAACTAGCAAATAGGTAGGAACATTAACTAATTTCATTAAAGAAGTTTCATCATCAAATCTTTGATTTAAGTCTAAAGCAAAATTATGAGCTGTTCTTAATCTATCTAACTTAAATCCTTGAGGAGAAGTAATTGTATAAAGATCATTTTTATCTAAGTTTTTATCAATAAAATTATCTTCAGTTTTTGTAACAGTTTTTCTAGATACTGCCTTAATAAAGCTTACTGCTTCATGATTTTGCATTGCTTCTAATATTAAAGAAATATCATTTTTATTGATGTTAATTCTACTCGCATCATGAATGATAATATTAGCGTTTGAAACATAATGCTCACTATCATTAAGGAATAAGATACCTGCGTTAACACTTGCTTCTTGACTAATGCCTCCAGAAACTACTCCCATTACTTTATCAAAGTTTCTTAATTTAACGACGTCTTCAGTCTTTTTAACATATTCTAAATCAGTGATAATGACAATCTTATCAATATCAGGATGTTTTTGAAAAGTATCGATAACGCGACAAGCAATACGAGTACGAAAATCTTCATAGACATTTTTAGATACTTTATTAGTTTGGTTCATGAATTTATTACCATGACCACAAGTTAAAATAAAAGCGATATTCATTATTTCTTCCTCCTATTTTTAATAAAAAAGATAATTCCTAAGATAATTAAAATTATTCCTAATACGCAGAATACATAGAATGCATATTCTCTAAATTCACATGATTTTTGTGAAGAATAAGCTTTTTCCATTAAATCTTGTAAGTGGTTTTTATAATCGCCAACTGTTTCTTCATTATATGTTTTTTTATAAGATTCAAATTGACTTTGATAATTAAGCTTATTTGCTTTTTGAGAAAAAGCGGCAGCTAGAGAACCAATAGAAACAATTAAACCGATAAACATCATATAAAATGATGATTTATTTTTCGATGAAACAATGTCTGGCATCTTATTATCAAGAGGAACATTTTTTAAGCAATTAGGACAAGAATTAACATCATCATTCATCAATGTTTTACAATATGGACATTTTTTCATCTGATCACTTCCTCTTTTTAGTTATTTTACCAAATATGTAAATAAAACGCAAATACGAAAAAAAACGTCAATAGTGACGTTTTAAAAGTTATTTCTTTTTCTTTTTTAATTTATCGAAGAAACTAGTTTTAGTAGATTTATTATCTTCAATTTCTTTAAATTGTCTTAATAAATTCTTTTGTTCATCAGTTAACTTAGTTGGAGTAACAACTTTTAGATGAATATATTGATCACCAAAGGAATTACCTCTAATATCTTTAACACCTTTTTCACGAAGTTTTAAAGTTTGTCCTGATTGGCTTCCTTCTGGAATCTTAACATCAACTTCTCCATAAACTGTAGGTACGCTTAATGTACAACCTAAAGCAGCATCAATCATGCCTACTTCTAAATCGACATGGATATCGTTTCCATCTCTTTTAAATGATGAATCGGTATCGACGACCACTTCGATATATAAATCACCATTTGGTCCTCCGTTAGCCCCTCTTTCACCTTTTCCAGAAACTCTAATTTGTTGACCGTTATTAATTCCGGCAGGAATATTAACTTCGATCTTACGTTTAACTCGGTTATATCCTTTGCCTTGGCAAGAAGTACATTTATTCTTAACTGTTTTACCTCTACCTGAACAAGTAGGACATACTGATTGAGTTTCTTGAATCATGCCAAAGATGGATTGAACTCTTTTTGAAACATAACCAGTTCCTGAACAAGTTGTACAAGAAACAATATCAGAAGGAGTTGCTGCGCCTGAACCATTACAAGCCGAACAATTTTCATCAAGAGTAATATTTAGTTCAATCTTCTTACCTTTAATTGCATCCATGAAGTTAATTCTAACTGTCATGAAACGGTCATTACCTCTAGTTGGTCCAGTTTGTTGTTTTCTTCTTGCTCCTCCGCCAAAGAATGAGCCAAAAATATCATTTAAATCAACATCTTGGAAACCACCTTGGAAGCCGCCAAATCCACTTTGACCACCATTTTGATCAAAAGCAGCATGACCAAATTGATCATAAGTCGCCTTCTTTTGAGGATCAGAAAGAACTTCATAAGCTTCTTGAACTTCTTTGAATTTTGCTTCTGCACCTGGTTCTTTATTTAAATCTGGGTGATACTTTTTAGCGAGTTTACGATATTGAGACTTAATTTGGTCTTCAGTTGCGTTTTTATCTAGTCCTAGGACTTCATAATAATCTCTTTTCTCAGCCATAATTACCTCCTATATAACAATATAATGGTGGGCTTATCACCCACCATATATAATTTAGTTAGCTTTTAAATTAGTTAGCTTTATCAGTGAAATCTGCATCGATTACATCATCGTTATTGTTAGATGCATTTGATGAAGATGTATCACTAGTTGTTGAAGATGTATCTCCTGCACTTGTAGAACCTTGGCTTTGATATTGTTGAGCCATTGCTGCTGCTTGTTCAAGTTGAGACATCTTTTCTTTTAATGTTGGGATATCGTTCTTATCGATTGCTTCTTTTAATTCATTTCTTAACTTTTCAGTTTCTTCTTTTTGTTTAGCGTCCATCTTGTCGCCATTTGTCGCTAAAGCTTCATCAATTTGAGAAATGAATGATTCTGCTTTGTTCTTAACTTCGATTTCGTCTTTTCTCTTTTCATCAGCTTCTTTATTAGCTTCAGCTTCTTTGACCATTCTATCGATTTCTTCTTTAGATAAGCCATTTGAACCAGAAATTGTGATTTGTTGTTCTTTATTTGTATCTAAGTCTTTAGCTTTAACATTAACAATACCATTGACGTCGATATTGAATGTAACTTCAATTCTTGGTTGTCCACGTCTTGCTGGTCTAATACCATCAAGTCTAAATGAACCTAATAATTTGTTATCTCTAGCCATAGGTCTTTCACCTTGGTAGACCATGATATCAACAGAAGGTTGATTATCTTCAGCAGTTGAGAATACTTGTGATTTTGTTGTAGGAATTGTTGTATTTCTTGTGATTAATGGAGTTAAGACACCACCCATTGTTTCAATGCCTAATGTTAATGGAGTAACATCGAGTAATAAGACATCTTTCTTATCGCCACGGATAACGCCACCTTGGATAGCTGCACCAACTGAAACTGCTTCATCAGGGTTAACTGAAATATTAGGAGTTTTACCTGTTAAACGTTTAACAATGTCTAAGACAGCTGGCATTCTTGTAGAACCACCAATTAAGATAACTTCGTCTAATTGAGAAGCAGATAATTTTGCATCGCTTAATGCTCTATTAACTGGTTCTTCAGTTCTTCTTAATAAGTCACGTGTTAATTCTTCAAATTTTGCTCTTGTGATATCCATTTCAAAGTTAACAGGTCCATTTGCTGTCATTGCAATGAAAGGAAGAGAAACTGTTGTCTTTAATTGGCTTGATAAAGCAATCTTAGCTTTTTCAGCTTCTTCTTTTAATCTTTGTGAAGCCATCTTATCGTTTGTTAAATCAACACCATATTGAGATTTGATTTGATCTTTTAAGAAGCCTGCAAGTCTATTATCCCAGTCATCACCACCTAAACGGTTGTCTCCAGCAGTTGCGATAACTTCGAAAGTACCATCTGCGATTTCAAGAATTGAAACATCGAATGTACCACCACCTAAGTCATATACTAAGATTTTTTGGTCTTTATCAGTTTTGTTATCTTCACCATATGCTAATGCTGCAGCAGTAGGTTCGTTAATAATTCTAACGACATCTAAGCCTGCAATTTGACCTGCATCTTTAGTTGCTTGACGTTGTGCATCGTTAAAGTAAGCAGGAACTGTAATAACAGCTTTTTCAATTTTTTGACCTAAATTATCTTCTGCATATTTCTTCATATAAGCTAAGATTTTTGCAGAAATTTCTTGTGGTGTAAAATCTTTATTTAAGCAAGAAATGTGTACTTTTTCACTTGTACCCATTTTTCTTTTAATAGAAGCAACTGTATCTGGGTTAGTTAATAATTGTCTTTTTGCTGCATAACCAACAATTTCTTCACCATCTGGTTTAAAAGAAACAACTGAAGGAGTTGTATTTGGTCCTTCTGGGTTAGGAATAACTTTCCATTTACCATCTTCTTGCATGTAACTTACAACTGAGTTTGTTGTACCTAAATCGATACCTAAAATAATTTCTTTTGCCATAATCTTTTAATCTCCTTATTTATTAATTTTCTTTAGAAGTATCTTCTACTTCTTCACTTTCTTTTTTATTTTCTTCTTCCTTTTTCTTTTTACTTACGACTACCATTGCAGGTCTAACTAAACGATCTTTTAAGAAATAGCCTTTAGTTGAAACTTTAACAACTAAGTCATCTTCTTCGCCTTCAACTACATCGACTGCTTGCATTGAATTATGATCGAATTTCTCTCCAACTTTTGGCATAATTTCTTTTACACCTTCAGCTTCTAGAGAATTAACCATTTGGTTATAAATCATTTCAAATCCTTTGCAATAAGCTGCTAGTTTTGGATCATCTGGAGTAACCTTGAAACAGTTATAGAAGTTATCGAATACTGGAAGTAGCGCTTCAAGGAAGCCTTGTCCACGATATTTTATAACTTGTTGATGGTCTTTTTCCATTCTCTTCTTTAAATTATCCATATCAGCATAAGCTTCATAATACTTATTTTGCCAATACTTAACTTTATCATTTAATTCTAAGATTTGATCTTCATAAGACTTTTCAACTTTTTCTTCTTGTTTATTTTCAGTTTCCTTAGATTCTTCTTTATTTAATTCTTCTTTATCTTTCTTCATCTAATTCTTCCTTTCTTTTTGCATATAATTCTTCAACTTGATCAACGAAATATTCTAATGCAGAAACTACTTTTTCATAGTCCATTCTAGTAGGACCAACTAAAGCAATTTTACCAAGTTGTTTATCACCAACTTTAATATTAGAAGTAATCATTGATACATCGTTATAGCCATCTTCATTTCCGATGTAGAATTCTAAGTCACTAGTTCCTGAACTCGTTCTTCCTTTTAATACATCATTAACTTTAGAAGGATGTTCGAAGAAGTCGAGTAATTTCTTTAACTTATCTGCATCTTGATTGAATTCTGGTTGATTAAGTAAATTCGCTTGACCAAACATTGATACTCTTTCACTTTGGAATCTTAGAAGGGTTTCGGCAATCATACGATAAATCGAATCATTAGCTTTTACATATTCACTAATCAAAGGTTTAATCATTTCCATTCTTGTTGTAAGTTCAGAAATGCTTGCCCCAACTAAACGATCATTTAAGATTGCTACACATTCTTTAATATCTTTTAATGATGTTTGATCACTCAAGACAAATGTTTTGTTTTCGACATATCCTTTATCTGTAACGAATACACACGTTAAGGATTTATCACTTAGAGGTATAGCTTGAACAGATACTAAATGTTCTTCCGTCGCTTCAGGGCCAAGAACAATCGAAGCTAAGTTAGTCATATGTGATAAAATTTCACAAGACTCTTTAATCACATCATCGATTGATTTTTCTCTTTCAGTAAAGATTTTCGCTAACTGGTTTTTATAAGATTCATCAACATCTTTATTTCTAAGATATTTGATGTAGTAGTTATAACCTTTATTAGAAGGAACTCTACCTGAAGAAGTATGTGTCTTTTCAATAAGACCATCTCTTTCAAGTTCTGCCATGACATTACGAACTGTCGCAGAAGAACAATCGAGGTCAAATTCATTAATTAAAGTTGATGAACCAACAGGTTCAGCTTTTTTAATGAAGTATTCGACGATACATTTAAGGATGTAATCTTTTCTTTCCATATCTTTTACCTCCTTTTTAGCACTCTTTTTTTCGTAGTGCTAATTATAGTATAGTCATAAATTTAGCATTGTCAATAAAAGAGTGCTAATTTTTTTATTTTTTTATTTTTTGTTAAAAATGCTTTTCTCAAACTAGAAAAAAAATTTATATTATATTCAGTTAAAGAAAAGGAATATCATATTTATATAATAAGGATATAAGAAAAATTATATGAAGATTAAAGATAAAATTTAGGATAACAAAATACATTGGTTTAATTAAAATTTAGATTAATATTTTTATTTACAGGATTATTATTCACTATTTTAAAAATATTAGAAGTAACACTTTGGAGAAGAAATGTCATTATCACGATCATATTTGTTTTACTTGAATTAATATTTTATGGTTTATTTTTCGCTCCAATAATTGCAAGACTTCCTTTTTAAACATTTTAACGTATTTGTAGTATTTCTACCTCTAGTTAACAAATTTAAAAAAAGATTTCTTTTTTACTTGTATTAAATTTTTAAATGTATGACAATTATAAGGGCACCACAAATTTAATTATGGTAATTCAAGGCTCCTAATAAAAAGGGAGCCTTTTTTATTTTTTGGAGGTATTATGGGAAAAGAAACTAAGTTTATATTTGTTACTGGAGGAGTTGTTTCTTCTTTAGGTAAAGGAATCGTCGCTTCTTGTTTAGGAAGATTATTAAAAAATCGTGGATTAAAGATTTTTATGCAAAAATTTGATCCATACATCAATGTTGATCCAGGTACGATGTCACCTTATCAACACGGTGAAGTTTTCGTCACTGATGACGGAGCAGAAACTGATCTAGATTTAGGTCACTACGAAAGATTTATTGATGAAAGATTGTCTAAAAGAAGTAATGTCACAGCTGGAAAAGTCTATCAACAAGTCATTCAAAAAGAAAGACGTGGCGATTATGAAGGTAAGACTGTTCAAGTCATTCCTCATATTACTAACCAAATTAAACATTACATTAAAAAAGCGGCAGAAGAATCTGGCGCGGATGTTATCATCACTGAACTCGGAGGAACCGTCGGTGATTATGAATCTCTTCCATTTATTGAAGCGATTAGACAATGGAGACAAGATGTCGGTTTTGAAAATACATTCTATGTCCATAATACACTCGTCCCAATTTTAGGTACAACTGAAGAAATTAAAACAAAGCCTACTCAACATTCTGTTCGTGAATTAAGAAGTTATGGTATTACTCCTGATATGTTAGTCTTACGTTGTGAAAAAGCAATCGACGAAGATACTAAAGCAAAAGTAAAAATGTTAACTGACGTTAAAGAAGTTCTAGATTGTAAAGATGAAAAAATTATCTACGAAGTCGCGAATAATTTACTTGCTCAAGGAGCAGATGAAATTATCTTAAAGCACTTTAAATTAGATGCTAAACCTATCGATATGACTGAATGGAATGCTTTAATTAAGAATATTTCTTCATTAAATGGCACAATTGATATTGGTATTGTCGGTAAATACATTCAATTACACGATGCTTATTTAAGTGTTGTTGAAGCTTTAAAAGCCGCAGGTTATGCCGTTAATAAGAATATTAATATTCACTGGATCTTATCAGAAAATTATGATTCAGACGAATTTGAAAAAGAATTATCCACTCTCGATGGAATTTTAGTTCCAGGTGGATTTGGTAAAAGAGCGACTGAAGGTAAATTAAAAGCGATTAAGTACGCTCGTGAACATAATATTCCTTTCTTTGGTATTTGTTACGGCATGCAACTCGCTTGCATTGAATTCGCGCGTAACGTATGTAATATTCCTGATGCTGATTCAAGTGAAATTACTCCAGAAACTAGAAATCCTATCATTCACTTATTAGATAATCAATATGTCGGTATTGATATTGGGGGAACATTAAGAATTGGTTTATATGATTGTTCTTTAGTACCAGGAACTAAGGCTCATGAATTATACAATACTGACTTTATTCAAGAAAGACATCGTCATAGATATGAATTTAATAATGAATATCTCGATATTGTTAAAAAGAATGGTTTAGTCATTTCAGGCATTAATCCTCAAAAAGGATTAGTTGAAATTATTGAATTACCAAGTCATCCTTATTTTGTCGCTTGTCAATTCCATCCTGAATTCCTCTCTCGACCAACTAAAGCTCATCCATTATTCTTAGGTTTTATTAAAGCGAGTTTAAAATATCGTGAAGGAAAACGCTAAATTTAATATTAGGTCTTTATATAAGGCCTTTTATTTTTACTTTTAATGTAAACAAAAAAATGTTATATTGTTCTAGGTGAAATTATGGAAAGCGTTACTTTAAAAATAGATGAAAATAAACTAAATAAAATGAAAGAATTGTATTCATATTGCGAAGAAAAAACTTCTGCTCCATATGTAGTTTTTCTTGCTAAAATAAGAACAAATATCACTTTAACAATCTATGAGTCTAAAAAAGGCATCAAAGCCGTTTTTATGGGAGAAGATGTGATAAGTGAAGCTTCATTATGGGATAAAGAAGCTTTCATCAATGAAAAAAAAGAAAAAGTATCTTACTCATGGTTAGATACTTCTAGTCAAATAGGATCAGACGAAGTAGGAACTGGAGATTTTTTTGGTCCAGTGATCGTTGTTGCTTCTTATATTAAGAAAGATATAATCCCTTATTTAAAAGAATTAGGTGTTAACGATTCAAAGAAACTAACTGATAAAAAGATTCTTGAAATAGTACCTAAATTCATCGATAAAGTAATCTTTTCTAAATTAACATGCGATAATAATAAATATAATGAAATGATATCTAAAGGATATAATATGAATTCGATTAAAGCAGTTCTTCACAATGAAGCTTTAAAGAATGTTTTAAGTAAATCTCACGATTATAATTGTCAAATTTACATCGACCAATTTTGTGATAAAAGCTTATATTATCGTTATTTAGAAGGTAAATACGAACCTTTAATCGATCACGTTAATTTTCATACTAAAGGAGAATCCTTCTATCCTTCAGTCGCGGTTAGTTCCTTAATCGCACGATACTCTTTCTTATTATATATCGAAGAATTAAATAAAAAATACCATATGGAATTTCCTAAAGGAGCTTCTTCTCTCGTAGATGAATTCGCTAAAAAGTTCAAGGAAACATATGGTATAGATGAATTAAATAAAGTTTGTAAGAAGAACTTTAAAAATTATGAATCATTAAAGTAATTCTTGTTTTAAAGTTAAGTATTTCGCGTAATATTTATAATGTGATTTAGAAATTTTCGCGATGCAATCATAACCTAAATCACTCTCTTTAAGTTCCACGAGTGCTTCTTCATTTTGTATTTTATAAAAATCAGAAGAATTCTCAAATGGAATTAATAAATTTACTTCATAATAAAAATCAGTAAGATAATTATCAATTAAAGAAGCAATATCTTCCATATATGAATCATCTTTTAAAGAGACGATAAGTTCATCTTCATCAACAAAAGGTAAATAAGGAGAAGATCTTAAATCGACTTTATTATAAAGATAAATCATCTTTTTATCTTTTACTCCAATACTTTCTAATGTATCTAAAGTAACTTTGCAGTCTTCATAAACATGGTTAGAGGAACAATCGACAACATGGATTAATAAATCAGCTTCTTTAATCTCTTCTAAAGTCGATCTAAAAGCCTTAATTAATGGAGTAGGTAAAGAAGAAATAAATCCAACAGTATCAGTTAATAAAAAAGGATAATGATTCTTCATTTTGATATATCTAGTCGTCGTATTAAGGGTAGCAAACAAGCGATTTTCTTCTAAAATTGCTTGTTTTTTTTCGTTTTCACCTAAACGGATAAAATTGTTCATTAAAGTGGATTTGCCAGCGTTAGTATAACCTACAATCGCGACTACTGGTAAAGAAGATTTTCTTTCTTTACGTTGGTTCTTTCTTAAAGAGACCATCTTTTTAAGTTCTTCTTCTTTTTCTTTAATTTGTTTCTTAATTAAATATCGTTTTATATTAATTTCTTTTTCACCAGATCCACGGTTTGTTAGACCCCCGGCGCCACCTGAAGTAACTTGTGAATAATTTTTATTCACATCGATTAAGCGATTAGCCATATATTTTAAATAAGCTACTTCTACTTGTAATTTAGCTTCTTTTGAAGAAGCACGTAAAGCAAATATTTTTAAAATGACCATACTTCGATCATAGACTTCACAATCTAAGATTTTTGAAATAGTAGATATTTGTAAAGGACTTAAATCATTATTAAAACAAACTAATTTAATACCTGCGTTATCAATATAAGTTTTTATTTCATATAGAAAACCTCTTCCTACATAACTAGAAGAATGAGGTTTATCAAGTTGTTGACTAAAGACATAATCAATTTCAATATCTAAAGAAGATAATAAATTAGTAAGTTCTCCTATCGGAGAATTATCTACTTTATATATAGAAGGATCAATAACTACACACTTTTCCATAATTCTCCTTTCAAAAATTATAATTCTTTAGAAAATTTTTCTAAGAATTCATCATAAGTACAATTTCGATCAATAATTTTATTTTCCGATATATATATTATTCTATTCGCGACTGTATTAATTAATTCATGGTCGTGAGAAGTAAATAATAATACACCTTTATAATTAATTAAACCTTTGTTTAATGCAGTGATCGATTCTAGATCTAAATGGTTAGTAGGATCATCCATAATGAGAAGATTACCGCTAGTTAACATCATCTTCGCCATCATACATCTAACTTTTTCTCCTCCAGAAAGAACCGCGCAAGATTTTAAGGCTTCTTCATTAGAGAAAAGCATTCGACCTAGCCAACCACGGATATAAGACTCATTTTGATCTTTTGAATAAGGTCTAAGCCAATCAACTAAAGTTAATGAACCATCTTTAAAATAAGCAGAATTATCACTTGGTAAATAAGATTTAGTAATAGTAATACCAAATTTAAAATCGCCTGAAGTAGGTTCTTCTTCACCATTAAGAATATTAAATAAAGTCGTTAATGCAAGAGAATTTTTACTAATAAATGCGACTTTTTCACCTTTTTTAAGGCTAAAAGATAAATTCTTAAATAATCCTTCCTTACTTAAATTATTAACTTCTAAGACATCGTTACCGATTTCTCTTTCAATTTTAAAATCGATGAATGGATATACTCGACTAGAAGGAACCATTTCTTCAACATTAATTTTTTCAAGTTCTTTCTTTCTAGAAGTTGCTTGTTTAGATTTAGAAGCATTCGCACTGAAACGAGCGATGAATTCTTGTAATTCTTTAATTCTTTGTTCTTTTTTAGAATTTTGATCTTTTAATTGTCTTTGAATTAATTGGCTTGATTCATACCAGAATTCATAGTTACCAACAAACATATTGATTTTACCATAATCAACATCACAAATTCTTGTACATACTTTGTTTAAGAAGTGACGATCGTGAGAAACAATAATAACCGTGTTAGTGAATGAATATAAGAAAGATTCTAACCAAGAAGTCGCGATTGCATCTAAGTTATTAGTAGGTTCATCGAGAAGTAAAATATCAGGATTACCAAATAAAGCTTGAGCAAGAAGAACTTTAACTTTCTCTTTTGCATCAATATCTTTCATTAATAAATCATGCTTATCTTCACTTATACCTAAGTTAGAAAGCATTGTTCTTGCATTTGAATCAGCTTCCCAACCATCTAATTCCATAAACTCATTTTCTAGTTCTGCCGCGCGAATACCATCTTCTTCACTAAAATCAGTTTTGGCATATAATTCATCTTTTTGCTTCATGATTTCAATTAAACGAGGATGACCTTGAATGACCGCGTCAACTAAAGTGAATTCATCATAAGCATTTTGATTTTGTTTTAAAATGGACATTCTTTCGTGTTCCGTTAAAGTTACTGATCCTGAGGTAGGTTCAAGTTCACCAGAGATGATTTTTAAAAATGTGGATTTTCCAGCTCCGTTAGCCCCGATAATTCCATAACAATTATCTTTTTGGAAATTGATATTAACATCTTTAAATAATACTCTTCCGCCGAACTGCATTGATACGTTACTTACTTCTAGCATCTAATTTCTCCTTTATATATCGTTTTGTTTCTTCGTTAATACCTTCCTTTTTTATATAAGAAGGAAATTTATGTGTCTTAGGATATGAAGAAACATGAAATATCCCACGAGGTGTAATATAAGGTTTATTAACTGAAGCAAATAAACCTTCTAAATAAATTAAACTCGCTTTATCTACATTAAAAGTAAATAAGGTAAATAAATGATGTTTAAGAATACTAAATTTATTTTTTAAACCAGTTTTATTTGCAGTTATAATATTAGTTTTAGTTACGCCTGGATGAAGTAAAATATAACTAATACCATTATTTTTTAAACTAAGTTCATAAACAAATCTACTTAAACAATATTTTGAATAAGCATACATCTTATTTCTTTTTAATGTATCACTTTCTTTTAAACTCACCTTTTTTGCATTCTTCGCGGTTAAAGACGTGACAAATAATAATCTAGTCTTGTTCGAGACAAAATAATCTTCTAAAGAATAATATAATTTATACACTCCTAGATAATTAGTGCCTAAAGTTAATTCAAAATTATTGTCAGTTTTATAATCTTCTTTAGAAGAATATACTCCCGCGTTAAAAACAAAATAATCAATATGAACAAATTTTTCTTTTAAAGATAAACTAAATTCATCGATAGAACGAAAACTTGCTTGGTCTAATTTTAAAATCGTTATTTTCGAATAAGGAAATTCATCTTGAAGTTCTTTTAAAATCATTTTTCCTTTATCTAGATTTCTTATTCCTAAAATGACGTTCGCGCCTTTTTTTAAAACTAACTTACAAAAGGCTAGTCCTAGTCCAGAACTAGCTCCTGTAATAACGATAAATTTACCAACTAACGAAGGATATTTATCTAAATAAGCATCAATATTCATTAAATTAAATCTTCTAAATCTTTAATTAAAGAAGGTAATTCATCCATTGATTTAAGTGTCGCACCTGATGCGTTTTTATGTCCACCTCCGCGATAAGAAGAACAAACTCCAGAAATATCAATTTCTTTAGATCTAACTGATACTCTAAATTCTTGTTTTTCACTTATTTCAGTAACACAGAACCAAATAGGTACATTACGGATATTAGACATTAAAGAAAGATGTTCTTTACCTCTTTCATTATCAATTCCTAAAGCATCTAAATCTTCTTGCATTAAGGTATAATAAGCCACCCCTTTAGGAGTAAATGTCATATTATTTAAAACATATTTTTGGAATTTTAATGATTCAACATCTTTTTCATAAAGTGGTAAATATACTTCTTTATTTGGTTTTAAATTACTGCTTAATAACATACCTGCAATATCAAATGTTTCTTTAGATGTTGAAGGGAACATGAATCGACCTGAATCAGTTACAATCCCAGTAAAGAAATATTTACTAGCATTCTTACTTAATGGATATTTCTTCGAATTAGAATAGCAGAAATCGGCGACAAGTTCTGCGCAAGCAGCAATTTCATTCGCGACAATATTTAAATCTCCATAAGGTTCAATGTTTGGATGGTGATCAAATTTAATTTTATATGTTGCTTTTTTATATCGATCATCAGAAATTCTTTTTGTATCTCCAGTATCAACAATAATCGCTAGAAATGGTTTTTCAAACCAAGAATCATCAACTTTTTCCATAAATGGGAAGAGTTTACCAGAATAAGATGAAGAATCTTCACCAACATAATGAACTTCTTTTGTTACAAAATTATCTCGTAACCAAGTAACTAAACCCATTTGAGTTCCAAAAGCATCTCCATCAGGTCTTTGATGACGGAAAATACAAATTCGATCAAATTCTTTAATCTTTTTTAGGGCTAATTTGAATTCTTTTTTATATATTTTATCGTAGTACATAATTCTCCTTTATTTTATACTTTTTAATACTTTTTCTAATTCTTCAATGAAGATATTGACTTCATCTAAGGAATTTTCATATGAGAAAGAAACTCTTATTGCATTAGTCGCTCTTTCGAGAGGATACCCCATTGCTTCAATGACGTAACTATATGGTTTCTTTTTACTTGAACAAGCAGATTTAGTAGAAACATAGATTTCTTTTAAAGATAAACCTTCTTGAACTACACTCGCTTTTTTATTGACGCTGAAATTAATGATAAATGGTGAACCATTCTTTGGTGAATTGATATTTACATTATCTAGATGAGATAATTTTTCAAACATATAATCATGAATTTCTTTAACTTTGTTATATCTTTCGAACATATTTTCATATGCGATACGTAATGTTTTCGCTAGACTAACTTCATAAGGAAAATTATTCGTTCCTGAACGGAAAGAAAATTCTTGTCCTCCTCCATCAATTAAAGGAACTAGATCAATATTTTTCTTTTTTAAAAGGAGTCCACTTCCTTTAAAACCATTAATTTTATGGGCTGACATCGAAACTAAATCAACGTCTTTAAATGAAACATTTACTTTTCCAATTGCTTGGGTTGCATCAGAATGGAAGATAACTTTAGGATAATCTTTTAATATTTTTGCGATATTACTAATATCATTAATTGATCCTACTTCATTATTAATCGCCATAATAGAAACAAGAATTGTATCGTCTCTTAAGGCTTTTTTTAATGTATCTAGTTCAACTACACCATCTTTATTTACGTCCAAATAAGTAACATCAAATCCATATAAATCATGCATTTGTTTATAAACATTTAAAACAGAAGGATGTTCAACTTTAGTTGTAATAATGTGATTACCTCTATTTTTATATTTTAAGCATGTTCCTTTAATGGCTAGATTATTTGCTTCTGAAGCTCCTGAAGTAAAAATAACTTCTCCTTCAGTGCGAGAAAATATTTTTGCGATTTGATTTCGTGCTTGATCTTCTAAAGCTAGAACTTCTAATCCTAGTTTATGATTTGAAGCAGGATTTGCGAAATATCTTTCATTGACCTTATTAAAAGAGGCTAACACCTCTTTATTTAATTTAGTTGTGGCAGCATTATCAAAATAAATCATTTTGTCACCTACTTAACTTGATCAGGACGCATTCTTTTAATGATCGAAACTGTTTCATCAATAGTTCTTGTAAAGTCACCTTCAAAGAATGATTGTCCTGCGCTATCAAGGGAGAATTTACATTCCATAAATCCTTGACGATATTGGTTCGCGTAAACAATAGAATTTTCTGCATATTTACATTGATTGTATTGTTCAGTAATATCTTTAATTAATATTTCAATAGTTTCTTGTGCACTTACTAATATTTCATTTGCTTTTGTTACATCAATTGGCTTTCTTTTAAAGATATCACCAATTTGTTCTAAATATTTAAAAGATTTATCAAATTGAACTTTTAGTCGAACGGTATAATCTGGTACTGACATATCTCTAAGTAAAGCTTGATTATCTTTTAATTTTAAATAATATTCACATATCATCTTATAATCATTTTCTGCATCATTCTTTAATGATAATAAATAAGAATTAAAATCGTTAATAATTTGATTAATTCTAGTCATTTCATTAGACATATCATAAATTTTTCTAACGATTAAAGAATATGGTTGACGAGCTGCTGAATGAATATAATTATCTAAATCTCTCTTAATAGTTTGAACATTATTAACATCTTCTTCAAGTTCAGTAATCTTTTCTAGATACTTATCTTGAATTAAATAGACTTCTTCATAATTTGGTAAAGCTCTTTTAATTTTCTTAAATTGTTTTTCAAGTTCATAAGTTTGATTATAAATATTATCACAGTTTTGATCAAAATATTTCTTTGCTTCTTCTTCCTCATCAAATGCTTTAAAGACATTCATAATGTCTTCATCAATTTTATCTAAAGAAGAACCGACATTAGAAAATTTAAATGAACATAAATTATGTGTTATCTCTTCTAACTTTGCATTATAAGAATCAATTTTTGCAATAATTTTTAGATGATGCAAAGGATAATCTTGGTTTTGAAGTTCTTCATAACGAGTTTTAATTTCTTCAATTCTACTAGGAATGATTTTCGTTACTTTAACGCAATATGAAGGTAAATCATCAAAAGATTCTTCTAAAGCATCAACAACTTGTCTAACAACAGGAAGTTTTTCACTCGCTTCGTCATAACGCGCACTTTTACAAAGAGTTTCACATTCATCAAAAATCTTTTGAATTTTATCAAAAACTTTAGTAAATGAATCTTCCATTAAACTAAGTTCAGTCTTATGAGTTTCATATTTTTCTTTTAAAGCTCTAAACTTTCTTGATAGTTCGATATTATCTTGACGGAATTCTTCATCTTTTTGTAATAACTTGTTTAAATCGTTATAAAGTTCAGTAGTTTTTCTTTCAAATTCATAAATGACTTTTTTAGTTGAATCAATTAAATTTTTATTTTTTGAATGATTAGATTTATCATTTAATTTTTTCTTTAAACCATCGAGGGCGACATAAGAATTACGATCATTATTTTGTAAGATTTCTTGGAAACGATTATCGTATTCATCGCTAACATCTACATAATCAACATTTTTATTTGCGATATCTCTTAGTCTGTTAAGATAAGTATCAATGTCATCAATTAAAATTTGATGTACATTATTATATTTCTTTTCTAGTTCTCTTATCGTTCTAGTTTCATTTCTTGCTTTAATAATGAAAATATAAATAAATATAATCGCAATAATAACAACGACTACAATAGCGATAATAACCCAAAAGATAGGATTTTTTACAATTGACGTAGAACTATCTACGTTTTCTTCAAGGAAATTGATTAGTTTCATATTTACCTCCTGCATAAAAAAAATTATCAATACAAGTATACATAATTTTTATAAAAAATTAAATAGTAAATAATCTAACTTAACTAAAATATTTAAAATAATCATTGACATATTAGATTTGTTTATAATAGAATAATAAAGCATGTGCAATTAGCAGTTAGATACACCCTGCTGATGATTCTTCAAAGAAGTAGCTAAGCTAAATATTAGCGAAGAAGTTTCACCCAGAGGACATGGGATCTAGCCTCACTTTGTACAGCGATGTATTTGAAAGGAGATTTGACAAGATGTCAAGATACACAGGACCAGCTTGGAAATTAGGTAGAAGATTAAACTACTCAACAATTGAAACTGGAAAAGATTTAGCAAAACGTCCTTATGGACCAGGCAAAGCAAAAGATGCAAGACCTAAAAAATTATCAGAATATGGTAAACAATTAACAGAAAAGCAAAAATTAAGATTTACTTATGGCGTTTCTGAAAAACAATTCGCAAACTTATTCAAAAAAGCAAAAGCAAAGAAAGGTGTTGTCACAGGTACAGCTTTCATGCAATTATTAGAATCTAGATTAGACAACTTAGTATATAGAGTTGGTTTCGCTAGAACTAGAAGAGCTGCTAGACAATTAGTCAACCACGGCCATATCTTAGTAAATGGTAAGAAAGTTGATATCCCATCATATATTTGTAAAGCAAACGATGTTATCACATTAAAAGAAACATCAAAGAACTTAAAAGTAGTCAACGAATCACTCGAATCATTAACTATCGTTGTTCCTTATGTTGAAGTCAATAAAGAAACAAAAGTTGCAAAATACTTAAGACTTCCAGAACGTAATGAAATGACAAGCTTAATTGACGATTCATTAATCATTGAATACTACAACAAAATGCTTTAATTTAATAACTAAAGTTATTTATGACCTATGCAGATTGCATAGGTTTTTTTATGCTTATTTTAGGTATAAAAAAACCGTCACTACTAATGACGGCTAAAATTATATTATTTACTATTTTTAATGTACTTAATATTGTTTTCGTCTAAGAATTTAATTACTTTTTCTTTTTCTTCATCAGATCCAGTTACAACTAAATGTAATGAATTATCTTGTTCTTTAACGATTTGGCTAAATTCTAATCCTGCAAGTTCACTAACTTTCTTTACTGCGTTAGGGAAAGATAAGCCTTCAATTTTTTGAACAAAAGTAAATACATTACCTCCGACATTACAACTTGAGCAACGGAAATATTGTTTTTCTTGTGAAAAATCAACTTTGTCTTCCGCTTTACAGAATGGGCAAGTAGCAATATTACGGAATCCTTCTTTTTTAATTGTTACATATTTACTAGCAATATCAACAATGTTAACTTGACCTTTAATATAGTCAATTACTTCTGGTGCAATCATCTTCACATCTCCTTATTTATCTTTAATAATATCACAATTTGTAATTAATAAATACTTTTTTTAATTTTTCTTCTTATAAATCATCTTCGTTCGAAGTATGTTCTTCTTTGTATTCACACTTCACTGAATTATCAATTATCTCTAATGGCTTTATTTTATATTTATCACAGATGAACATATTATTTTGTAAATATTTACAGTTCATACATTGTGTCTGTTTTAATTTTAAACATAATAAGGCAGTTTCTCTAGTGTTGAGATAATTACCATTTTTCTTCATGCTTTGATAAGTAATATCAAATGATTTTTCCATCTTACGATCTTCAATCTTTTGAATGATAAAGGTTGAACTTACAAAATAAATAAAACCAATCACTGGAATGAAATATCCGCAGAAGACACGCCACAATAATAAGCATGAACCGGTATAATTACCCATTATCGCGGAAAATACAATTGTAAATGTTGATTCAGCTACTCCAGCATTAGATGGGATTGGACTTAACGTACCAATAAAACCGATTGCTTGGTAACAAGCTAAGAAAAAGAACATCGTCGAGAAATCAAAAGAAATTTGTCCTTGTCCTAATAATAGATACATAAAATAAGGAATTGAATTACTAATGATTTGGAATAAAGAATACATAATGATTGAAGGTATTGCTAGATAGAAATGTTTCATTAAATAAGAAACTTGTTTTCTAACTCTTTCCATTCTTTCATTTGATTCACGTACATAAGCTTCTTTTGAAGGAGATTTTTTAAATTTAACCGCGAAGAAAGCGCTGATGTTTACTAATAATTTATTTATTGGAGGGCAATATGCCATAAGGATGAAGAATAATACCGAAATTATCGCAAAAGCAAAACCATATAAAGCTACCCAAATAAGTTTAATTTCTGTGCCATTAGATAAATACAATGTGCAATCATGAACTTGGCATGAAATAAACATAATAAAATACATTACACCTTGAACTAAGGAAAAGATGATTTGATTTTGTGTTAAGCAATTTAATGATTCATCGATTGTAATTCCTCTTTTTTCCATATAATAAAGCATAAAAGGGAAATGACCAGTTCTCGAAGGAGTAATAGTTCCTCCGAGTGAACCATGTAAATAAATACCTACTGCATCATAAAATGGTTTCTTTTTATTAATTCTTTTTAAGGAAGAATAGATAACAAATGATTCTAAAGCCACCGTTAAAAGTAATAATCCCATAATGATTAAATAAGAATAAAAAGGTAAATTCCTTAATGCACTTAAATCAGCAAAAACATTATTTTTAATTAAAAAATAAAGCATTAAAGCTGTAACAACTGCGATTATAATAATATTTAAAATTAATTTGTTCTTACTTATTAATTTTGTTGTTTTGGATTTCATATGATCATCTCTTCTTTCTTAATTTGCAAACGAAGAATCCTTCATAAAGTGAAGAAGGACAGATCACTATTGCGCCTTTAATATTACAAGGTAAGGTAGGAATATTATATCTTTTCGCGTAGTCTAATGGAACTACTTCAACGTTTTTATTTTCTTCTAATACACGAGAAATAATATCTTCATTCTCTTGACGTAAAATTGAACAAGTTGAATATAAAATATTCGCGCCAGGGCGGGCTAATTTAATTGCCTTAGTTAATAAAGCATATTGAGTAGAACTAACTTTATTAACAAGTCTTTCCGAAAAAGCAATATATGTCTTTTTATCATTTAAATCAATTGTTCCACTTCCAGAACAAGGTGCATCTAATAATATTGCATCAAAAGTTTCTTCTTCATTTAATTTACGTGCATCCATATTAAGTGTTTTAACGTTATTACAATGTTGTTTTTCTAAATTATATAATAACTTTTGATATCTAATTTCATCTATTTCTACCGCGGTTAAATCGATATTATTGTTAGTTAAAGCAACAAGTTCACTAGTTTTACCACCTGGTGCGCTAGACATATCAAGAACTTTCATTCCTTCTTTAGGATTTAAAATTAATGGAGGAATCATGCTTGATAAACTTTGTAAATATATCTTTCCTTCTGAATACACCTTTAATTCTTGTAAATCTTTTTCATCTGCATTCTTAATAATAAAAGCATTATCAAAAAAACTTGCTTTATCAAGTTTAATGTTATTATCCCAAAGAACGTTACGAATTTCTAAGCTATCACTAACTAAAGTATTAACTCTTAAAGTAGTACTTCTAGATGCCATATAGCCTTTAATAATCGTATCAACAACATTATGATCATATTGTTCCAATAATAAATCATATAAATATTGAGGCATTCTTTTAATTGCTTCACCTAAAGAATTAACTTTCATATAATCACCTGCTAACTATTTTATAATAAAACGAATTTTATTTATATAAAATAAATAAAAAATCTCACCATTTTGAAGTGAGACTATTATTTAAATTAATTCAGGAACATTATTTTTCTCTACGAATTTCTTAACATCTAAATAGAAGAAAATATCAACTAATACTTGTGCAATTAAGGTAATAGAAAATACTACCCAAGGATATGTTGCACCTTTACCTGAACACGTAAAGATTAGTTCAACAATAAATCCAACAATATTTAATACGTTAAATAAGATAATACCAGTTCCTCCAATAAAGAAGAATTTCTTATAATCTTTTTCGTAAAATGTATGTCCAACAATTAATAGAACAAGAGTTGCTACCACTATTGTTAAAAGTACAATAAATAATGCTAGATTAAAGCGATAGAATAATAATGCAGTTGTTAAATTACCGAATAACCACATGATATAAGTAAAGATATAGCATCTTTTTAATGCTTTATTTTGTTTCATAAGCCCTCCTATTTTAGATAAGAATTTAAGATATTCTTATCACCATTAATGAATGATTTATAATCCATTTTTGATTTACCTTGTTTTTGTAGTTCAATTAAACTTACTTGTCCATCTTTAAGTTGTAAAATTAATCCTTGTTTATCTGCTTGAACAATTTTACCAATTTCTTCACTAGCTTTAGAACTAACTTTCTTTGCTTTAAAGATTTTTAGAATTTGTTCATTATAAAGTAAATATCCTCCTGGCGTTTCAGATAATCCTCTTACATAATTAACAAATTCATCACAAGTATAATCTAAAGATAATTTTTCATCTTCTTTTTTTATTTTATGGCAGAAAGAAACTTCTTCTTCATTTTGTTCTTCGCCTTTAATTTTCCCTTCAATATAAGAAGGAAGCATTTTAATTAAGCAAGATTTACCGGCAGAAGTAATTTTCTTTGTTAAAGAAGTATAATTATCGTCACTAGAAATAATTACTTCTTCTTTAGCGAACATTTTACCCGCGTCCATCTTATCGATCATTTCCATAATCGTCACACCAGTAACTTTATCACCATTAATTAAAGAAGTTTGAATTGGTGAAGCACCGCGATATTTAGGAAGTAAAGATCCATGGACATTAATAGAACCTAATTTTGGCTTATTTAAAATGGAAGTAGGAACAATTTGACCATAAGCACATGTAACAATTAAATCAAAATCTAAATTTAAAATAACATCTGCTTCTAGGCGTAATTTTTCTACTTGATAAACTGGAATATTATGTTCTAAAGCGACTACCTTCGCTGGTGGAGGAGTTAAGATTCTCTTTCTACCTACTTCTTTATCGCATTGAGTTAAAACGCCGATAACATTATATTCATTTTCAATTAAAGATAATAAAATTTCTTTAGCTATTTCTGGTGTACCCATAAATAAGATACGTGGATATTCTTTCATTTTTTCATCACCTTTTATATTTTATATAAACTAGTACTTAAAAACTAGTTTTTAATACTTTAAATTCTATTTTAATTCTTAAATAATTATTTTGTTCCGTAATAAAATGTTGTAAACACATTACTAGTTTCAATAAGAATTGAATTTTGATTTAATGTAACAATAACTTCATCACAGATTTTATAAACATCTTCTAAAGAAATGCTTTCTAAAATACAACCAATCGTTCTTTCCTCCGTAATATTGTTATTATCATCAGTCCAATAACCTGTCGCTTCAAAAAGCGTACTTCCGAAGGTATATTTAGTAACAATTTCATTAACTTTAATGATACATTTTTCATATTCATAAACTGGTTTATATGTATCTTTATCATTAGTTCCAATATATAAAGTATATTTAGATTCTAATTTAGAATTCTCGATTTTACTTTTTATATTACTACTAAGTAAATAGCCTGTTATAACTACATTAATTAAAAGAAGGCTTGTTAAGATGATATTAATAATTTTTGATTTTGATAATTTATTTTCTTTCATAATATTACTTACTCCAAATATATTTATAAACTCTATACGTTTCAAGCTCATTTTTCAATATTTTAATAATAAAAATTATTGAAAGAATATTTTATTTATGGTATTATTTTTTAGCGTTGAAGGAAGGAGAAATCTATGGCAAACATTAAATCACAAGTTAAAAGAGTAAAAACAAACTCTAAAGCTAACGAAAGAAATTCACAATATAAGGCTTCAATGAGAACAGCAATTAAAAAAGTTGTAAAAGCATGTGAAGCAGGAAATAAAGAAGAAGCTTTAAAGTTATTACCAGTTGCTTTCAGCAAAATTGATGGTTCAGTCTCAAAAGGTATCCAACACAAGAATACTGCAGCTAGACAAAAATCAAATTTACAAGCAAAAGTAAATAGTCTTTAATAAGGTAGAGAGAAAATAAAATAAATATTTTCATCCCTATCATTGTACCGTAAGTACGGTTTTTGTACGCGGCGCTAAATTTACAATCTACTAATATATAGTAATCTAAGGAGTCGACTAGTCTTGGTCTTCTCCTTTTTTATTTCCTTGAGATAAGCTTCGGTTTTTAGAAAGAATGAAGTGAACCCCAATAGTTGGACTGAGGCATCGGAAAGACTTGAAGATGGGTTTACCTCAGATTTAAATTTTCTTTAGATACAATTTCCTCAATTAATCGCATAATTTGTGTTTCCTTTTGGTTTATCTGTCTTCATCGTTTTAAGAATATTTTTTAAAAATATACCATTTGTTACTTTTCATCCGTACGGATTAAATAGACATTGCCATTTATACTTTACAAAGGTTTATTTATTCCTTCATCTTTCAATTACTATTTTTTATGTATTGTTACCTCATCACAAGTTAATCGTCTTATATCAAGTTTCTTTTCGTTATCCAGTCTATTTGCTACGCTCTTCTTTCATCCCATACCTCACGATACTAGACTTGAGTTTCACTATGTAGTTATAACGACATTCCTAATCGTGACTTTCACCCTTTAGATATATGATATGCCCGTCACACAAAAAAAGTCTTCAACCGTAAAGATTGAAGACTTAATCAATTATCTATATGAGATTTTTAAAGAAAAAGAGGTAGTAAACTCATCATTTAAAAAATTTGTTTTCTCAACACTATTAAGCATGTAAGATTCATCATAATTAATTATATAATTAGCTTTAAATCCATTATCATAAGAAAAGGTAATATCAAAGGTAAGATAGCTGTCTAATGAAAAGTAAAAATCCATACTAACATAACCAGATTCGAATAAGTATGTCTTATTTAAATATGAATTATAAAAATAGTCTAATTCACTAAAATAAAATAAATCGTATTGATAATGATATAATAAGCAATCCTCATCCACATCAAATACACAATAACGAATACCATAATTTTCACCTTTTTTAAATGAGCCATCATTAGTTTGATTACCTGAACTAAAGTGACAATCAAAAACATAGTCAACATAACTATATTCTTTTTTTAAATTCTCATATTTTTTATATATATCATTCATATGCCTATCAGTCATTTTTTCATGATCATATTTGTTATTACATCCAAAAAGAGAAAATAGCACAATTGGAATTA
>CAVDMV010000002.1:0-34955 GCA_963610315.1 Acutalibacteraceae bacterium
AGTTGAACATTGTATTATATTATGAATATTTTAGTCATTCAACAAATTACAATTTATTGAGTAAATCAGAAATGGTTTGCTCTTTTTTTATACCGAAAATGCAAGGAGTGGGAAAGATTGCAACGACAGGAATATGGAAAATAGAAAAGAGATTAGATAATGTAATAGATTATACTACTAATATTGAAAAGACTATCAATAGTGATTATGGTAAAGACAGTTATTATGACTTACACAATGTTATTGATTATGTTGAAGTAGATTATAAAACAGAAAAACAATTTTATGTGTCTGGTGTGAACTGTAATCCTAAAACTGCGTTAGAAGAAATGACTATTACAAAAGAGCAAATATATTCTTTTATCGTAAAGGTGATACTACCATTATGATAGATGCTGGTTATAATTATGAGCGACTTGAAGAAAAGATGGGATGGCTTGGACTTAATCCAAAAGATATTCGACATATTCTTATTACTCATCAAGATACAGATCACGTTGGCGCGGTAGAAGTAGATAGCCCAGGACTTTTTAAAAATGCCAAGCTATATATTGGTGAAATCGAGAACCGTTATTTATTAGGAGAAGCTTCGCGTAAGGTACTGCACGGACTATATAAACTTCCTAAAGTTACTATTCCAAATGAAAAGATATTACTTCATGATGGTGAAATTATCGATATTAATGGTATTCGCATCGAATGTTTCCTTGTTCCAGGACATACATGGGGACATATGGTCTATCTAATTGATGATAAATATCTTTTTACTGGTGATACAATTTGGTTCGGCGTAGATGGTGGATATAGCTTTATTTCTTCGCTCGCGGAAGATAATAAACTTTCTATTAAGTCACTCGCTAAACTCGAAGAAAAACTAAAATCACGCTCAATTAAACCTATATTTTTAACAGGTCATACTGGTTGGACTGATAATTTTGAATTTGCCTTTGCTCATAAAGATAAGTTATGTTCTGTCTATAAAAAGAAAGTTCATGATCCTAATGCACCTTATGATGCATATGATGAATCAGATGATACAGAACAAAAAGCTAAAAGTGGAAATTTACCTGGCGTTGGTCGTTAAATAAATTAATATTATGAAAATTTGTAATAAAGGCTATTAAGATTTATAATATTAATAATAGTTTTAAGAAAACAGGAGTATAGTTATGGTCTTTAATCGAACAAAAGCTTATGGATGGATGTTTATGTTTTTATTTATTACTTTTATCCCTTTAGTTATATGGTTATTTATAAGCTTAATGAGTAGTAAAGGAAATCCTGAAACTTTATTAGTTATTATGGTAGTACTATGCTTATGTCTAGATATCTTGTTTTTAATTTTATTTATTGTTTATAATTTACAAAAGAAAGATGCAATAACTCTTCAAGATGATAAAGTTATTCTTAAAACATATAAAGAACAAGTTTTAGAATTGAAAGATATAAAAGATATAAGAAAACATTGTACTTATATTGGTGCTAGAGGAGGCTTAATTGCTGCATCAATTGGCATTTTATCTTCTGGTTATATTGAATTTACTTTGGTTGATAATAAGAAAATATATATAAGAGATATTAAAAATGTTTCTGAAGTTTGTTTCATTTTAAGAGAGAAGATATTGAATATAAAACGTTAATAGATAGTTATTTTTACTAATATTAATACATACGTAAACTTTAAAATATTTTATTGACCGCCAATATTAATTTACTTAGTAGTTATAATAAAATAAAATAAATAGAGAATTTTATTATATGGTGGTGATTTTTTATGCCAAAAACATTTGAATATAAAGAAGCGAAAATACTTATTGATTATTATAAAAAACTTCTGAATGATTTAAAGAATACCTCAGTTGTTAAACAAAATAGTTTAACTAATTTAAATCAACAAATTAGAAAATTACATAATTATGGATTCTTTTCTAATTTAGTAGAGAATGGAATAAAAGGTAACGACTTAAATTTTGATGATGCTAATTTAATTTCATTTGTATCTAATGTATATTATTTTATAGAAATTTCTAAATGTGAAGATGTTTGTGATGATTTATATGATTCTTATGGTTCATTAGTTGAAAGATATATATCATCCCTATCATCAGGAAGAAACGCTATCTTCTGGTTATTTTCTTCAAATAAGAAAAAATCAAATGCGGAAGAGGCGTATGAGGAATTATTAAATTTAAAGAATAGTCGGTTTGTTTTAACTTCTAATGATATGTTAAATAAAATAAATGATTTAAAAAATACAGATTTTAAAATCATTAAAGAAGACTATTTAAATAATAAAGAGATGTATAAAAAATGGATTCTAGACGTTAATGAATCAGTATTTATTGATAATGGCATTGTTCCAATATTTAAGAAACATTTAAACGAGTATGATTCCATTTTAAATAATTTATCTGTAGTTAAAAACTCAATAGATGAAAATATTAAAGTAATTAAAGAATCAGTAGATAGATTATTAGCGGAAGAATTGGTCAATGCCTTAAGAGGCATTCCTGTCGATGAACTTGCTAGAGATAAGTCAGGAATTAAGGCGGGTTATCTTAAAGCTGCTGGATATAACACTTTAGCGGATATTCATGGAGCATCTGTTGCACAATTAGCTTCTGTGTATGGAATTAGCCAAGATAAAGCATATACAATTAAGTCTAGTTGCGCTAACAAGGCAAAAATGTTGTATAGAGAACTTAAAATTAAACTTTCAATAGACAATAAAACTAAAACAGCTACTAAAGTCGTTCAATCACTATACAATTATTTAAAGAAAATGGATTACTCTAAGAAGATTGATCAACTTGACTTAGACTATGGTAATGATTTAAAAGATGCATTTAAAGAACTAGAGAACGTTGGTAACGGCGTTAAATGGCTATTCTTAACAAATTATGAAATTGAACAGATTAGAAATGATTATGAATATGTTAAGAATACTTTATTAGATCAATATAAGCCAATCGCGGATAACATCTGTAAGGAATTTAGAAGATTAAGAATAAATTCAAATGATGCTTGGAATGACTTCGCAGAGAATTCTATTAAATACTATAATGCTCTTGAAGAAATATATCCTGGTGTATTAGGAACAGATGATGCAATATACGGGTTACCTGAAGAATTAGCAAGACAAATTCAAGATGAATGCTTTTTTCCTGATGGATTACTTTGCACATTAAGAAAGTACCAAGAGTGGGGTGTTAAATATATTCTTCACCAAGAAAAAGTATTACTTGGTGATGAAATGGGCCTTGGTAAAACAATCCAAGCTATTGCAACAATGGTATCGTTAAAAAATACAAAAGCAACTCATTTTTTAGTTGTTTGTCCTGCTTCTGTAGTTACAAACTGGTGTAGAGAGATTACTAAGCACAGCAAATTAAAAGTAACTAAAATATATGGAAATGGTAAATCATCTAGCTTTAAGTCTTGGTTAAAAACTGGTGGAGTTGCAGTCACTAATTTTGAATCAACTTCTTATATAAAATTAGATAATGATTATAAATTTGACTTATTAGTTGTTGATGAGGCACATTTTATTAAAAACCCAGGGGCTAGAAGAAGTATTAATACTAGAAACTTAGCTTTACATACTAACAGATTATTATTTATGACTGGTACAGCTCTTGAAAACAATGTAGATGAGATGATTTCTTTAATTGATGTGTTAAGACCATCAATAGCTGAATCTATAAAACATTATGCTTTTATGGCGTCTGCTCCTCAATTTAGAGCGAAAATTGCGCCTGTTTATTATAGAAGAAAACGTGAGGATGTATTAACTGAATTACCAGATAAAGTCGAAACAAAAGAATGGTGCACACTTAATCGAGAGGAAGAAGAAGCTTATGAAACTGCTGTTTTAAATAAAAATTACGCAAGATTAAGATGTGTATCTTGGAATGTTGATGACTTAAGTAAATCAAGCAAGGCACAAAGACTAAAAGAAATTGTTGAAGAAGCAGAAGAAGAAGGAAGAAAAGTCTTAGTTTTCTCTTTCTTCTTAGAAACAATTACAAAGATTCATGAGTTCTTAAAAGGAAAATGTTTAAATCCAATTAACGGTTCTATAAATGTAAACCGTAGACAAGAAATTATTGATGAATTTGATAAAGCCCCAGCTGGTACAGTTTTACTTGCTCAAATTACTTCCGGAGGAACGGGCTTAAATATACAATCTGCATCAGTAGTTATAATATGTGAGCCTCAATTTAAGCCATCTATTGAAAATCAAGCTATATCAAGAGCTTATAGAATGGGGCAATCTAGAAACGTTTTAGTTTATAGATTATTGTGTGAAGGAACTGTTGATGAAAAATTGACAGAGAAATTAGAAGAAAAACAAAAAATATTCGATGCGTTCGCGGATAAATCTGTGTCAGGACAAGAAAGTATTGAAGTTGATAATAAAACATTTGGTGAAATTATTAAGGAAGAAATTGATCGTATTAATAAAAAACGTGGTACTCCTTCTGAAGCAAGCCAGGATATTAAGGTAGAAAAAGAAAAACCTAAAGCAGAAGATTTAAAAAAATATGATTATAATCCAATTGTAGAGAGTGAAAAAGGTAAAGCTTATTATCAAAAAATAATGAAGATGTCATATGATGAACTGGTTCAATATTTGATTAATAAGTATGGACCAGCTCAATATGATTATTATACTAATGAATATTGTACGATTAAGAATAAAAAGGTAACAAGGACTGCTGAAGGATTATATTGTCATCATATTGATGAAGACAAAGCTATTATGCTATGTGATGATAAATATGCAGCGAAAAATCCATTTGAATATCAAAAAGCTGATAGACTAGTTTATTGTAATTTATTAGAACATTTTTTATTACATATTCTAATTGCTGAAGAACCTAAAAATAAAAACGCAAATGAATTTGAAATGCCAGGAATTGGTGGAGCAGTTAATTTTATGTGTAAGGAATTAAATGATTTATATAACGGATATGAATATAAATTACAATGGAAGATAAATACTACATCTGTTGTAAAAGATGATTATGAATCATATATTTTAATGTTAAAGAGATTATGGCGAATGATTAAAAAGGATAAATATTTATCACTTATATGTTCTAAAAGCGAATTAGCATCTGGAGCAGATGGTAAGGTGTATCCTAAGATTTTAAAAGAACTTGATTAGAACTTCTAATATAAATTGATATTATAGTAAAATGAAAACGTAGTTTGTATCGAAACTATAATAATTTAATCAAGCAATACGAGGTAAATACTATGACAGAATGGGAAAGATTACAACAAGGTCTTATATATAATGACTTTGATAAAGATCTCTTTAACCGTAGGGTTAAAGCGAAGAAACTATTTAGAGCTTATAATAAAACAGAAGATGATGAAACTGAATTACGATATAACCTTATGCAACAATTATTTAAAGAAGTTGGCAAGAATGTTTGGATTGAACCTGATTTTAAATGTGAATTTGGTAAGAATATTAAGATTGAAGATGATGTCTACATCAACTTTGGCTGCGTAATTTTAGACTGCGCAGAAGTTACTATTGGATCACATACATTAATTGGACCTAATGTAGGTTTATATGCCGTGGATCATTCAATAGATGCGTTAGAACGTATTAATGGAGGATGTTGTGGTAAACCTATTCATATAGGAAAAAATGTATGGTTAGGTGGAGATGTAAAGATACTACCTGGAGTAAGCATTGGTGATAACACAATTATTGGAACTGGTAGTATTGTGACAAAAGATATACCATCAAATGTTATCGCAGCGGGAAATCCTTGTAAGGTTATTCGAGAAATAACTGCTAAGGATAAAACAGGTTATACTAGATAATAGAAATTTAAAGGAGAAGTTTATGAATATTACAGTTTATCTTGGAGCGAATGAAGGGAATGATCCTTCTTTAAGAAAAGCAGTTGAAGAATTAGGTTCGTGGATAGGAAAATGTGATAATACATTAATATACGGAGGATCTAAATCTGGATTAATGGGTGTTCTCGCTAGTAGCGTTTTATCTGCAGGTGGAAAAGTAATCGGTGTTGAACCAAAATTCTTTATTGAAAAAGAACTTCAATATGATGGATTAACATCATTAATAGTCACAGAAGATATGTCTGAACGCAAAAATAAAATGATAGAATTAGGAGAAGCTTTTATTGCTTTTCCAGGTGGAACAGGTACATTAGAAGAAATTGCAGAAATAATGTCCAAGGTATCCTTAAAACAACTTAATGCACCTTGTATTTTCTATAACCTTAATGGATATTATAACGATATGAAAGCTTTACTAAATCATATGATAGAGAAAGGATTATCTTCTAAAGAACGACAAGAAGGAATTTATTTTGCAAATAATCTTGATGAGATAAAACAAATTCTAAAAATTAAATAATAATCGAGTAATAAGGGTTTCAATTAAACATTGAAACTCTTTTTCTTTGTTTAATTTAATAGAATAATAGTGATTTATGTTCTAATAGAACTATAAAAGAAAATCTTACCGCGGATAGTCTTTCGCACGCATATAAAGATACTTCTTATAAGTGCTGGATACATAATATAAAAGAAGAAGGTAGAGATGTATATAAATATATATATCAGAATTAAATGTATATAATCTTGATAATGAAAATGATTATATATTTGTTTATTTTTTTGAAGATGAAGAAAAAGCAGAATCATATGAAAAAGAAAATTCTAAAGGTGGATTTTTCTTATGGTTTTTCTCGTTAATTTATGGTGATGCATCAATAGTTAATTACGATAGATATGATTATATTGTAGTGGAATCACATAAAAGTAAATCAACTCCAAGTAGAGAAAACATGATACATATTCTTGAAGATTATATTTATCAATAAACAATTAATGTTGATTACAACTATCTAAAAAAATACTTTTAATCAAATAGGTTGTAACACGTGTTACAATTTATATAGGTTCGATGTTACATTTTTTTATTAAAAAACATATAAACTATGCAAAAACTGTATTATCTATGGATGATGTCAAATTATTAAAAACATTAAGAAAATAAATCTAAGACTTATGGCTCACTAAAATAAATGTTAGTTGTGAGCCTTTTTTCTTTGTCTAATGTTAAAGAATATTATAAGGAGATTTATAACTTATTAGATTTAGTAGGGTTATAATAAGTGCAACATATAGTTGCGTGATTATTACTAACTATTGAGCTAAACTAAAATTGTAAGGAGGTAAATATGATTGATTCAGTTAAAGTTGGAAAGAAAATATATACTTTAAGAAAAGAAAACTCTCTTACTCAAGAAGATTTAGCTAATAAACTAATGGTGACGCGTCAAGTTATTTCTAAATGGGAATTAGGGAACTCCCTTCCTAGTATTGATTTAATTATAGAATTATCAAAATGATTTAATACATCAATAGAAGAAATACTATGTTTAAATGATGAGTCAATAGTTAATATTGATGAAACAAATATCTTCAAAGGACATAATAGAAAATACATTCTAGATAAGATAATCGATGGAGAGATTAAAGTTAACTTAGTTAATGTATTTTATCAATTCTCACCTATTGAAAGAATTTTAATTATTAATGCAATAAAGGAAGGCAAGATTAAAGTAAATATAAAAGATTTTTCTACAAGGTTAACCGATATAGAAAAAAGATTGCTTTATGAAAAAGAAAGAAAATAAAAAACAATATCTTAATGATATTAAAAAAGAAAAATACATTGGTGAATTCTATGAAAATGAAAATTATCAAGAATTCATATTAGAAAGAAGGAGAAAAATATGATTTTAGTAAAAAAAATAGATAACGATAAGGAAACTTTTGAAAAAATTAATTTAAAAGAAGCACTTAATTATCGTAAAGAAGATTTAGTTTTTACAACTGAAGATGATGAAGAAGAATATGATGTTTATTTAGAAGATCTTGAAGAAGAAAAAGAAGATGAAATTGAAGAACTTGAAGTTGAAATTGAAGAACTTGAAGATGAACTTGATGATCTTAAAGATGAGTATGAAGATAATGAAGATGATGGAAGTTATCTTGCTAAAAAAATAGAATATGAATCAAAAATAGAAAAATTAAAAGCAAAAAAGATGATATTAAAAAATACTATAAATAAAGATATTCATTTAGATTTTAATCCATATTTTGATATAGATCCAGATGCTAGAAAAATATATGAAATGCTTCCTTTTCTTGGTAGTGAGAAAATAAAATATATCGCAACAGAAAAATTAAAAGGCAATGATAAATTTAAAAAAGTAAAATTTGTAACTCTATTACCATTTATGAAAAGAGAAGATGTAGATGAAATCTTTAAAATGGCTTTAAATGATGAAAAATATGTAGATGAATTAATTGCTTTCGCACCTTTTGTATCTAGAGAAGTATTAGATGAATTATGCGATGATTATTGTTCTAACAAATATCAATATGTTGATATAAATAAATTCTATCCGTTTATGTCTAGTAGATTTATTTTTAAATTATTTGACTATTTTCTTACTAAGGAATAAACGAAAATAATTATATAGATAAATTTGGGACTGTTGAAAAACCTAAGCGATAAATAGGTTGGACAACAGTCCTTTATTGTGCAATTTTTTTTGACTCTCAATAAGTTATTTTTCTCATCTTGCTATAGAAGTGCCAGGTGAAGAGACTTCTAATGAGTGGTTAGAAGAAGTTAATGAAGAAGCTTATATAAAAGCTACTTCATCAAATAAATAAAACAAGAATACATTTTGATATTAAACAAAAAAACTCCTCATCAGTTTTGATAAGGAGTTTTTTAACTAGGTATTATTTCAATCTAGTATTCAAATAATAATTTGTTATTTATAAATTCATAAAAACGAGGCAATGTAAATACAATATAACCATGTTTAGAACCATCGATTAATCCTTTTTTGATTAAACGATCTCTATAACGAGAAAAATATTCTTTTGTAATATTTGCCTCTTTTAAAATACTTGCGACTGAAACTAAAGAATTTGTCTTAATTGATGATAATATTTTTTGTTCAACTGGAGTTAAGGATGACCATATTTTTGAGTAAGCAAATTCATCTAGATATTGGTCGAATTTAGATAAAATAATTTCATTTAAAGATTTTGCTTTATCTTCAAACATTAAATAACCAAGTAATTGGAATGCAAAAGCATAACCTTTAGTTACCTTTGCGCATTCAATAGAATTTTTATCATCCAATAGTAATTTTGTTTTGTACGAAGAGGCAATCGCAGATAAATTTAGTGGAGACAAATATAATTTAGGAGCTCTAATTAAAAAAGTTAGATTGTTTTCATTTTCTAATGAGGAAATATTTTCAAATAGTCCAGTAGCTAAAATAAATAATTTATGATCGTTTCTAATAAGCATTTGGAAAGATAAAGCAAATTGCTTCATATAGATATTATTTGAAACCTCATCTATTGTAATTAATACTTTAATATTATGTTTAGATAATTCATTAAACATTTTATCTAATAAATCATCAATATTAAGGATAGGATTTTTACCACTGAGGGAAAATGTTATTCCATGAAATGAGAAATTGAAATTTTTCTCAACAAATAGGTGTTTTACTTTTGAAGAAGTATATATTTTGGCAGCAAGAGCTTCACGCATATCATCTTCTGGATTTAAATCAATTAATAACCAATCTTTTTCATACTGAATTGATTTAGAAACTGATGTTAACATTACTGTTTTTCCTGAGCCCCTAACACCTGTAATAACAAAACAATGAGATAATGGTGGTTCTTTTTTGAATTTATCAATTATTTCTTCTTTATCTTTTTCCCTGCTGACATATTCAAATGGTTTATTTCCGAAAGATAAAGTAAATGGATTAGTTTCATACTCTTTCATACTTCTATTCTCCTTTCATACTTCTTCATACTTTAATTTTATTTTCATACTTCTTCATACTTTTGTCAATAGATAATTTTGTTTAACTATATTTATATCTTGCAAATGATTAAGAAATTATGGAATATTTGATGCTCTAAGAAAAAAGCAAGCTTCTTAATTTTTATCTTAAGAAACTTGCTTTTATCAAATATCATTAATAAATTATGGCATCATTCGCGGTATATTCTTCTAAAGAATTTTCTTTAGCTTGAATGCAGATATATGAGATACCTTCATCAACACTCGCGAAGAATTGACGCTTTGCTTGAGGTGAGATTCTTATAACATCTCCGGAAGAAAGAAGAATTTCTTCTTCATCAATAATGACTTTACCTTTTCCAGAAATAATAAAATAAACTTCTTCATTATTTTTATGAGAATGAATAAAAGGAACGTTCGCTCCTGCAGGAAGATTATTAACACTAATTTCCGTTCCTGTTAAAGATAATTTGTCATGAAGTTCAATTCTTGCTTCATTACCAATAGTTGTTTTTGCATAATTTGCCATCTTTTTTACCTCCAATGTAGCTTATTATCACTTAAGCAAGTCTATATTATCCTAGTATTTATAAAAATAAAAGTACGCACTTTTTAGTAACTATACATACAAATTTGAATGCGTTATAATTTAGATAGTTTATGTTATTTATGGAGGTGTATTTATATGAAAACTAAAGATGAACTTCCTCTTTGTCCAGTAGCCACCGCGGTAGAACTAGTTGGAGGAAAGTGGAAATTACTTATTATCCGTAACCTTAGATTACGTCCATGGAGATTTAATGAATTACAAAGATCCTTAGAAGGAATATCTCAAAAAGTACTAACTGAAAGCTTAAGACAAATGATTGATGATGGTCTAGTATATCGACATGATTATCAAGAGATTCCTCCAAAAGTTGAATATTGCTTAACTGAATTAGGTAAAAACTTATTACCAGTCTTAGATGCTCTCGAAGATTTTGGTAATTACTATAAATCAGTTATTTAATAACAATAATATTTCTTCTTTATAAATATTCACTAAATATGAACCTTGTATTAGTAAGATAGTAGCTAAAGAGGTAAAGATTATGTGTACTGCAGCTAGTTATAAAACATTAAATACTTATTTTGGAAGAACCTTAGATTATGAAATGTCATATGGAGAAAAGATTACTATTACTCCAAGAAATTATCTATTTAATTTTAGACATATAGGGATTAATAACAACCATTTCGCGATCATTGGAATGGCACACGTTTGTAATAATTATCCAATGTATTATGATGCGATGAATGAATATGGTTTAGGCATGGCAGGACTTAATTTTGTTGGAAATGCTTTTTATAATGAAGTAGAAGAAAACAAAGTTAATGTCGCGCAATATGAATTAATTAGTTATATATTATCTACATGTAAAAATGTTTCTGAAGCAGAAGAAACAATTAAAAATATTAATGTAGTTAAAACTCCTTATAATGATTTTTATCCCTGCGCAAGTTTACATTACATTCTTAAAGATAAAGATCATTGTATCGTAGTTGAATTCATGAAAGATGGAACACATATTTATTCAAATAAGACAGGCTGTTTAACTAATAATCCTCCATTTAATTATCAGTTAGAAAGTTTAAATAAATATACTTATTTATCAAATACTGATTTAGATAAACATTTTGTTATTGATGATAAATTTTATTCTCGAGGAATGGGAGGTATAGGCCTACCTGGAGATTTAACTAGCCAAAGTAGGTTTATACGTGTTAGTTATGCAAGTTATTTTTCTTTATCGAAAGGAGATGAAAAATCTAGCGTTAACCAATTCTTTCACATCTTAGAAACTGTTTCACAAACTAGAGGCTTATGCAAAGTTAATGATGGATATGAAATAACTATTTATACATCATGTATGAATTTAAATGAAGGTATTTATTATTATAAGACTTATGATAATTATGCAATTTCCTGCGTAAAACTTCATAATGAAAATTTAGATAGTAAAGATTTAATTCTTTATGAATTAGAAACTTCAGATTTTAAATATCAAAATTAAATGGACGGTATGAAAACTTTAGATGATTGAAGATAAATAGGTGGCCAAATTATAGTATAGCTTTAAAAATAATATAAAAATGATATAATCTGTTTATAAACAGCTGATTTTTCGGCGACTATATTATGGAAGTGATTAAATGAGAGATATCGCAGAGACTTTATCTAAAGGTATAAAAGAAGGTAAATGGATTGACATTGAATATAATAATCAAAGTGGTGAGACTACTTACTTTTGGATTGCGATAAAAGATATTAATCCTAATAGAAAATCAATTCTATGCGATATATTTAATTTTCAAAAATCTTCGGATACATTTGAACAATGGATTAAATTTGATGGCATTAAAAAAGCAGAAACTTTATATTTTGCTAGTTATGATGTTCCTGAAAAACTATACATAATGTTAGAAAAAAATAGTCCGGATTGGCTCCATTATGATCGTTTTAATAACAATATTTTAAATTATTATCAAGAATGTAGTGTTTTAGATAATGATCCTTATCAAAAGGATTATTGCATGATACCTGGAATTGATTTATCGACTTTAAGAAAAGAAAAACGATACTATTTGGATGAAAATCAAGAAAAGATCTTATTTGATAAAGTTTATCATAATGGTGATACAACAAATACCTATAATGAACTTATAATTTCAGTGTTTGCCATTAGTAAGAATACGCATAAATATGTAATATGTTATTATCCTTTAACATATAATCCAAAAGATAAAAGCTTGATTGTATCTTCAAGATTATTATTCAATCAATCTTTTTTGATTGAAGGTACTAAAAAGTCCTTACAAAGATATATTGACTCTAGTGTTGAAGAATTTATTGCAAAATTCAAAGATGAGTATAAAGAATGTAGAGAAGAAATTGAATCTCATTTATATGGAAATGAGATTATTGATACTAGACCTGATATTATGCTCTTACAAAGAGATGTCACGATCAATTTACAAGATACTTATAAAGAAATAGAAAAAGAATATTATGAAAAAAATATGTCTAAACCTTTAGAAGCTTTTTTTGGTAACTTAACTCGAAGAAGAGGTGGAACAAAAAAGCCATCTTTAGTTTTATTTGATTCTAAAGTTAATATTGATCAAATGAGAGTTTTATATAATTCGATGACTCAACCTGTAACTTATGTTCAAGGCCCTCCAGGAACTGGTAAAACACAAACTATCCTCAATGTTATTTTATGTGCTTTCGTCCAAAACGAATCGGTTTTAGTTTGTTCTTCTAACAATACTCCGGTTGATGGCATTAAAGATAAATTTAATTTTAAATATTATGACAAAGATGTTCCTTTTCCTTTTTTAAGACTAGGAAATAACGAAGAAGTCGCTAAATCAACTAGAAGAATTTATGAGTTATACCATTTTAGTGAAAAGAGACAACCTAATGATAAACTTATCTCAGAAATTATTGAAAATAACGATAAAAACAATGAGATATTAAGAGATAAATTGAGTGATTATGAAAGAAGATTAGATTTAGAAGAATTGATTTTATCTGGAAATAAATTAATTGCTAGTTTTGATAATAGAAATTCTGGTATTACTAATAAAATTAAACTGAAAAATAGAGAGAATGAAGATAAATTAAATGCAATACCAGAAGTAACAGATGAAGAAGTGTTATCATTATTTAAACCTGTTTCTAATGATAACCGTTTCTTATCATTTTTATATTTCCAATCAGTAAAGTTTATATCAAAACTAAAACAACCTAAATATAAAGACCTTATTGAATTATGTTCTATTATTGATGATACAGAGAGAATTAAACAATTTAATTCTTGGACAAAAAATGATGATAATATGAAAAAACTATTACAAGTTTTTCCTATAATTCTATCTACTAATATTTCTTCTAATAAACTAGGATCTTCTAAAACTAAGTTTGATTTAGTTATTATGGATGAGGCAGGACAATGTAATGTTGCACATGCACTTATCCCTTTAGTTCGAGCTAAATCACTCTTATTAGTCGGAGATATTAACCAATTAAGACCAGTTATTGTTCTAGAAGATAATATAAATGATGAATTATTAAATAAATATAATGTTGATAAATCGTATAGTTATAAAGGGAATTCTATTTTATCTATTATGAAAAATCATGACTCAGTATCAAAAAATATTCTTTTATCTTATCATTATAGATGTGGTAAATATATTATTAATTTTTCAAATAAGAGATATTATAAATCTGAATTAAAAATTGATAAAATTCCTTTTTCTGGTGAACTTGAATTTATTGAAGTTGAAAATAAAAATAAGTCAAAAATGCGAAATGCAAATATTGATGAAACTTTAGGAATTATTGACTATATAAAAAGAAACAATGTAAAAGATGCGACGATTATCACTCCGTTTCTTGATCAAGAAAATTTAATTAATCAAATGTTAGTAAAAGAAGGAATAAAGGGCGTTAACTGTGGAACAATTCATTCTTTACAAGGCGCAGAAAAAGAGACAATTATCTTTTCAACCTCCATTTCACCTAGTACATCAAGAAAAACTTTTGAATGGTTAAAAAATAATTCTGAACTTATAAATGTAGGAGTTACTAGAGCTAAGAAGAAACTAGTTATTGCATCTGATTACGAAGCTCTACAAGCATTATCTAATAAAGATGATGATTTATATGCTTTAGTAGATTATATTAGGAATAATGGTAAGGTAAACATTGCTCCTTCGATAAATTGTATTTCTATTGGTAAATCTAATAATTCGAAAGCAGAAGATGAATTCTATAGCACTATTAGTCAATTCTGTTCGACACATAAAAGTTTTGAAGCTGAAAGGAATGTTTCTTTTAGCAAAATATTTAAAGATGATCCTGAATTATCGAAACTTAAAATGGAATTTGATTTAGTATTATACAAATCTAATCCTTTTTTTAGAAAAAGAACAGTCGCAATCGTTATTGAAATTAACGGGGGAGAGCATTTTGGTGACCAACGTAGGGAAAGATGTGATCGGAAAAAGAGATTGATATGCAAACAAAATGGATGGAAATTTATATCTATCCCTAATACATTTGTTAAATCTTATGAAGAAATAAGAGAAATTATTCTTTCTACTAAAGGTAAACAATTTGAAAAAATTGCTCTATTTGATTGATGTTAGAAAAGTGTCTAGTACTCATATTAAAAATTACAAGAGTAATAAAATCTTAATTTCCCTGACACTCATTAATTATATGTTATTTTATCTAACTACGTGGTTAATTACTACGTAGTTTTATTATGGAATAATTTATGAATTTGCTAAAAAGATGAATAAAAATTTAAATAAAATACATAGGTTTTAACGTGAAAATTAAGACGATATTTTATTGCTAAGAGATAAAAGTGAAAATGGACACAATAGGCAAATGTGTAAATTGCAATATATTTTTTTAATGTTATAATTTATTTATATAATGAGGAGGGAAAACATGGAAATATTATCACTGTTTTTAGCTACTTCACTTGCTTTTTCTAATTCACAAATACAGACTTGTTATTCTATAGATGAAATAGAAACTGAATCTGAAACAAGTGAAATTAATGGTTTAACTCATATTGGAGGTTTTTCTAATCCAGACAAGATTTTAGATTCTTCTTCTGGATATGCTTATTATGATGTTCAAGTGTATAAGACACCTTTTACATACAAATCTAATTTATTTATTGTTAATGTGACTGCTGAATATACGCCGGGATACCAAGCACTACTTAATGGCCATAATAATTATTTGCCTTATCAACTTTATAATGGATATCTGCATTGTAGGGCGGAACATTCAGGTATCGTTAATACATATGATACTAAATTTATAACTGCTCTACCTGACACAAGTAGCTTTACAACTACATTTACTAGTTCTTCTTCTACAGCATATAGTTTTAATTCTGAATTAAAATGCGGAATTGATTTAGTAAATGGAATATCGTTAAGTGGATCAGCAGGAAAAGGACTTACAGTTTCATATAATCACGAAATATCTACAACTTATTCTGATCCATATATTTCTAAACAGTATTCTCCAAGTAATTCAAGAGAAATTGAATGGAATTATACTTGTTCAGATACAGGTGTGGCGAGTTTAGCTACTTATAAACTAAATGCTTATTATATCTTTGAGATGGATAAAACCACATTAGATATTAAATCAAATGCTTTTATATTTTATATTGACATAGGCATGACTAATAAAAAAGATTATGAAATACATAATCAATCAGAAACAATTAAGATAGAATGTTTCTGTGAATATTGTTAATAAAGGAGGAATTTATGAAAAAAGGTACTTACATTGCATTAGGTTGTATTACAGGGGCTAGTTTATTAGGTTTCTTAGGTATGTTTATCGCTTACAGTAATTTGAAGGATAATTCAATGATATTTTCTGTAACTTTATTTTCTTTTACTCCACGTGATATAATGCGTTTATTCTTTGTTATTTTCGCATTAGGCTTCATAGTAACTGTTATTTTATTGTTACTAGATTTAGTTAGATACTTAGATAATAGAAAGAGTATTAATGGCAAAGATAATAAAGATTAGTTTTAATGATAAAATTATTTATTACGAAACTCAATCAGGTCAAAGTTCGTCAAATATTGATTATTTAGTAAATAATAAGTTTTTAATTAATAAACCTACGAGGATAACAAGTGCTAGTTATCCTCGTATTACTTTTTGCTTAGAAATTTCTTCTACTTGTAATTTAATGTGCAAGTATTGTTTTAATGATGATAAAAAGAATAAACTTATGTCTAATCATGACATTAAAGAAATATTAGATACTTTATTTTATAAATATAAAGACAAAGAAAAATACTTTATAGATTTAAGTGGAGATGGTGAACCTTTAACTAATATAGATGGAGTATTATTTGTCACTCAATACGTTAAGAAGAAGCAAGAAGAGATAAGAAAAGAAATTAATGTTTCTTTTGTAACAAATGGTACTTTATTAACAAAAGATATAATTAATAAAATGCAAGAAACTGGTGTTATTTTGTACGGAATATCGATTGATGGACCAAAAGATATTCATGATCAAAATAGAACTTATATTAATAACAATGGTACTTACGAACAAATATTTAATAATATTAAAAATATAGAGCACAAAGAATTTTTAGGTTGTGCGATGACTTTGTCTAATAATGTTTTTAATTTGACGGAAGAATTAATTAATTTCAATAAAACATTTAATACTATAAGCGTTAAACCAGTTAGATCACTTTATTTTGATAAAGATGTCATTTTAAAATGGTGTAAAGAATATGAAAAATTAACGTTATATTTATCAGAGAAAATAAATGATAACGATTATAAATTATTATATGCATTACTTAATGGGGATGATTATTTTGGTAAGTTTATTTCTCGAGTATTTTGTAATGGGATATCTTTAAATAGATGTGATGCAGGTGGAGGAAGAATCTTTATTAATATTAATAAAGAGGTTTTTCCTTGTGTTCCATTAGGCCAATATAAAAATAATAAATGTAATATAGTTGATTTTAATCCTAATACATTTCAAAATATATTAGATGAAGGATATTTAAAAGAAAGCTGTTCTAATTGTGATTTTGTATCGTTATGTGGTGGAGAGTGTTTTGTTGAAAAACTAATGCATAATGGAAATAACATTAATATGTGCTTATTTAAACAAAAATTAATTTCTCTTGCGATTTATTTAAAAGAGGAAGTAAAACAAAACGAAAAAGCTTATAAAGATATAAAGGAATTCATCTTAAATAAAAGAAAATTATTAGGTATGGATGATAATTATAAAAATATTGTTAAAAATAATTCTAATTTGAGTTTTCAAGAATGTAAAAGCATGTATTATAAATCCATATCTAGAGATAATGATTCAATAGAAGATAAAATGAGAGGTAAATAATTATGCCTAGAATAGATATGAAACATAAGATATTAGATGTGTATTTGAAACTAATTGATGAACGTGATTTTGACGATATAATAGTTTCAGAAATTGTAAGAGAAGCTCATATATCTAGACAAACATTCTATAATCATTTTAAAGATACTTTTAATGTACTAGAATATGCTTTGATAGAAAAAATGCATAATAATTACTCTATTTATGAAGAAGGAGCATACTTAAAAGATTATTTATATAATGTTATTAATGATATATATGTTAATAGAAAAATTATTCTTAAAATAAAAAATTCTAAATATTATTCGATTATAGAATCTCTTCTTATTAAAACATACAAAGACGAAGCTAATATGCTTATGAAAAAATCTAAAAAGAAGTATTCTGAAAAAGAATTTAATTTTTATTTAGATCTTTTTTGCGCAGGATTTGGAACTTATGTATCTACTAAATGTGAAGATGATGATTTAGATATCGATGATTTAGTAGATCTTTTCGCAGGTGCATATCATAAACTTTTTGGTATACCACTAAACGTGAAACTTTTTGTTTAATTGTTTTTATCGTACAAATAATATCTCATTAATATAAATTAAATTTTATACATATAATTCTATTTAAGTAGCTTAAGTTAAACAGAACTAACAAAAGTTAGTATTGTTTAACTTTTTTATTGACTTAATCTTATTCTATGAATAGAATAATTACGGGACTAGTTAGAGATAACTAACAAGGAGAGATATGTTATTAAAATTAAAAAACATCGGAAAAATCTATAATTCAAATGACATACTGACCATCGGTATTAGAAATGTTAACTTAGAATTTGATTATAATGAGTTCGTTACTATCGAAGGTGAATCTGGAAGTGGTAAATCGACATTATTAAATGTAATTGCTGCGAATGATACTTATGAAGAAGGTGAATTATTCATTGACGAAGAAGCGACATCTCATTACTCATCTGAAGAATGGGAAAAATATCGTGAGAATGATATATCGATGATTTTCCAAGATTTTAATATTATTGAAAATCTTACAGTTTATGAAAATGTTTTATTAGCCTTATTAAGGATTGAAGATGAATCTTTAAGAGATAAGAAAGCTAAAGAACTTATTGAACGCGTTGGCTTAACTCGTCAAATAAATCAAAAAGGCTCTAAATTATCAGGTGGCGAAAAACAAAGAACAGTTATTGCAAGAGCTCTAGCTAAAGATAATTCAATTATTCTCGCGGATGAACCAACAGGAAACCTAGATTCTAATGCTTCAAAAGAAATCGCAAAATTATTAAAAGAAGTTTCTAAAGATAAATTAGTTATTGTTGTTACTCATAACCCAGAATATTTTAATGAATATTCCACAAGAAGAATCTTAGTTAAAGATGGATCGATTGTAAGTGATGTAACAAAAGTAGAAGTAGAAAAAACTAGTGTTAAAACTAATGAATATCATATAACTAAGAAATTAAAACTTAAGAACGCTTTAAAACTAGGATTATTAAATTATAAATCTCGACCAAAATTTACTTCATTAATGTCACTTGCTTTATGTTGTATCGCGGTTAGTTTATTCGCAATATTATCTTTATTTAATACTTATCTAATTAGTGATTTAAAAACGCCTCTAGATGAAGTGGGCATTGATGGAAAAATCATTGTATCAAATACTAATGGATATGTTTTAGAATCTGATTTAGATACAATCGTTTATGAAACTAATGCGAGTTACTTCATGTTAGATCGTGATTTATCAATCTTTACAATTACGCTTCCTCGAAGAAGCAATATGTATAAAAGCTATGAAGTTACTTGTATCTATGATCCAATTCATCATAAGGTAAATGAAAAAGAAGGAGAATTAGTTATTCCTCAAGCGTATGTTAATGATGCGGATAGAATAACTTCACTTATTATTAACGCGACTAATTCATTAACAAATATTAATGTTACTTCTTCAACGACTGAAACTAGTTTAAAACTATACCTATCTTATTATAATATGCAGACAAATGGTAATAAGATTAAAGGTATTAATACAACAATTAAAATTGATGAAAACGAAACTAATGTTTATACCTTCTCAATGAATGAAAGCTTAAATGATGGAGAAATCAGTTTAAAGAATTCTTCTTATTATGATGTTCTTAATAAGAATGTAGTTTGCTCCATCGCACCTAGTAAGTTATTTACTATTGTTAATGATAAAGATGTCGATAAGAGCATTGATGGAATAGTAGTTGAATTTTCTAAAAATGATTATGCAGAAATCTTTGAAACAAAGAAAGAAACAAAACAAAGTGTTCTTTATTATGAAAATGATAATGAAGCAAGAAGTGCTTTAACGAAACTTCCTACAGGGTACATTGGTATGTTATCTAATAGTGAAGTATACGTTTCTTCAGTTGGTGAAGTTTTCGCCTTTAATGTTTTATGGTATATTTCATTAATTTGTATTAGCTTAATGCTCGCGATAATCTTATATATAATCTTTAAACGTAGTATAAGAGTATATTCATCAGATTATGCGATATATAAAACATTGGGAATATCTAATGATGTATCGAATAAGAGTTTATATGTACAAATGATTTTAATCTATCTACCTACATTAATTCTTCTACCTCTTATCTCATTATTAAGTACTAATATTAAATCCTTAAGTTTACCTTTTATTAGTTTATTCAATTATTTATTCATTGAAATATTAATTCTTCTCATTGTCTTAATGGTTGCTTATTCATTTAATAAAGCAAGCAAAAAAGAAAAGATAAGCGTTTCTTTAAGGAGGGGATCAAAATGATTAAAGTGTCACATTTATCAAAATCATATGGTTCAGTCTTCACTCATAAAACTAAGATACTAGATGATGTTAGTTTTTCTCTTCCTTCAAAAGGCCTTGTTGCAATATTTGGTAAATCAGGAAGTGGTAAAACTACTTTACTAAATATTATTGGAGGACTTGATAAACAAGATTCAGGAACAGTTGAAATAGAAGGAAACAAAATCACTAATAAGAATAGAGATAAAATTAGAAATAATAAGATTGGTTATATATTCCAAAATTATTATCTAGAAAAAGGTTATTCAGTCGGTCAAATTCTTGAAAACGGCATGAAGGTGGCAGGTTTTAACGATAAAGAAGAAATTTCTTCTCGAACTAATAAAGTCTTAGAATTAGTTGATTTAAAGAAATACGAAAAGAAATCTTCAGACGCTTTATCCGGGGGACAAAAACAACGTGTTGCAATCGCTAGAGCGTTAATTAAAGGCGCGGATATAATTCTTGCTGATGAACCAACTGGAAACTTAGATAGCCAAAATACCTTTAAAATAATGGATATCTTAAAAGAAATATCTAAAGAAAAATTAGTAGTTCTTGTCACTCATGAAACAAGTTTAATTAAACAATACGCGGATAGTCATATTGAATTAATCGATGGAAAACTTGTCGAAAATACTTTAGTTGAAGATGTAAATAAATACGAATTTAACGAAAAAACTGATGTTGAGAAGCTTGATTTTACTAAATCTACATCTAGTAAAAATGGTCGTTTATTTAATTTTAAAAATATCTTTGTCCGTGATAATGAATCTAATTTATTTAAAAAGATCTTCATCTGTCTTATGGGCTTCATGATGGTGGCATTTTCTTTCTATATTAATAATGCTTTAACTTCAACTACTACCCATAAAAACGTAAATGATAATGCTTTATATACGAATTTAAATTCTTATAGTGAGTTACCTATGCTAACTAGACTTAATGAGAATAATGAATATTATGATCACGTTGATTTTTATGAATTAAATCAAAAAGAAGGTTTATTCTCATATGAAAATATTTCTTCTATTAAGTCATTAAATGAATCTTATACTCCTAAAGCAATTGAAGAAAATACAACATTTACTTCTTTAATAGGTAAATTACCAACAAATAATGAAGTGCTTATATCTCGTCCTCTTGCTGATAGATTAAAGAAAGATATTAGACTAGAAGAACTTTCTAGTGATGAAGCAATCCTATTAATGAAATTTAATGAAGATTATAAGATTGTCGGTATTGTTGAAGGAAACGAAAATGCAGTTTATTTTACTAAAGTTGACTATGTTAACTTCCTTAATGTCTATAGTGATTTAAAAATAATTGATAATTATCACATTTTCTTAGATGAAGTTTATGCTTCACAAACTTATTCCGCCTCAATTAAATTATATGAAGGAAAAAAAGAACTTAAAGATAATCAAATACAAATTGATATCTCAAGAAATGCTTTATATAAGATGATGGATGATACTTCAATTGGTGATTATAAAGTTGAGATGGCTAATAAAGAATTAGTCAATAAAACAACCGCGATATATATAGAAAATAGTGAAATGTATGTTAAAAGTTTCAATATTACCCGTGATAGTGTTTCTACTGATATAGTTATTTATCTAACAGAAAATGCCTTAAATAATATCTTTACTTGTTTAACTCCTAATATTGAAACTTTAGGTAATGATACTTCAACGTCTTATTATTTTGAAATATCAACAATAAATGAAACACAGATGACTAATTTAACAAAACGTCTTAAAGAACGTGGAGTTTCACTTGTTGATATTAAAGCAATATATGAAAAAGAGGACCAAGAGATATTATCTAGCTATTATCAAATGATTTATATCTTTATCGGCGGATTTATCTTAACGTTATGTATTTATTACTTTATTGAAATGTCAGAAAGTCTTAAGAATAGTAAAGAATATGGCATTTATCGAGCACTCGGAGTTAATAAATCAAATCTCTTATTTAAAGAGATGTTAAGAGTTATTTATAAGAATATCTCCGTATTCTTAATAACAATGATTTTAGGAACGACGTTGTGTTCGACTTACTTAGGTGTATCTAATCTAACATTTGGATTATTTATATTAATAAATTTAGGAATTTTTACGTTATCGATGATTTTAATGATCGCAGTATCATTAATTCCATATTTATTCGTAATAACAAAAACTCCTAGTGAGATTATTTCTCGATACGATATTTAAAATGAAAGGAAAATTAATTTATGAAAAAGAAAAGAACATTAACCTGCGCTTTAGTTCTTGCGGCAGGATTACTTATCACTCCAACATTAGCTTCTTGTAATAACACTCCTTCAAGTAGTGAACAAGTTGCAGAAAAAACAGTAACATTCAAAGTTCAAGATGACAATGGTGAATGGAAGAACTTAGGAAATCCTTTAACTATCACTGATGGAAAGATTTCATCTATTCCAACTGCACCAAGTAAATCTTATTATACTTTTAGAGGATGGTTCCTTGATAAGAATTGGGTAAAAGAATTTTCAAATGAAAATTTAACTGAAAGCATTGAAGTCTATGCATATTACGTTAAAGATGAAGTAAATATCTATATTAACGGTGAAGCACAAGGAACTAGAGCTTTAGTTGATGTAGTTAACGGTACTTATAATCCAGGTGAAGGACTTACTTTTGATGGATGGTATACTGATGAAGCTTGCCAAGTAAAATATAAAGAAGGTGACAGCGCGAAAACTTTATACGCACAATCTGTCGCGACAATTACTTTTGATAACGGCTATGAAACTGTGTATAAAACAAGCGTTAAACCAAACGCAACATTAAGTGATCCTTCAAAAACAAAAGTAACAGTTGATGGAAATGAAACTACTTTAGAACAATCAGAAATTGTTAAATCATACATGTCTAGTGAAGATATTTATTATGTTGATGAAAACGGTAATGATATTGATTTTACTAAAGCAATCACAAAAAATGCCACTATTAAAGTAATGTGGAAATCTCCATTCTTAAAATATCAATATGGAGATAATACTACTGGTGATAAGGTCTTAATGTGCTTAGGTACATATGGAAGATTCTCTTCAAGTGATAAAGGTAAAGCTAAAGTAAATGAAGTACCAGTAATTTCTTTCCCTTCAAGAGTGACCTTCGCGGAAACTGATGACGGAGAAAAAACATTACATGAAGTTAAAATGGCCTATGTTTTTGACAAAGATATCTTCTCATCAACCGCATTAAAGAAAGTTATCGTTCAAGAAGGAATTAAAGTAATCCGTGGCTTTTCTTCAGTAAGTGGAACTTCAAGTGTAGAATCTTTCTCTTTACCTAATAGTTTAAAAATCATTCAAAATAGCTTTAATAATTTAAATTTAACTTCAACAAGTGTCACTATTCCTAATGGAGTAGAAGCAATATATGCATCTTTCTTTAAAGGTGGAAGCGTAAATTATAATAATGAAGCAAATACCTTCTATACTGGAACAAATTATGATTTTGATATCAATGTTCCAAGTTCTGTTAAGAGTTTATCAATAGTTCCAACTAATTTAAAATTTACATCTGATTCTTCGTTTGTTAATGATGGAACGATGATTTATCAAAACACATCTAAAGGTAAAGTATTAGTTTCATATACTGAAATGGAAAATGGCATTATTAAAGTACCAGAAGGAATTGAAGGTATTCAAGTAGGTACATTTGTTAATATTTCTTCTTTAAGAAAATTAGTCTTACCAAAGACATTTAAATTTGTTAATTACAATTTAAATTATGCTGATTATAAAGATTGCTATACTTGGGTTAATTCAACTTACGCGAATATTGAATGCTACTTATATGATGAAAATAATAAGGCAGAAAATAATGGAGAAATTGCTTATAACGCAAAACTTATCTGTGAACAACTTGAAAGTATGAACTATTTAGTTTTCTTAGGTGACGTCGATAGTTCTCTTTATAAGGCTTTTGGAGGTAACGCAACCCAATTCGCTTATTATTATGGTAACTTTACACCTAGTGATGATGAAGTATATAAAGATATTAAGACTGTTAATATTAAAGAAACTGCAACTCCTAAAGTTAATATAACTTTAACTAATGCTTTATCATCTTCTTCTTATAATATTTCTTTAAATAGAACTTCTCAAACTCCACTTACTTATGAAGAAATCTTTGAAAGTATTGATACAAAATATGAAACTACATTAAAAGATGACTATACAGCTAAAAATATTAAAGTAACTTCAGTTAATAACCTTTTAGAAACATATGATATTACTTCTGAAGTTAAAACTGATTTATATCTTGATGTAACTATTGATTATACTGCGACTTCTGCTGGAGTGAATATCGATACAACTGGTGATAATGCAGTAGTAACTTCATATAATGAGTCAAACGCGATTAATTTAGGTAACGATACTTACGCGGTTATTATTCCTTCTGAAGTAGATGGTAAGAAAGTTACAGAAATTAAAGAAAATGCCTTTAGTTCACAAGGAAAAATTAAAGTTGTTAAAATGGGTGAACATATTACTACAATTGGTAAAAATGCTTTCTTAGGTGATTTAGGTTTAACTAATATTGACTTTAATAATGCAAAACTAGTTTCTATTGGTAGTAGCGCATTTGAAGATACATCTTTAACAAGCGTTTCTTTCTCAATTAGTTCTTTAAAAGAATTAGGAAACTATGCATTTAAGATTGAAACACTTAAAGAATTTATTCCAGTTAATGATGAAGAAGCTTCTAGAAATGTAACTAGTGTAAAGAATGGCGAATTCTATTTTGTTCCTTATCAAGCTATCAATGATTCACAAACTGCCTTAGTAACAAAATATTTAATGTTAAATCAAAAAGTATCATCTTCATTAAATGAAGAAACTAATATTACTACTTATGAAGTTAAGATGTATGCTTATGCTAGTAAAGCGACTGTAACAGATGGAATTCTTCTTGGAGAAAAGCATGAAGATGAAAATTATATTGTCCGTTATGAAGTAATGGAGGGATCTATCACTTCATTAACGTTAAATTCTTCAAATTATATTGTTTTAAATTATGTTTCTAAGATTCATAAAGGGGCGATAAGTGATACTACAGTTGGTAAATATGGATTTAGATATAATGCAGAAGGATTAGGATTACAAGGATCTGTATCAAGACTTCAACACTTAGTTGAGGCTGTCCCTGATATTTTTGAAGATGAATGGATTAGTAATTACGATACAGTTAAAACAACAAATATTAGAGCGTATTAATAACCTTGAAAGGAGTTTTTATGAAAAAACTTTCTCTTCTTAAAAAATTTATTATTGGAGTAAGTATTTGTTCTTTTGGATTTATTTCCTTAGTATCATGTTCTTTCTCTTTCTCTTCACCAATTGATCTAATTAAGAAAAATTATGGTGATCAAGAATTTAAGATCTCGTTTAGTTCGAAAGGACTAAACGAGCCTTTAAGTGATGTCATTTATACTGCATCTAATATTCCAACTTTACCAACACCGACTAAAGTAGGATATCGTTTTGCTGGATGGTATTTTGATGAAGCGTATACTAAGCCTTATGAAGTAGAATATCTCTATATCAAAATGAGTGATGTTACTTTATATGCTAAATGGGAAGAAGAAGAGTTTATTAATAATGGTATCTATGAAATTGAATATGAAGCTCATATTCTTGAAGATAGTATTATTAAAGGAAAACTCGCGGATACATATGGATATTTAGAATTTCCTAACTTAATTATTCAAGATGAAACTTATATTGAGAAAAATGAAAATGGAATCTTTTTACGTATTCAATACGATATGAAATACCATTGTCCAACGATTGATGAAAATGGCGATTTGGGTGTACTTACTCTCGCAGTTAGTGATGCTAATTCGCGAATTTCTCAAACAGAAAGTATCATTGATCGAACAGGTACCATTCAAACTATTTATTATGACTTAAAAGATTTAAATATCGCGGATAGCATTTATTTTAATGTCGAATTCTATAACTGGAATGCAAATCTAACTAATGAAGATGATCGTATTTTTACTAAAGTTGGCTATCAAGTTGAATTTAATATTACAAAATTTATTGGCTATACTACTTCTTATGTCGACGCGAATGATAATTTAGAAGATGGATATTATTTAGTTAAGACACATTATGGATCTTTAGATAAAAGTGCAACGATGTTAGATTCATTTAATCCAGTTTATTCTTATATTGAAGCAAAAAATGGTTCTTATAAACTTATTAAACCGATGAATGTATATAATTCAGATATTATTGGTGATTTAACAAAAGATGACTATACACATGTTAGAACAGGATACTCACGAGATATTGCTTATTTTAAATTTGATCAAAGCATTGTAGCCAGTAGCGATGATTTAGAAAATAATTATGCACTAATCGATTGGGCAAAGTATTTTAATGCAGAAGAATTTGGCTCGTTATCATATGAATTTGATGTTAGAACTGGTAAATATTATTACGTCTTTGATCTAGGAAATAAAGCAAATGTTGATTTATTATTAATAGGTGCTTCAACCGGCGCGATGACTGAAATGTTTAATATGGGACCTAGTTATAAACGTTTAATTATTGATTATTCATCAATGATTAAATTATCTTCAATTGACTATAGTCCTTTAGAAGGTGATTCATATTGTTATTTCGATGAACAAGCATTTTATTTCTATACTGATTTTAGTTCTTTAAAAGATAATACTATTTATAATGCCGAACAAACTTATGGAATGAGTAATCATTTAACTAATGTTTTCTTTTCTTCATATGATGGAGTAAGTGTCAATGAATTATATTCTTCGAAGATGACTATTAAACCTTTAACTACTACTTCTATTCAAGAAAATAAAGGAAATATCTTTACCTTCCAAATGGTTTATGAAACTTATGACTATGATCCTATAATAACTAAAGCTTCTTTATATAGCGATTATATTTCTTGGCAAACATTCTCTTATTATTCACAACGTTTTACTTCTAGAGTTGAATTAGGCTATGAAGCGAGCATTAATGAGAACATTAATCTATACGATTTATTTAGAGAAAAGGTTTATCCTAGTTTAGAAGATACTAAACTTAAATATAAAGCTTATAAATTAAAGACAAATGGAGAAATTGATTATTCTTCTAGTTATGAACTTAATTTAATTTCTTCAAACACCTTTAGATTTAATGAAAATATCGCGCTTTATTTAGAAGGTGAAATTGATGGAAATATTAAATCTTGTTTAATAAACGTAGTAAAAAAAGAAGATCCTGAAATAAGTATTATTGATCAATATACTTATGAAGATGAAGATTATGATATCACTTGGACTTATAGTGATGAAAATGAAGCTTATGTAAGTGATAAAGCCTTTTATAAAGGTGATAAAGTTCATATTCCTGAAATAAAATATATTTCTTATCAAAATGAATATACCTCATTAGATGCATATAATAGTGAAAGTGATTTTTATCACATGAATCAAGAAAAGATATCTATTTATACGCTTAAAAATGGTCTTTATGAAAAAGTAAATTACGATTATACAATTTGGAATAATTCATTATTTGATATGACGAGTGATACTATGGTTGTCACTTATAATTTAGTTGATCGTTATGGATATAGTAAAATAATTACCTTCATTTATCAAGGTGAAGAAAAAGCTACTTATACGATCTATCGAAATGAAGAAGAAGTAACAAGTGGAAAACAAAATTATTATTCTGATGGAACTAGATATAATATTAATATTACTAATTATGAAGCAAATGAATTAATAAGTTTAAGCGAAGCAATAAATGCTGAATATACATTAAAAGTAGGTGAAGATAAATATGCTTTATCTTTAACTAAATTTGAATGTTTTACTAAAACTAAAACAGTTGAAGGAACTTCGCTTAGTGATTTAGAAAATGCATTAAAAGATGATAACTATGCTTTAATTTCTTTTACCTATAATCATGGTGAAGATAAATATGTTACATATTACGTATATAATTTAAGACTTAATGGTAAAGCTTATTCATCTTACAGCATTACTTCAAATAATGAATATTTCACTAATACTAAATATAACTTTAATAATGTTTTATTAATGGATGAAAAAGGAACTTTATTTAATACTTCTACCCCTCAAATAACTAAATATTCGGGTGGATATTTCGTTTCAATTGCAGCTGATGATGTACAAAGTGAAAATATTTATTATACATTCTTAAAAAGTGGTCGATATAAAATAACTTATAAGATTAGTTTCTATGAAGATGAAAATGAAGAAAATGTTTTATTAGAAGAAAATAAATATATTACTCTTAGTGAAGAATTTGTGGTTCATTCTTTAAATGAAGAAATAACTTTAACATTTAGAACAGATAAGAATCATCCATTTATCGATTCTTTAAATTATGTTACTTTAGAAAATGGTGATCAAGAGTATAGCGTTAAAATTAAACAAAGTGAAGATAATTTCTCTTTAGATAGTTCTTATTTTAAAAAGACTAATGATCATCTCTTTAAATGGGGATATTTAAAGAAAAATGGAAGTGTAGTTAATTACATTAACCCTGGCGCGAAAGTTCAAAATGTTGGTTCTAAATTAAACTCAACTACTCCAGTTCTAGTTACAGTGTGGGATGAAGGATTAGTCGTTAAAGCAAATATTCCAAGTGTTATAGACGGAGTATTAACTTATAAAGAAGTGACAAAAACTTATTATAGAGATAATAATGGTTACTTACTTTCTTTAAGCGATTTTAATTTTAAATTACCAGAAGGCTATTCTTTCATCGGTTGGAGAAGTGATAAATTAACTTTCTACACGATGGATGGAAGTGAAAAGATATATTCTTATGAAACAAAAGAAACTAATTCGATGAGGTTTACTATTGAAGAAAGCTGTACCATTACTCCATTAATTAAAGAACCTATTAATGTTTCTTTCTATTCTTATTCAGGTAGTTCTTCTTGCGTTACATTAGATGACTTAGTTATTGATGGTCGATACGGAAAAAGTATTTCATTTACTGAAGATCAAACATTAAAAGAAGGTTTAGATAGTAAGAATTCACGTTATTATAAATACTTAGTTACTTCTATTGAAGCAAAAGATAATTTCTTATATTGGGCTTATTTAAAAGATGGTCAATTAGTTAAAATCGATGACATAGAAAACTTCTATGTATCTAAAGACTCTCTTTTTGAAGGAACAGTCAGAATAGTCGCGGTATTTAAAGGAGAATAGAATATGAAAAGATTAACATTAAGTTTATTATCTATCTTAACTATTCTTTCTTTAACTCCTAAAAATATCGATAAGGGTTATGCTGAAACTTATTTAGAGATGGAAGAAAGAGTTATTTATGAAACTAGTTACACGTTAGGAGGAACTTCTTCTATCGGTATTAATATGATTAATAAATATTTTGATAGTAAGGTAACTCTTGTTAAAGAAAGTTCTTTATATTTCTTATCAATTACTTTACTTGATAATAATGCTTTAAGTGATTTTTATATTAAGACGAGTGAATATGAATCAGGTATTGAAGAAGAAGTTTCTTTTAAAAAAAGTATTTATACTATCACACTTAATGAAGAACTTTTAAATAGTGCTTTAAATGTCACCGCGAAAGTTTCTGCGATGGATAAAGATGTTAGTTTTACGTTAAAACCTAACTTATCTAGCTTAGTTAATTTAGGAGAAAGTGTTCCTGAAACTAAAGAATATAAGGCACTTTACATTCCTACTTTAGAAATGAATAATGTTGGAGATATTTCATCTTTACAAAATGCAGTTTTATCTATTCCTGAAGTAAAAGCTTATTTTGGAGAAGAGAAACTAGATGTTGAAACAAAAGTAATTTCTCCTTCCTTAAACGAAGTAGAAATAATAGATAACAAGTTTACTCTTGAAGAATTAGGTGAATATGAAATAACTTATAAAGCTTCAACTCCATTATATAAAACTAATTTAGGTAATGATTCTTATAGTCAAAAAACTATTAAAGTAATTTCTTCTTCAACTTCTTCTAGTGACGTAAAAATTAATGATGTGAATAACTTATTACCAACAAAATATATTGTTCAATCGACAAGAATTGAAAGTGGAACTACGTATAACGAAGTTAAGAATTTATTAAAAGATATTTCTTCAAATTTTGAAATAACTAATGTCCAACTTCTTTTAGAAAATGGAGAAAAAATATCTTTACAAGAAGAAGTAGAATATGAAATAAATACTAATCCTTCATATAATCGAAATAAAATTAAAGTTTATTATTTAAATGATAATACTTTAGAAGAAATATCTTCTTACTCTTACGGACGTTATATTAAATTTTCTTCTTCTCATGTTGGTACTTTTATAATTTGTGAAGAAGGAATTAATAATAGAATTAATCTTCCTTTAATAATTATTCTTTCTATTGTAGGACTACTTGTATTAGTCAGTTTAATTATATTTATTATCTTCTTTATATTTAAAAGAAGAAGAGTTAATAAAATTTAAAGTAGTGAGATAATTAAAAACAAACAAAAACTCTGATATTAGATTGACCTAATATCAGAGTTTTTTTAATAGCAATAAGGCAAAGAATTAGATTTAATTAATCCTTCAAAAGCTATGAAAGAATAAACTAACCAACCATCCATTGCGTTTATGTTGTCTTGTAATGTTTCATCTTCTCTAATATAAGAAGAATTAATTACTTTTAAAGTGGATTTATCATAACCATAATATTGATGTTTATAAGTATTAAGCTTACAAGTTAAGAAAGGAATCTCCTTTTCATTTTCGTATATAAAATTACCGCAGTCTAATTGCTTATCCATATAATCAAAAGTTACTCGAGTTAAACAATTTCTATTATCATCAACATATTTTATTGATATCACAAATTTATTGTTTACATAACCTAATCTAGAGGTTACCATTGATTTTATTTCATCTAAAATAAATGACTCTTCGCTACCACATTTTAGTGAGATATAATCGACTATTTTTTGCTTTTCTTCATAATTTATGGAACTGTTACTAGATACGTTAGAACAGGAAGAACAAAATGCAATTGATGTAATAAAAATACAAATTATAGTAAATAATTTTTTAATATTCTTCATATGACTTTCCTTTCTAAACCGCAGATCCATCATGATCATTTATAGATTTAATAAAATAAGGTTTATTATCAATAATATAATCAATTGCTTTAGTTCTTGATTCTAAATCTAAAAAATAGATCTCATATTTTGGATGTGTAAGGTAAAGTTCATCTTTATAAGTTCCATCAAGAAATTTTTCATGTGCCCAAGCAGTATTGAAAAATAAACTATCAATTGGTATAAAACTAAAGTCATCTTTAGTAAATATGTGCTTAGAAAAGTTAATATCTATTTCAACATTTAGTGAATAACGTTCTGAGATGGTGTAATATCTAACATCGTACTTTTTCTCTTCTAAAATAATATTACTTATCGTTGTAGCGTTCTTAAATTTATCGTCGTTATAGAAATCATTATAGTTAATTACTTCATTTAATTTATTGAGATCATCGTTAGAGATTATTAGATTTGTATAAGCATCTGTTAATGAATATATTGTATTATTTTTATTAACTACAAATACATAATTATCATCACGAAAGATTTCTATTCCATTTATTATTTCTTTTGAACAATTTCTTTGTTTATAAGAGTAGATTTTTGCAACTTCACAACTATCGTTTATATGATAAACTTCTTTAATTTCATAGTCATAAAACTTATATAAATCATTATAAACGTAATAATCTAATTTAGTATTATTATCTACTTTTATTGAACTTTGATCATTTTTAGATGAACTGCAGCTAAATAAATTACTTAGAATTAATGGTAAAATTAATAATTTATGCATATTGTGTTTCATAATGTTAGTCTCCTTAGTTTATTAAACTATCATTACCATTTAAAGATAATGAGCCTTCAATATATTTTTGATAATCGATATCTTGCAAGACAATAATTCCATTAGGTAATTTATAACTACCATTAAGAGTAATGTAAACTATATCGAAATTACCATCAGTAAAAGCAAAATCTGTTTTTAAATTCAATATTCTATTACATTCTAAACATGTTGCTTTATTATTACTTATTGAACTTTGCTTGACTATATGAGGACTTTCATTCTCGTAATAACCGCAAGTACAAATATCTCCATGACATTTATTATCAATATATGAAAATTTTAAATCATGATTACTAGTTTTTGTATAACCACAATCACATGAATAAGTATGAGTCTTAGAATTATATGTTGTTTTTAATGAGTGAGACGACGATGACTTAATGTCTCCACATGAACAAACATAACTATGCATATTATCAAAATAACTAAATGAATAATTATGAGTGTGATATTCTGATAATGCATTAAAGGCATTGAGCCTTCCTCCTGTTACACACATTTATTTTAAATTATTAAGTGGATCGACATTGTTTAAAATAGTTTCTTTTATTTCTAAAGGTGTTAGTTTAGGATATATTGCTGATATAAGTGCGGCAACTCCTGTTACCATTGGTGCCGCGAACGATGTACCGCTTGCGCTTATATATTCTTTTTCATTATATAATGTTGTAGAATTAGTTGTATATATATTATGCCCTTGAGCGAATAAATCAACTGATTTAATTCCATAATTCGAATAGTCTACTTTATTGTCATTACAATCTGTTGCGCCTACGCTTATTATATTATCATTTGTATATAAACTTGGATACCTATTATTAATGTATTTGTTATCAATGTCAACATAATCGTTTCCTGCGGCACATATCACTAATCCATCATAATTAGATATTGCTTGTTTTAATGGGTTATGAAAATTTGAAGGGAACATCCAACTTAAATTTAATATTTTTATATTTTTCTCATTAGCATAATTCCTGTTATACCAATTCCGTTGTTTGATGTGGCACCAATTATACCAGCAATTTGAGTTCCATGGGCGACATTGTCAACTAATGGCTCGTAATTTAGAGAATCGTTACTACCTGAAAAATCGTGACTTAATTCTCAATTTATATTTTTTTGTAAATCCGGATGATTTCCATCTATACCAGTATCAATAATTCCTACAAGTATTGAATTATCAATGCTATCAAAATTCCAATTACAATTAATTGTATTTAAATAATATTGGTATTCATAATAAGGGTCATCTGATATAGTTATTTCTTGTGGTTCTAAGTAATAATTTAAAGAAACACTTTCGATTGCGTTTATATTTTTTATTTTATTTAAATAATAATGTAGATTATTATCGCCACAATCTTGGAAATTTATTTTATATAATAGAAAAATATCTTCTTTATTTTGATTGCTTAACTCAATCTTGTATATAGGAAACCTTCTTAAACAATCGTATAACTCTTCAATGCAATTTGCTTCATTTTTAATTGATAATATTATTTGATTATCTATATTATTAGATGTGCATTTATACTTACATATTGAAGTGAATTCACCTTGTACTACTAGTAAAGCACCTAATATTATTAAATTATTCATAAAAATCTCTCTTTTTTTATGGTATCATACTTATTTAGTTTATTCAATTTTAAGTTACAAAAGCCTAAATGGTATAAGAAGCAAATAATTAAAATAAAAGATATATCAATATTGATTTTTAATTAAATTATTTTATAATTTATCTTAACTTTAATCTAGAAGGGAAGATTTAGATGAAAAAAATTTATTGGTGCTTACAACAACTAAATAATATTGGAGGAACAGAAGTAGTTACTCTTCAAATAATTAGAATGCTTCATAATGATTATGAAATTCATCTAGTTCCTTTTGATGAAATCTCTAAAGATAAGATTATTTATGATATTCCTTCTAATGTTATAATTGAAGATATATCTTTCCCTAAAGATATCATTCAATTTGATCGTAATTTAAAATTATATTTTCAAAATAGACATTATTTAAAAGGATTAAATCTCATCTTACAATTTTATTATACTTATGCAGTAAGAAGATTCTTTATTCGTAATAAATTAAAGAAGATGTCTAGTAAAGATGATATCTTTGTTTTTTCTAGTATGGAATTATTAGCCTTTGCAAGTAAAGAAAGATATAACATTCAACATTTTCATTTTAATTCAAGAGTATATAAAAGCTTTCTTAATAAACTTTTAAAAACGGGATCTAGAAAACCTGATCATATTGTATTCTTAACTTCATCTACTAAAGAAGCGGTGGATAAAA
>CAVDMV010000002.1:35453-113433 GCA_963610315.1 Acutalibacteraceae bacterium
AAGAATTAAGAAAACTAAAAGAATCTACTTATAATCTCGCTAGTAGATATGAAGAGAAACATATTGAAGTAATGTGGAAAGAATTTTTTAAAGAACGTTTTAAGGAAGTAGAAGATAAATAATGAAGAATGTCAATTTAACAAAGGGGAATATTATTAAAAAAATGATATTATTCTCTTTACCAATGATATTTGGCAATTTTCTTCAACAAATATATAATATCGCAGATACGATAATTGTTGGGAAAGTATTAGGTGAAGGTGCTTTAGCCGCGGTAGGATCTATTTATACTTTAATGACATTTATAACATCTTTAATTATTGGTTTAACAATGGGTTCAGGAGCTTTATTTTCTGAAGACTATGGTAGAAATGATCAAGAAAGTTTAAAGAAGAATATAGTTCATTCATTCATCTTTATTTTTATAGTGACCATTGTTATTTACTTGATTATCTATCCTTGTTTAGATTTGATTCTAACTTTATTAAATACTCCTAGCGAAATATATTCTTTAACAAAAGATTATGTAATTTATGTATTTATTGGAATTATCTTTATTTTTCTATATAACTTCTTTAGCTACTTACTAAAATCACAAGGTGATTCAATAACTCCTTTAATATTTTTAGGTGTTTCATGTGTGTTAAATATCGTTTTAGATTTATATTTTGTTATTTCTTTAAATTGGGGTGTTAAAGGCGCGGCAATCGCGACTACTTTTTCTCAAGGAGTATGTGGCGTTGGCTTAACTATTTATTCTTTTATCAGATTACCGATATTGAGATTTAGTAAATTAGATTTTAAATTAGAAGGTAGTAGAATGAAAAAGATCATTTCTTATGATCTAATTTGTTCTTTACAACAATCAGTGATGAATTTAGGTATTCTTATGATTCAATCATTAGTTAATAGTTTTGGTACTGTGATTATGGCAAGTTTTGCTTCTGCGGTAAAGATTGATTCTTTAGCTTATATGCCAGCACAGGAATTCTCTAATGCATATTCTTTATTCGTTTCACAAAATTTTGGAGCGAAAGAAGATAAGAGAATTAAAGAAGGCACAAAAATTGCCTTTATTGTTTCTAGTTCATTCTGTCTTCTTATATCAATCTTTATCTTCTTTACGAGTGATAATTTAATGAGATTATTTATTGATTCATCAAATTTAGAAATTATTAATGAAGGAAGTAGATATTTAAGAATTGAAGGAACAATGTATATAGGTATTGGTATCTTATTCTTGTGGTATGGATATTATAGAGGAGTTTCAAAAGCTAGTATATCTTTATTACTAACAATTATTTCTTTAGGAACAAGAGTTCTTCTTTCTTATTCATTAGCCCCTTATACTTCTTTAGGGGTGGTTTGGATTTATCTATCAATTCCTATTGGTTGGTTTCTCGCGGATATAACTGGCCTAATCATTTATATAATTAGTAAGAATAAGGCTATTAAAGAAAATTAATTCTTCAATAGCTTTTTTAGTTTTACTATTTTATTTAAAATAGACACTTAATTAAGTTTCATATATAATGATTTATGGGTGATTTTATGATTAAAATTTTACATGGAGATATTGTTTATACGTCTAATCCATCTCAATTTGATCTTTATGAAGATGGCTATTTAGTAACTAATGATGATAAAGTAGTCGACGTATATTCCTCATTACCGAAAGAATATCAAAATGAATTAATAGAAGAATATAAAGGAAAATTAATTATTCCTGGTTTAATTGATCTTCATGTCCACGCTCCTCAATATACTTATAGGGGACTAGGAATGGATTTAGAATTAATCGAATGGTTAAATGTCAATACATTCCCGGAAGAATCTAAATTTAAAGATAACGAATATGCCTTAAAAGCATATAGTATTTTTACTGACGATTTACTTCATAGTTCAACTACAAGAGCTTGTATCTTTGGAACTGTTCATAAAGAAGCAACCCTTCTACTTATGGATAAATTAGAAGAAACTAAACTTATCACTAAAGTTGGTAAAGTAAATATGGATCGTAATTGTCCAGATTATATTAAAGAATCTAGCGATAATTCATATTTAGATACTTTAGAATGGGTTAAAGAATGTAGTAATAGAAATTATTCATTTACTTCTCCAATTCTTACTCCAAGATTTATTCCTTCTTGCACTGATGAGATTTTAGATAAACTTAAAGAAATTCAAGTTCAATATCATTTACCAGTTCAATCACATTTATCAGAGAATTTAAGTGAAATTGAATGGGTTAAAGAACTTTGCCCTTCGGCAAAAAATTATGGTGAAGCATATGCACTTCATGGTTTATTCGGTGGAGAAGATTGTCCAACCTTAATGGCTCATTGTATATATTCTAACGATGAAGAATTAGCTTTAATGAAGAAAAATGGTGTTTATATTGTTCATTGCCCTGAATCAAATATCAACGTTAGAAGTGGTATCGCTCCTATAAGAAAATATCTTGATGAAGGATTTAATGTTGGACTTGGTTCAGATATTGCCGCGGGAACGACCTTAAATATGTTTAAAGCGGTAGAAGAAACGATTAAAGCTAGTAAGATGAGATGGAGAATCTTAGATCAAAATTATAAATGGTTAAGTGAACAAGAAGGATTTTATCTTGCGACTAAAGGCGGAGGAAAATTCTTTGGTAAAGTCGGTTCATTTGAAAAAGATTATGAATTTGATGCGGTCGTTATTGATGATTCAAGAATTAGACACGCGAATAAATTATCATTAGAAAATAGAATTATCACCGCGATTTATCTTTCGGATGAAAGAGATATTGTAACTAAATACGTTAAAGGAAATAAGGTGTTATAAATGAATAATAAAATTTCTAAAGATATAGTTCCTAATGACTTTAGCTTGTCTTTAGCTATTGTGGATTTCTTGCCTTGTTTATTTTTCTTATTAACAAGTATTGTTCTAGGCTTATCTTTCTCTAGTATCATCTTTATTATTGGTAGTATCATTACCTTTATTTCAGGTCTAGTTAAAGTAATTTGGAAATTAATCGTCGTTTTTAAAAAGAAGAATATTTGGTGCTTATTTATCCAAATGCGTATCGTCATGCCTATTGGCTTTGTTATTATGATAGTTGGATTTATTATTGCTTGTTTTAACATTGATTTAGAAATATTCTTTAAATCATTATTAAATCCCTATTCATTAGTATTTCTTATTCTTGGACTTATAGGTAACGCATTAATGATCATATGTGCGATTAAATTAGATTCAAGTGATAAAAAATCTAACTGGATTGAACAAAGTATTAATACTATTTCACAGCTTTGCTTTTTTCTCGGCTTCTTATTAGCCTATTTACTAAAATAAATTATTGTTTTTTCTTTAGAAAGAGAGGTAGTTATGTACGAATTACATCATTTAAAAGGTAATACATATTATATCGATGGACCAACTAATATCGGAGTCTATGTTTTAAATTCATCTAATGATGTTTGCCTCATCGACTGCGGATCTTCTCCTGACGCCGAATTTATCGATAAAGTATTAATAGATCATCACTTCAATTTAAAATATTTAATATTTACTCATTGTCATGCCGATCATTCAGGGGCATGTACGTATTTAAATGAAAAATATCATCCAAAGATGATCGCGAGTAAAGTAGAAAGAGGATTCTTCCGTGATCCTAAACTTGACATTGGTTTTCTTTATGGAGGTTATCCTCTCGATGAATACGATGGAAAATTAATGCACATTGAAGAAAATGATGAAATATATGGATTAAGTGAAATTCCTGATGGATTAAGCTATTTTCATTTACCAGGTCATCACTACGGGATGATTGGTATTAAAACTAAAGATGAAGTATATTTTGTCGCGGATACTTTAGGATCAATTTCTTTAATTGATAAACAACATATCTTATTAATTTATGATGTTAAAGGTTATATTTCTTCCTTAGATTATGTTTCTTCTCTCGAAGGAAAAATTGTCGTTCCTTCTCATAGTGAAGTAACAACACATATTAAGCCAGTAGTTAATTATAATATCGATAAAGTAAATGAAATTATCTCTGTCCTTTTAGATTATTTAAAAGAAGAACATAATTGTACTGAATGCGCATCACATATATTTTATCATTATAATTTAAAGATTTCTTATAATAAATATATGCTTATTCTTTCAACTGTTAGAAGTTATTTATCGTATTTAAGTAATGCAAAAAGAATTAGAAATTATTTTAAAGATAATCGATTAGTATTTATTAATGATAATAATTTGCAAAAGTAAAATGATACCCTATTGCAAAAAAATAAACACTTCTATTATTATGTAATAGAGGTGTTTTTTAGTATCACGATTTTTCTAATTGTAAATTATCGTATGTTAATTATGGAGAATAACTAATATGAAAAGCGTAATTAAAAAAGGATTCATTTGTGTTAAAGATGAATATAATATTGTTTACAGAGTTTGTCTTTTAACTCACATTGAAAATGATGATGGAACGTTTAGATATGAATTTAGACCTAATTATTTTGTTATTTCATTACTTGATTCTAACTTGTTTCAAGGGATCCCTGGGTTAAATTTAGATTTAAAAAAGGAAGTATATGTACGAGAAAACATTTTACCTACTTTTATTTCAGAAAGAGTACCTTAAAAAAATAGAGAAGATTTATATGATTTATTAAAATCAGTTAATTTAACTTATATAGATCCGATTGAATATTTATGTCGAACTACATATAAATATTTTGGCGATAATTTCTTTATGGCGTATTACGAAGAATATCAAGATATTATTGTTGAAGATATTAAAGGAAAAAATAACACACCTTCCATAATTAAATGTGTTTTAAATAATTTAGCATTAGGAAATAAAGTGTTTCTTAAAGATGGACTGTCATTAACTACAAAAGAAACTTTTAAATTCTTATATTATTTATATGAGAAAACTTACAAAAATTTAAAATTAAAGCAAAATGAAGGAATTGAAAATAAGAAAAAAGAAGGAAAGTATTTAGGTAGAAAACCTAAACCATTTTCTTATTTTAAAATGTTAGAATGTTTAGAAAAAATAGATAAAAAAGAGATGACTTCAAAAGAAGCTTCTATATTATTAGGAATAAGCCTTGATAAATTCTATCGTGAAAAAAAGAAGATATTGAAGAATAAATAATTAAATTTAATTCTAAATTTGATACAATTTAGATGTTTTAGAAGGTGACCTAAATGGAAATTGTCGTTAGTAATTTTGTTCTTAAAATATATGAAACTGAAGATATTATAGTCGATAAATTATCTTCTTTTTTAAACGTGGATAAAAAATATATTTCTTCATATAAAATAGTTAAAAAAGCATTAGATGCTAGAAAGAAAAATTCTTTATTATACGTATATTCTTTAAGAGTTATCTTAAACAAAGATTTTGATTTTTCAAATAATAAAAATGTTAAATTATACGATGCAAAAAAAGATGAATATATTATTCCTATATTAAAATCAAATAAAAGACCGATTGTAGTAGGTCTTGGCCCATGTGGATTAATATGTGCCTATTATCTAGCGAAAGCTAAGTTAAACCCTATCGTTATTGAAATGGGAAAAGATGTTGATGCACGTATTCTCGATGTAGAAAATTTTAAATCTGGAGGTAGCTTTAATCCTCGTAGTAATGTTTGCTTTGGTGAAGGAGGAGCTGGAACTTTCTCAGATGGAAAATTAATGACTGGCATTAAAGATGATCGAATTAGATTTATTTTAGATACTTTAATTACCTATGGGGCGCCGAAAGAAATCGGTTATCTCGCTCATCCGCATATCGGAAGTGACAACCTAAGAAATGTTGTTAAAAATATTCGTAAAGAAATAATTCGTCTTGGTGGAGAAGTTTATTTTGAACATCAATTTATCGATTTTGAAACAGAAAATAATAATGTAAGTAAAGTTCTTGTTAGAGACTTAAAAGAAGGAACAATTAAAGAATTTTTTACTGATGACCTCATTTTAGCGATCGGTCATTCTTCTAGAGAAACGTTTAAATTACTCTACGATAAAAAAATTAATATTAATCCTAAGCCTTTTTCTATCGGAGTAAGACTTGAAATGCTTCAAAAAGAAGTTGACAAAGCTCAATATGGAAAAAATAATTTAAAATATAATTTACCTCCGGCTGAATATCGTTTAGTTACTCATTTACCTTCGGGTAGAGGAGTATATTCTTTTTGTATGTGTCCAGGAGGCGAAGTAGTTGCTTCTAATACTGAAACAAATTCAATTTTAGTTAATGGCATGAGTTATTTTAAAAGAGATTTAGAAAACGCAAATTCGGCGATACTAGTTTCAGTTAATGTTGAAGACTATTATAAAGGTAATCCACTTGATGGCATGTATTTTCAAGAAAGTATTGAAAGAAAAGCTTTTAATAAAGATTATCCTTATTTTGCCCCAGTTCAAAGACTTGGTGATTTTTTAAAGGGACAAAAATCTACTCGTATCGGCAAAGTAAAACCTAGTTATAAACCAGGTTACTATTTTGCTTCTTTAGATGAAATATTACCATCATTTATTTCTTCGTCTTTAAAAGAAGGTTTAATTTCCTTAGGTAATAAATTAACTTCAATTAAAGATGAAGATAATATTCTTACTGGAGTTGAAACTAGATCTTCTTCACCAATTCATATTCTTCGTGATGAACTAGGCCAATCTAACATTAGAGGAATCTATCCATGCGGAGAAGGAGCTTCGTACGCGGGAGGAATTACTTCTAGTATGGTCGATGGCTTAAGAGTAGGTGAATTTATTAAAAATAAATATGAGGGAGGTAACTAATGCATCCTATTAAACATTATATTACGATTACTAGACATCGTCATAAAGTTAGAAACATCTGTTTTAAAATTGGTATTCCATTACAAGGTTTAATGCATGACTTATCTAAATATTCTTTTACAGAATTTATTCCTGGGGCGAAATATTATGAAGGAACGCGTTCACCTAATGTTAAAGAAAGAGAATTACTCGGTTATTCAAAAGCATGGTTACATCATAAAGGAAGAAACAAACATCATTTTGAATATTGGCAAGATATTGTTTCAACCGGAGGATATGGACCAATTAAGATGCCATTAAAATTTTTAAAAGAAATGTTTGCCGATCGTATCGCGGCTAGTAAGATATACAGAGGGAAAGATTATAAGGATGAAGATCCTTTAATTTATTTAGTTTCTCGTGAAGCAAAATGCCAAATGCATAAAGAAACATATAATGAATTATATAAATGGCTTATGATGCTCAAAGAAAAAGGCGAAAAAGAAACATTTCACTATGTGAAGAAATTAAAATCGTATTAATAATTGAAAATAAGTATGATATACTTATAAATAAGCGTAAGGAGATAAGGTATGATAAAAGAAGCAGTATGCCATAAGATGGACAAAGAATTTGTTTATGCAATTGAAAAAGGTAAATATGTCATTAAATTACGTACAAAGAAAGATGATGTGACTTCTGTTTATCTTGCTTTCTGTGACAAGTATTTAAATGCACGTGGAGATGAAGAAGGAACAATTTACCAATCTCAAATGAATAAATCTTTTTCTGATGAATTATTTGATTATTATGAAATTATCTTAGATTCAACTGCTTTATGTGTTAGATACTTCTTCATTTTAAAAGATGATAAAGAAGTTACTTATTATGGAAATTACCATTTCTTTAGTGAACCTATTTCTGATTTAGATTATATGTTTGATTTTTCTACCGCGGTTAAAGATGATGAATTATTTATTGTTCCTACCTGGGCCAAAGGTAGTATTGTTTATCAAATATTTGTTGATCGCTTCGCGCGTGATAAAGGTGAAACTGATGAATCATGGTATGAATTACCAGTTCTAGGAACAAGAAAAAGATACGGCGGTACTTTAAAAGGTATTACTTCTAAACTTGATTATTTAGAAAATTTAGGTGTTGAAGTATTATATTTAACTCCAATTTTTCAATCGAATACCGACCATAAATATGTCATTGAAGACTATTTAAAAATCGATACTGATTTCGGTAAGAAAAGAGATTTAAAAGAACTTATCGTTAAAGCGCATGAAAAAGGAATTAGAATTATTCTCGATGGAGTATTTAATCATACTTCTGTTATGTTCTTCGCTTTCCAAGATGTCTTAAAAAAACAACAAAAGTCTGAATATAAAGATTGGTATTACATTAATAAATTCCCAGTTAAATTTGAATTTGATAAGCAATCTAAAGCTTTACCAAATTATTTAACATTCGGTTATTCTGCTGGAATGCCTAAATTAAATACTACTAATCCTAAAGTAAAAGAATATATTTTTAAAGTTGTTAAGACTTATTTAGATATGGGAATTGATGGTTATCGACTTGATGTCGCGGATGAAATTCCACATTCTTTCTGGAAAGAATTTAGAAAATATGTTAAATCTATTTCGCAAGATGCCTTAATCATTGGAGAAGTATGGCACGAATCAAGTGAATGGCTTAAAGGTGATGAATTCGATACTGTCATGAATTATGAATTCAATAAGTCAGTTGAAAGATTATGCTTAGATAAGAAATATAAGTGTAGTGATTTTATTAATGACTTTAACTACGTCAATTCACGTTTAAACGTTCGTATTAGAAACTTATTATGGAATTTAATCGATTCACATGACACCCCAAGATTTTTAACAAAAGTTGGAGGAAAGAAAAAGATTTTAAAATTTGCTTTAGCTCTCCAAATGGTTCTTCCTGGCATGCCAATGATTTATTATGGTGATGAAGTTGGTATGGTTGGAGAAGATGATCCAGATTGCCGTCGTGGCATGTTATGGGATAAAGATAAAATTGATGAAGAATTATTTTCTTATTACAAACATTGGATTAAGATAAGAAAAGATAACGAAGCATTAAAGCTTGGTCAATTGATCATTGATGATGTTGATGATGAAAATAGAATTATTCATATCACAAGAAAATACTTTGTCGATCAAATAAAAATTGAAATTGATGCGAAGAAATTTGAAGTAAAGATTATTGAAATTATTTAAGGAGTTATTATGCCAGGAGTATATGTTTTATATATTATTATCGCGGTTATTATCATTCTATGTATCATAGGATCATTTTATCTTGCGTCGATTTTATATAGAAAAGTCTTCTTAAGAGAAAATGTTCCATTTGAATTTAAGTCATTAGATGTAGAAAAAAATGAAAGTGAAGAATTAAATAATTTCATTTTAGACAATGTTAAAAAATTTACTTTTGATGATATTATCTCGATTCCGGCTTTTGATGGATATGATATTAAAGCATATTTTAAAAAAGGTGAAGCAAGGAGTAAAAATTACATCATCTCAATTCCTGGGTATGAATTAATTGTTGAAAAGAATTATGGCTTACATTCTTATATCTATGATGATTTAAAATTTAATATGGTCTATATGGAAAATAGGGGTAATCCTATGTCACCTTGTGAACATGTAACTTTCGGCTTACAAGAAAGAAAAGACCTTCTTTCAATGATTGATTATTTAATTAAAACTTATGGTGAAGATATCTCAATTATTCTTGATGGTCTTTCAATGGGGGCTTATATGGCTTTAAGTAATGCCTCTAGTTATCCTAAACAAGTAAAAGGGATAATCGCAGATTCAAGTTATACATCTATCTATGATGAACTTAATTATTTATTAAAAAAAGAACATATCATTTTACCTATTAGAAAATTAACATTGTGGAGTTTAAATAATAAGGTAATCGGTAATTTTAATGTCAATATGAAGAAGCATAATACTTTAGATGAATTAAAGAAAACTTCTATTCCTGTTTGTTTTATTTATTCTTCAGGCGATAAAATTGTGGATAATAAGTTCTCTATTAAAAATAAGAATGCATGCATTAGTGAAAGCTATTTATATAACTTCCCATTTAGTAAACATTTATATATTACTTTTGAACATCAAAAACTATATAAATCTACAACTTATACTTTTATTGAAAAGTGCTTAAAAAGTGAATAGTAAGTCGTTGACAATGACTTACTATTTTTTTATAATTTCTTCATAAAGCGATGAATAGAAGAAGTAATTTTTAAGTGACCTATTTAGAAAGTTGTTGGTTGATGAAAAACAATTAGAGCTTAAGAATGAATACATCTAGGAGCTGCTGCTTGAAGGAAGTAGAGTAAGCCGAGTCATACACGTTATAGTATCGAGTCATGAACTCATTAAGGTAAATGGTGTGAACCATTTATGAATTAAGGTGGTAACACGATTAAGTCGTCCTTAAGAAGGACTTTTTTTATGTCCAGAAGGAGAATTTATGGGAATTTATGAAGAATTAGAATGGAGAGGATTAATTAAAGATGTATCTGATCCTGCGATTAAAGATCTAATTAATAATGGAGAAGTTACTTTTTATATTGGTACTGATCCTACCGGTGATTCATTACACATCGGTCACTTTTCAAGCTTTTTGATTTCAAAGAGATTAAAAGATGCAGGACATCATCCAATCTTATTAGTCGGGGGAGGAACAGGTCTTATCGGTGATCCTAAGCCAGATGCAGAAAGACCAATGATCACACATGAACAAGTTGAACACAACTTCAATTGCTTAAAAGAACAAGCGACTAAATTATTCGGCTTTGAAGTTGTTAATAACTATGATTGGTTAGGTAAATTAAATTTAATTGATTATTTAAGAGACTTTGGTAAATATTTTAATGTCAATTATATGATCAATAAAGATATTGTTAGAAGAAGATTAGATTCAGGTATTACCTTTACTGAATTTTCTTATATGACTTTACAAGCATTAGATTTCTGGCATTTATATAAAACTAGAGGAGTTACTTTCCAAGTTGCAGGTCAAGACCAATGGGGTAATATTACCGCGGGTATTGATTTAATTAGAAAGAAGGAAGGAAAAACTGCATATGGTTTTACTATGCCATTACTAACTAAATCTGATGGAACTAAATTTGGTAAAACTAATGGTAAAGCTATTTGGTTAGATAGAAATAAAACTACGCCATTTGAAATGTATCAATTCTTTATTAATTCTGAAGATAGTAAAGTTATCGATTATTTAAAATTCTTAACTTTCTTATCAAAAGAAGAAATTGAAGAATTAGAAAAGAAGAATAATGCTCATCCTGAACTAAGAGAAGCACATAAAGCTTTAGCCCGCGAAGTAATTACCTTTATTCATGGTGAAGAAGCTTATAAAGAAGCTCTTGCTCAAGCTGAATCCCTCTTTAAAAATGGTGGAGAAAATAAAGAATTACCATTAACTAAGATTGACGAATCTATTTTAGTTGATGATAAAGTTGATATCTTAACTTTATTAGTTGCATCTAAATTACTTCCATCTAAATCAGAAGCTAGAAGAAGCGTTGAACAAGGTGGAGTAAGTATTAATGAAACTAAAGTAACTGATGTTAAATTAATGATTACTAAAGAAGAATTATTAAAAGGCTTAGTTATTAAAAAAGGTAAGAAGAATTTTATTAAAGTAGGCTTATAATTTTAAGAAGGTGAAAACCTTCTTTTATATTGTTAGAGGCAATAATTTATGATGTATATTATTTTGAGTTTACTCGCGGCATTCTTTACGTCGATGACAACGATTCTCGCGAAAATTGGTATCAAGAATGTTAATTCTAATTTTGCGACATTTTTTAGAACTTTTATCGTTATTATCTGTTCTTTAATTCTTTGCTTAATAACTAATGATTTAACTAAAATAGATACTTTAAATTTTAATAATTATTTGTTCTTGGTTCTTTCAGGTTTAGCCACCGGAGCATCTTGGTTATGTTATTATAAAGCGTTAAAATTAGGTAATGTAAATAAAGTGGCTCCAATTGATAAATCTAGCTTTATATTAACTAGTATTTTATTTATTATTTTCTTCTTTGATGATACGACGAATTCTGGTAATCCATTAACTATTACAATGTTAATTACTTCAATGACATTGATGTTTATCGGAACTTTATTAATGATTTCAAAAAAAGAAGATACGGATACTAAATCTTCTTTATGGTTAGTTTTTGCAATTCTTTCTTCCGTATTTGCTTCTTTAGTATCTTTATTTGTTAAGATTGGTTTACAAGGTATTCCTAGTAACCTAGGTACTTTATTTAGAACTATTGTCGTCTTTATCTTTTCAGGAACGATTGTTTTAGTAAGAAAAGATTATAAAGGAACAAAAGAAATTAGTTTTAAATCATGGATGTTTTTAATTCTTTCGGGTCTAGCCACCGGAGGAGCGTGGTTAAGCGAATACGCGGCATTAAATATCGAAGGATCTTCTCCAATTGTTGTTAATTCTATCGGTAAATTATCAATCCTTTTAACAATGCTTATATCATTTATCTTCTTAAAAGAGAAGTTTAATAAAAAATCGATATTAGGACTAACTTTACTTACTTGCGGTATTATCTTAGTTATAATCTTTAGCTTATAAAATTTCGAGGATATCTTCCTCGATTTTTTATTTTTTTAAGAAAATTAAATTTTTTTTAGGATTTTTCTTTTAAATCCTCAAAAGATATAAATAGAGGAGGAAATAATATGAGGATTTTAAATGATGAAGAAATGTCACGTATTATTGGTGGCGAAGCAATTACCTTAACCGCGGTTATGGCAGTACTAGTTACTGCGATTGTGGCTGTAATTGTTTATCGATTATTTATGTCTAATAAGGGTAGTACTACTTTACCTGGTGGATGGAAATTTTCCTGGGGTTAGAAGTATGACTAAAATAAAAGATATTCCTTCTTTAGATCGCCCAAGAGAAAAAGCCTATCTCTATGGACTTAGTTCTTTATCCAATGCTGAATTACTCGCTCTCATCATCTCCAGTGGGTGCAAGGATAAATCAGCTTTAGATATTGCTTATGAATTACTCGCGAAGTTTAATGGGATTAACGGAGTGATAAATGCAGGAATTAATGACCTTATGTGCATAAAGGGTATATCTAAAGCGAAAGCTGTCAAAATGGCAGCTTCGTTTTATTTATATAAGAGAAGTTTAGAAGAGACTGCCATATCTTTAAAAAGATATTCTGAATACGATGTGGCAAATATGATATTTAATAAGATTATTGATCGCGCACAAGAAGTTTTATATTTAGTCATTATGAATCAATCTAATCAAATCTTAGGAATAGAAAAATTAGCTTCAGGAAGTGAAGATTCTCTTTCAATAAGTGAAACTCTTGTTATTAAACATACTTTAAAGTATGGAGGGAAAAGATTTTATTTACTTCATAATCATCCTTCAAATAATTTAAATCCAAGTAAGCAAGATAAGATGTTTACAAGTTTACTTGATACTCTTTCACTTACCTTAAGGATTGATTTTATTGAACATATGATCGTTACTGAAATAGGTTATTATGCAATTAAACAGAATAAGACTTATTTATGGAATTTATAAGAAAGTACTGAATGATATTTCTTAAAATAATTATTTATTTGTGTCCTTCTAGGTGCTACAATATAACTCGTTGGGGGTGAGGCTATGGTTTCAAGACTTCAAAATGATTTCGTTCAAATCGATTCTAGTCTTAACGGTGGCTTTACTATACTTAAAATAAATAATTATAAAATGAATTATAGACTTAGTTTACGTTCTCTTAGATAGAGTGCATTTAATGTAACTAAGTCTATTTTATTTTGTATTTAATTTTATTGCCCAAATGAGTAAAATAAAGTTAGGTGATATTATGATTGAAAGATATTCTTTAGCGAAAATGAAAAAAGTATGGACTGATGAAAATAAGTTCAATGCCTTTTTAAAAGTCGAAATCGCGGCTACTCATGCTTTTAGTAAAATCGGCGTAGTTCCAGAAAGCGACTATATCAAGATTAGAGATAATGCAAAAATTGATATTGATCGTATTTTAGAACTAGAAGCGATTACTAAACATGATGTTATTGCTTTTACTAGAACAGTTTCTGAATCTCTTGGAGAAGAAAAGAAATGGGTTCATTACGGCCTTACTTCTACTGATGTAGTTGATACAGCTAATGGATTATTATTTAAAGAAGCAAATGACATTATTGAAGAAGATTTAAATAAATTATTAGATACTTTAAAAGCAAAAGCTTTAGCTTATAAAAATGTACCTATTATGGGCAGAACTCATGGAATGCACGCAGAAATTACTTCTTTTGGTTTAAAATATGCTTTATGGTATGATGAATTAAAAAGAGATATGGCACGTTTTAAAGAAGCTCGTAATGATGTAGAAGCATGTAAATTATCTGGAGCAGTCGGTAATTACATTACCACTTCCATTGAAATTGAACAAATGGTCGCGGATGAATTAGGCTTAGATAGAGCGAAGATTTCTACTCAAGTTCTTTCTCGTGATCGCCATGCTTATTATATTGAAGTTCTTGCATTAATCGCTTCATTGCTAGAAAAGATGGCGATGGAAATAAGAAATTTATCTCGTCAAGAAGTTCATGAAGTAGAAGAAGGTTTCTCTAAAGGACAAAAAGGTAGTTCAGCAATGCCTCATAAACGTAATCCGATCGGTAGTGAAAACATCTGCGGATGTGCGCGTGTTATCAAAGCTTATGTAAATACTGCATTAGATAATAATATCTTATGGCATGAAAGAGATATTTCTCATTCTTCCGCGGAAAGAATTATTATGGCAGATTCAACTACATTATTAGATTATATGCTTAATAGATTTACTAAAATTATAGATAATCTCGTCGTATTTGAAGATAAAATGATTGAAGATATCTATCTAACTTATGGAGTTATTTTCTCTGGTTCGGTATTAAATAAATTAGTTTCTAAAGGTTGGTCAAGAGAAGAAGCTTACGATAAGATTCAACCTTTAACATTTAAAGCATTAAATGAAAAAGTTCAATTTAGAGAATTATTAGAATCGACATCTTGGTTAAATGAAGATGAAATAAAAGAGATATTCAATCTACAAAGATATATGAAACATGTAGATGATATATATAAAAGTGTTGGAATAAAGGAGTAAAATTATGGGAAAAGGAAAATCAATTATTGTTGTCGGCGCTTGTTGGGGCGATGAAGGAAAAGGAAAAATCACTAATTATTTAGGTGAATTATCTGATGTAGTCGTACGTTCTACTGGGGGAGATAATGCAGGTCATACGATTGTCTTTGGTGGAAATACTTATAAACTACATTTAGTACCATCAGGTATCTTTAAAGATGAAATTATTAACATCTTAGGTAATGGATGTGTCATTAATCCAAAGAGTTTACTAGAAGAATTAAATGAAATTAAATCAAGAGGCTTTAAATGCAATAACCTTTATATTTCTGACCGTGCGAATGTCTTATTTGACTACCATAAAGAATTAGATGGTTTAAATGAAGAAAGATTAGGCGCGAGAAAAATCGGTACAACTAAAAAAGGTATTGGCCCTTGCTATACTGATAAAATCGCACGTGACGGAATTAGAATGTGTGACTTTGTCGGTCCTGATTTTAAAGAAGTTTATCGTCAAAGCGTCATTTTAAAAAACGAACAATTAAAAGCATTTAATGCACCTTTAATTGATTTTGAATCATCATACGTTGAATATCAAAAAATCGCGGATGAAATTAGACCAATGGTTTGTGATACAATCACTTTATTAAATGAACAATATGATCAAGGAAAGAAAATCTTATTTGAAGGAGCGCAAGGTACATTACTCGATATTGACTTTGGTACTTATCCTTATGTTACTTCTTCAAATGCTTCTTCCTCTGGTGCTTGTACAGGTTCTGGACTAGGACCTACTAAAATTGATGAAGTACTAGGTATTACTAAAGCTTATACAACTAGAGTTGGTGAAGGACCATTCCCAACTGAAATGAATGATGATTTAGTTTTAGCTCAAGACATTCGTGATCGTGCAGGTGAATACGGCGCGACTACCAAACGTCCTAGAAGAATCGGTTGGTTTGACGGAGTTATTAATAGATATTCCGCCCAAGTTAATGGTTTAACTGGTTTATCACTTATGTTACTTGATATTCTTTCAGGTTTAAAAACAATTAAGATTTGTGATTATTATCTCTTAGATGGTAAGAAAGTGGTCGCTCCTAGCGCAAGACTAGATGATTTTGCTCGCTGCACACCTCACTTTATTGAACTTCCAGGTTGGGAAGAAGATATTACTCACGTTAAGAGTTATGAAGAACTTCCAGAAAACGCGAAAAAATATATTGAAACAATGGAAGAAGTTGTCGGCGTCCCAGTAATTATGTTTAGTGTTGGACCTGACAAATATCAAACAGTTATCAGAAAGAATTTATATTAATTAGGAGAGAATTTAATGAATAGTAGTTATGATGTAATTATTGTTGGTGCAGGACCTGCAGGTATATATTCAGCATATGAATTCATGTCAAAGGCACCATCTTTAAAAGTCCTTTTAATCGATAAAGGTAGAGATATTTATAGTAGACGTTGCCCAATTTTAATGGGTAAAGTAAAACATTGTCCAGTTAATCCAAGCGGTGAATCAGGTTGTTTACCAGCTTGCTCGATGACGGCAGGATTTGGCGGAAGCGGCGCTTATTCTGATGGTAAATTTAATATTACTTCTGAATTTGGTGGTTGGATGACTGATTATCTTCCTGAAGAAACAGTTTTAGATTTAATTAAATATGTTGACTCAATTAACTTAAAACATGGCGCGCCAACTGAATTAACTGATCCATATACAAAAGAAGTATTAGAAATTGAAAAGAAAGGTATCGCGGTTGGCTTAAAATTATTAAGAAGCCAAGTTAGACACTTAGGTACTGAAGTTAATTTAGAAATCTTAAAATCAATTTATGAAGAAATGAAACCTCATATTGATTATGCTTATGCAACTGAAGTAAAAGATATTATTGTTGAAGATAATATCATTAAAGGTGTCATCTTAAAAGATGAAACTAGTATTAAAGCTAAACACGTTCTTCTTGCAGTCGGTAGAAACGGTTCAGAATGGTTAGTCGATGTTCTTTCTAAACATGGCTTACAAATGCATAATAACCGTGTTGATATCGGTGTTAGAGTTGAAACTAACGATATTATTATGTCAGATATTAATAAATATCTTTATGAAGGTAAATTTATTTATAATACTTCAGTCGGTACTTCAGTTAGAACTTTCTGCTCTAATCCATCCGGCCACGTCGTTATTGAAAACCACAATGGTACAATGGTCTGTAATGGACACGCATACCATGATCCTAAATTAGGTTCTAAAAATACTAACTTTGCATTACTTGTTTCACAAGAATTTGATGAACCATTTAAAGATGCGAACGAATATGCGATTAGATTATCACGTATCGCGAATAAACTTTCTAACGGCGCGGTCATTGTTCAAAAATATGGTGATATTAAAAAGGGTAGAAGATCAACACAAAAACGTATTGATGAAGGCTTTGTTAATCCAACATTAAAAGAAGCTGTTCCTGGTGATTTAGGTTTAGTCTTACCTTACAATACGATGAAATCTTTAATTGAAATGATTGAAGCTCTTGATCATGTCACTCCGGGTATTGCGAATGACCATACTTTACTTTACGGTGTCGAAGCTAAATTCTATTCTGATCGTCCAGAAGTAAATGATAAATTTGAAACAAAGATCACTAACTTATATGTTGCAGGTGACGGCGCGGGTATTACTAGAGGACTTGCCCAAGCTGGCGCGAACGGCGTATGGGTCGCACGTGATATCATTTCGAAAGAAACAACTAAATAGTTTATTAAGCCATAAGTAGACCTTATGGCTTTTCACTTTAAAAATATATTTATTGATTTTTTGATTAATAAATATAATAATCTACATACCGAGGTAAAAATTAATTATGTATTCTATTAAAACTTTATATAAGATAGGCCCAGGTCCTAGTTCATCACATACAATCGGTCCAAGAAATGCCGTTAGATATATCTTAAAATATCGTCCTAAAGGTGATTATTATAAAATGCATCTATATGGCTCTTTAGCTTTAACTGGTAAAGGACATCTTTTAGATAAGATTGTTGATGAGACTTTTAAAGATATTCCTCATGAAATTATCTTTAACCTAGAAGAAACAAAAGAACATCCTAATACGATGTATTTTGAAATCTTTAAAGACAACAAAATTATTGATACTACGACAATTTATTCGATTGGAGGAGGCATCATTAAAATTAAAGGGGAAGAAAAGAAACATTATAAAGATATTTATCCTCATTCTCATTTTGATGATATTAAGAAATATTGCTTAGATAATAATTTGACTTTAATAGATTACATTTATAAATTTGAAGATGAAGATATTAAAGAATATGGTGAAGAAATATATAGCACGATGATGAATTGTATTTCTAATGGCTTATCTAAAGAAGGACGATTACCAGGATCAATAAGCGTATATCGTAAAGCAAAAGAAATATATTCTAAAGGGGTACCTGAAGAATCGAGTGCTAGAAAAGAAAAAAGATTAGTTTCAGCATATGCTTTCGCGGTCAGTGAAGAAAATGCTTCGGGCGGAATGGTAGTCACTTCTCCAACATGTGGATCAAGTGGAATTTTACCAAGCTTAGCTAGATATTATGAAGAACAAGGCTATCCTCATACAAAAGTAATTGAATCTTTATTAGTCGCTGGTTTGTTTGGTTTACTCATTAAAGAAAATGCTTCTATTTCTGGGGCGGAATGTGGTTGCCAAGCAGAAATTGGTTCAGCTAGTTCAATGGGTGCGGCATTTGTCGCGAATATAAAAGGCCAAAGTATTAATCTAATTGAACGTGCCGCGGAAATTGCCATGGAACATTCACTTGGTTTAACTTGTGATCCAATTGGAGGATATGTATTAATTCCTTGTATTGAAAGAAATGCAATCGGCGCGTTAAGATCAATTGAGTGTGCATCAATTACTGATTTTATTGATTCAACATCAAATTTAATTTCATTTGATAATGTGATTAAAACAATGTATCAAACAGGTATTGACCTTAATAGAGCGTATCGCGAAACAGCAGAAGGTGGTCTAGCTGCCTTAGATTTAGAAAAGGAGAACTAAGAAATGAATATTTGGAAAGATATGGATAAAGAAAGAATTTCAAAAGAAGACTTCATCGCTTGTATTGAAATTTCTAAAGGAAGTAAGATGAAATATGAATTAGATAAGAAGACTGGTAGATTAATTCTTGACCGTGTTTTGTATACTTCTACTCACTATCCTCAAAATTATGGATTTATTCCTAGAACTTATGCAGGAGATAATGACCCATTAGATGTTTTAGTCATGTGTCAAGAACCTATTCAACCTCTTTGCTTAGTTAGATGTTATCCTATCGGAGTTATTAAGATGATTGACTCAGAGATGGAAGATGAAAAAATTATCGCCATCTGTAAAGATGATCCTTCATTAAATGTTTATCGTGATGTTAGTGAATTACCTTCTCACATCATGGATGAAATTTGCCATTTTTTTAAAGTTTATAAACAACTTGAAGGTAAGAAGACTTTCGTTTCGGAAGTAAAGGGTAGAGAAGAAGCTATTAAAATTATTGAAAAGAGCATTCATAGCTTTGATGAATTAATCGAGAATAAATAAAATGTTTGTATTTTTATATATTTGTTTAGGAATATTACTTGTATTATTTTTAATTCTTGGGCTACTCGCGCTTAAAATTAGAAAGAATGTTTTTTCATGTCGATATGATGATAAACATATCTTGAAATTTTATGAAACGAGTGATTTTCCTTCGATGGAAGAAAGAAAGATTTCTTTTAAATCTAAAAAGCTAAATGTTAATGGCAAGATTTATTCTTCAAAAGAATTTTCTTCTTATAAAGGATTAGTGATCTTAGTTCATGCGTTAGGCCCAGGTCATAAACCATACATGAAAATTATTAATGAACTAATCTTAAAAGATTATCTAGTTCTTGCTTATGATACCTTAGGTTGTGAATTAAGTGAAGGTAAGAAAGTTAACGGATTTACTACTTCTTTAATTAATTTAAATGATTGTTTAAATTATGTAGAAAATGATAAAGAGTTATCGTCCTATCCTCTTATATTATTAGGTCATTCAATGGGAGGTTATGCAGTTAACAATATTACTCGTTATAAACATAAGATAAACGGTATTATTTCTATTTCAAGCTGCAATACACCATATACATGTTTATATGAAGAATTAACACATTCTTCCGGTTATGCGATGGGAATATTTAAATTTTTCTTCATGGTCTTTGATTTCTTTAAGTTCGGTAAGAAAGGATTATATTCTTCTTTAGATGCTTTTAATGAAAGTGATATTGATCATTTAATTATCGGAGGAACTAAAGATACTATTATTGATTATAATTTTAATCATGCATTCTTTAAGACTGAACTTGTTAATAACCCACATTATACTTTTTTAGATGTAGAAGATCGCTATCATCAAGCTTATGTTACTAAAGAAGCCGCGGAGTACGATAACAAAACAACTTTAGAATATTATGAACTAAAAGGTGAACACCAAGGTCATATCCCTCCTTCAATTAATGAAGCGTATTATAGATCTTTAGATCGAGATAAATTAAATGAGTTAGATCCATTAGTGATGGAGACAATTATTAATTTTATTGAACAACATATTTAGGACTCCTTTGAGGAGTTCTTTTCTTTCTATAAAGAAGTCTTAATTCAAGGTAACTGAGCCGGGTGTTTTAAAAAATTAAAAAATTTCAAAAAAACACTTGTCAAGAAATTATTAGTATTATATACTTATCGAGCGTGTGCCAAAATTATAGGGCGATAACGCTATTTTTTATGAGAATAGCTGAAACACCCGGTAATGTGGCTTACAAGAAATAGAAGAAAGGAGGATTTTCAAAAATGCCTACAATTAATCAATTAGTTCGTAATGGACGTTCAGAAACAGTTGAAAAATCCAAAGCCCCAGCTTTAAATAAAAGATGGAACTCACTCGCAAAGAAAACAACAGACCAAAATGCTGCTCAAAAACGTGGTGTCTGTACCCGTGTCGGTACTATGACTCCTAAAAAACCTAACTCAGCTTTACGTAAGTATGCTCGTGTACGTTTATCAAACGGCTACGAAGTTACAGCTTATATCGGTGGAGAAGGCCATAACTTACAAGAACACAGTACAGTCTTAATCAGAGGCGGTAGAGTTAAGGATTTACCTGGTGTACGTTACCACATTGTTAGAGGTGCATTAGATTGCGCTGGTGTAACAGATAGAAAACAAGGTAGATCATTATACGGTACTAAAAAACCAAAAGCTGCAAAATAGTCAGCAAATTTAATACGTAATAAAAATTCTATTATATAAAAATGGAAAGGAGGATTTTTAATGCCACGTAGAGGAAATGTCGCAAAACGCGATGTGTTACCAGATCCAATTTACAATTCAAAATTAGTAACACGTTTAATCAACAAAATCATGATAGATGGTAAAAAGGGCACAGCTCAAACTATCTTATATAGTGCTTTCAATAAAGTTGAAGCAAAAACACAAAAACCTGCAATGGAAGTATTCGAAGTTGCTTTAGGTAATATCATGCCAGCTCTTGAATTAAAAATGAGAAGAGTTGGAGGTTCTAACTACCAAGTTCCAGTCGAAGTTTCAGCAGAACGTAGAGTCACATTAGGCTTAAGATGGTTAGTTAACTATTCACGTTTAAGAAACGAAAAGACAATGGAAGACAAATTAGCAGGAGAAATCATCGATGCTGCTAACGGTACTGGCGCTTCTGTCAAGAAGAGAGAAGATGTCCACAAGATGGCTGAAGCTAATAAAGCTTACGCTCATTACAGATGGTAATTTTAAAGGGGAACTAAGATATGGCACGTGATGTAAGTATTAATATGACACGTAATATCGGTATCATGGCTCACATTGATGCTGGTAAGACAACTACTTCAGAAAGAATCTTATTCTACACTGGTAAAATTTATAAAATCGGCGAAGTTCATGATGGCGGCGCTACTATGGACTGGATGAAACAAGAACAAGATAGAGGTATTACAATTACTTCTGCTGCTACAACTTGCTATTGGGAAAAGAACCAATGGAAAGATAATGGTAAAGGCGGTACAGGTGAAAAATACCGTATTAACTTAATCGACACTCCTGGTCACGTTGACTTCACTGCTGAAGTTGAACGTTCACTTCGTGTTCTCGATGGTGCTGTTACTGTTCTTGATGGTAAAAACGGTGTTGAACCACAAACTGAAACAGTTTGGAGACAAGGTACAAAATACCACGTTCCAAGAATTGTTTTCGTTAATAAATTAGACGCAATCGGTGCTGACTTCGAAATGTCAGTCCGTTCAATTGGTGAAAAATTAGGTGCTAATGCTGCTCCTATTGCTTACCCAATTGGTCTTGAATCTCAATTAAAAGGTGTTATCGATATTATCGAAATGAAGGCTTACTTCTATTCAGATACTAAAGGTGAACACCCAACTGAAGGTGAAATTCCTGAAGAATATTTAGCTCGTTGTAAAGAATTAAGAGCTGAATTAATTGAAAAACTTGCTAACTTTGATGACGAATTCATGATGAAGGTCTTAGAAGGTGAAGAACCAACTATCCCAGAAATCAAAGCTACAATCAGAAAAGCTGTTTTAACTGCAGAATTCTTCCCAGTTTTAGCAGGTTCTGCTTACAAGAATAAAGGTATCCAACAAGTACTTGATGCTGTTGTTGAATACTTACCATCTCCTGTTGATATTGCTCATACAACTGGTACAAATGATTTAGGTGAAACAGTTGAATGTGAACCAACTGATGATGCTCCTTTAGCAGCATTAGCATTCAAGATTATGACTGACCCATTCATTGGTAAATTAGCTTTCTTCAGAGTTTACTCTGGTGTCGCTAAAGCTGGTTCCTATGTTTATAACTCAACAAAAGGTGTTAAAGAAAGATTCTCTCGTTTAGTTATCATGAACTCAAATAAGAGAGAAGAAGTTGATGAAGTTTGGGCAGGTGATATCGGTGCTGCAGTTGGTCTAAAATCAACTACAACAGGTGATACATTATGTGATGAAGATCATCCAGTCGTTCTTGAATCAATTAAATTCTCAGATCCAGTTATCTCTGAAGCAATTGAACCAAAATCAAAAGCTGACCAAGATAAGATGACTCAAGGTTTAATTAAATTATCAGAAGAAGACCCAACATTCAGATTCTTCACAGATAAAGAAACAGGCCAAAACATCATCGCTGGTGTTGGTGAATTACACCTCGATGTTATGGTTACTAGATTAAAAGATGAATTCAAAGTCGATGTTAACGTCGGTGCTCCACAAGTTGCTTATAGAGAAACAATTCGTAAAGAAGCAGATTGTGAAGGTAAATACATTAAACAATCTGGTGGTCATGGTCAATATGGTCACGTTTGGATTAAATTCGAACCAAACCCAGGCAAAGGCTTCGAATTCGTCGATGCAGTTGTCGGTGGTGTCGTTCCTAGAGAATTCATTAAACCTACATGTGATGGTTTAAAAGAATCATTAGATAGAGGTTTAGTTGCAGGATTCCCAATCATTGATATTAAAGCTACATTACATGATGGTTCTTACCATGATGTTGACTCTTCTGAAGCTGCTTATAAAGTCGCTGCTTCATTAGCGTTAAAAGAAGCTGCAAGAAAGTGTGATCCAGTTATCCTTGAACCTATCGTAAAAGTTGAAGTTACAACTCCATCTGAATACTTAGGTGATGTCATGGGTGATATCTCTTCAAGAAGAGGTGAAATCCAAGGACAAACAGAAAGAGGAAACGCTCAAATTCTTGATGCAATGGTTCCACTTGCAAATATGTTCGGTTACGTTACTGATTTAAGATCTATGACAAAAGGTAGAGCTAACTACACAATGGAAATGGATCACTATGCAGAATGTCCAAAATATATCCAAGAAGAAATTATTAAAAAATCACAAAAGTAATAATCAAATTCTAATTTAATAGTATTGATTTTACAAAAAAAATGCTATATTATGAATACGTTGAAATTCAAAATATTTTAGGGAGGAATTTTCACAATGGCAAAAGAAAAATTTGACAGAAGTAAAACCCACGTTAACATTGGTACAATTGGCCACGTTGACCACGGTAAAACTACTTTAACAGCTGCTATTACTGCAGTATTAGCAAAAAAGGGCTTATCTGAAAAGAAAGCATACGATCAAATCGATGCTGCACCAGAAGAAAAAGCTCGTGGTATTACAATTAACACAGCTCACATTGAATACCAAACAGCAACAAGACACTATGCTCACGTTGACTGCCCAGGCCACGCTGACTATGTTAAAAACATGATTACAGGTGCTGCTCAAATGGACGGCGCAATCTTAGTTGTTGCAGCTACAGATGGTGTTATGCCACAAACAAAAGAACATATCTTACTTGCTAGACAAGTTGGTGTTCCTTATATCGTAGTATTCTTAAACAAAACAGACTTAGTTGATGATCCAGAATTAATCGACTTAGTTGAAATGGATGTTAGAGAAATCTTATCTTCATATGGTTTCCCAGGAGACGAAACTCCAATCATCAGAGGTTCAGCAAGAAAAGCTCTTGATGGTGATCCAGTAGAAGAACAACACATTATGGATTTAATGGATGCATGTGATTCTTATATCCCAGCTCCAACAAGAGATACAGATAAACCATTCTTACTCGCTATCGAAGACGTTTTAACAATTACAGGTCGTGGAACTGTTGTAACTGGTAGAGTTGAACGTGGTTCAGTCAAGATGGGTGACGAAGTTGAAATCGTTGGTATCAAAGATACATTAAAATCAGTCGTTACAGGTATCGAAATGTTCAGAAAAACATTAGACTATGCTGAAGCAGGCGATAACGCTGGTATCTTATTAAGAGGTGTCAACCGTGACCAAGTAGTCCGTGGACAAGTCTTAGCAAAACCTGGAACAGTTACTCCACATACAAAATTCACAGCTTCTGTTTACGTATTAACAAAAGAAGAAGGTGGACGTCATACTGCATTCTTAACAAACTACAGACCACAATTCTATTTCCGTACAACTGATATTACAGGTGTCATTACTCTTCCAGAAGGAACAGAAATGGTTATGCCAGGTGATAACGTTAACTTAACAGTTGAATTAATTCACCCAGTTGCTATTGAAAAAGGTACAAAGTTCTCAATCCGTGAAGGTGGTAGAACAGTTGGTGCTGGTACAGTTTCAGAAATTATTAAATAGTTTTATAAATTGTATTTTAAAGGCTATCGAGAAATCGGTAGTCTTTTTGTCTTATTTACGTAATTTGACAATATTTTTTAATTTGTTATACTTAAGTAAAGGCAGGGTTATTTTAATGGGGTTATTTTTATTAGCTTTAGTAACAATTTCTTCTCTTGGTTCATCTTTGAATATGAAATTGATGGATAATTCTTCATTCTATAAATTAGAAAGAAATTCGGTCGCGAGTTACTATGATTCTACTACATGGACTAATGATAATGGCTATATTCAAATAGGACATGTTGAAAATAAATTATCTACTTCGTTTATTGAACAAAGACATTATAAATCATATTTAAAAATTGATTTCCTTAAGTTAAATAATATTAATAAATTAACTTTGAAATTAACAAAATATAAAGGAAGTTGTGAATTCACTAATGTTAATTATTATTTATATGATGTTAATTTTTCTTCACATAATAATTTAGCTTCAGGAAGCGTTGGTATTTATCATAATGCGAATGTTTATACTATTGATTTAACTGAAGCTGCACTTATGGCTTTAAAGAGAAATAATCATTATTTTTATATTAGTTTAGAAAGACTATATCAAGATTGATACATGGAATTTTATTATAAGAGTGATGATGAAACATTAAATCCTAGTATTCATATAGAAACTAGTGATATTCCTACATGTGATACATATGGCAGTGCTTCAGAATTTATTAGGTATTACCCTAGCTCAGATTATCGTTTTATAAGAAATTGCTATGCACATGCGTTTAATTTTGATGAAGAAGATAATGTTGGTGAATATATTCCTGAGGGATACCTAGATGAAATACGTACTCAAACTTATTCTAGAGATTTACTTAATAAAATGGCTAATATTGTAATAAATGATGCATTTAAAAACCATAATAGATCTGCAAGATTAATTGATGATTATAATTCACCTATTTATGAATTTGAATATAGAGTTGCGATGAGATTACTTTATATTGAAAATACAATGAATGTCGATGGATTTCACTTTTTAAAGCAAACTAATACTGGTTCTTGGGATGAAAAATATACAACAAGTATCAATAACGAACATAAAAATTTTAATCCGACTTTAGATTCTTGGTCAGGTATGGATTCAAAAGATTATAATAGTAAAACTATCTATTTTGCTGTAAGTAAATAATATAGGAAAGGCATAATTATGAAAAAAGTTAATTGTTTTTTATTAAGTTTAATAAGTTTACTAGGCAGTTATTCACTTACTTCCTGTAGTAAATTAACATATGAAGAATGCAAAACCAAATTAAAATCTAATTTTAAAGTCGAAGATTACAAATATCTTAAATCTTTTGATAATAGTAATGTATTTGAAAAATTTGAACTTGTATATGATAAATCTAATTTATATGATCCAATTAATACTTATACTAAGGTTACAACTGTTCCTGAATTAGTGGATTATTATGGTTCGGAAGAAGTTACTTTAACTACTGATTTTATGAACCATTTTGGCTCTACTGGGGATGAGAAAGATTATTTTAGAAAGAATAATTATTCTTACTATAATTTTTGGTCATTTGATAAAAAAAGAATATTAATTTACCCTGATAAAAAAGAAAATGGGCAATATAGTTTTTCTTTTACTGACTCTATGCTCACTGACTATGGACAATCAATTGGAAATTGGGCTGCACTTATTGAATCTAATGGAATTTTTGGATTTGTAATTACTTTTGATAAACAAGAATTTTTAGATTATAGTTTATCTATGATATATAATACTGATAACTTTGAATATGATATTTATTTTAATAAACACGATGCGAAAGATGTGAATATATTTTTTGACATGTATCTTATTCCTAAGGATGAAAAATTTTCAAAAGACATTGTTAATAAGTTTGTTGAACTAGGAGATTATGCTTATTTTGATGTAGAAACTTTAAAAAATTACTAATATTTTTACTAAAAAATTAAAAAACTTATAAAAAAATATTGAAATAATATTTACTTATATTTATTATATTGACAATAAAAAAGATAGAGGTAGCGATGCAAAAGAGTACTTTACCGAGGAGGCATCCATTGAAGTAAAGGAAAGGTAACCATCGCCGAACGGTGTATTAGGCATAATACATGCGTGGGATTATAGGAAATACCTATAATACTCCTACATTTTTATGTAGAGGCGCTAAATACATTGAACTAATATGTATATAGGCGTCCTAAGGACGCTTTTTTATTACCCATCTTAAAAATAAATAGGAGGTAATTATATGAATAGAAATTTATTTTTAAAGTCATTCCTTGCTGCAGCAAGTATGTTTTCATTAGGAAGTTGTTCTTCCTCATCATCAAAGTTAAAGATTATTCATTTTGATCAAACTATCTTAGGTGAATCTGCCAAAGATTTAGGTGTTTCTATCGGTGTTAAGAAAGGTAATACTACCTTATTAACTGAAGTAAATACTGCTTTAGCTTCTTTATCACAAGATACAAGAAACCAATTAATGACAGAAGCAACTTATAGATCTAATGGTGATTATTCTACTTCAACATTAAAATATACTGTTCCAACTAATGGAACTAAGAATATTAGAATTGGTCTAGAATGTGATTATGCACCATTTAACTGGACAGATGTTTCCGATAACGATTATAACTATCCAATTAAAGGTACTAATCAATATGCAGATGGATATGATATCCAAGTTGCAAGTTATTTAGCTTCTACTTTAGGCTATAACCTTGAAGTTATTAAATTAGATTGGGAAGCTTTAATTCCTGCATTACAATCAGATACAATCGATTTAGTTATCGCAGGTATGACTGATACAGAAGAAAGAAGACAATCAATCGACTTTACTAATGAATATTATAGAAGTGAATTAGTTTTAGTTGTTAGAGAAGATTCTAAGTACGCTTCAGCTACTTCATTAAATGATTTTAATGGGGCAAAGATTGTTTCACAAGTTTCTACAGTTACAGATGATGTCATTGATACTTGGAAAGATACATTTGGAGTAAGCCATTTATCTCCACTCGATACATTCGCTACATGTGCTCTTGCAGTTCAAAATAAAACAGCTGATGCGATGACTGCTGAATTACCAGTTGCAACATCAATTGTAAACGGAAGTAACTAATAATGAGCTCTTGGGATAAAATTGTTTCCTTATTATCTAATTACTGGCGTACATTCTTAGAAGGAATTTGTTCAACACTAATTCTTGCCATAGTCGGTACTGTAGTTGGTATGATTATTGGTATATTTGTTGCCTTACTTAGAAATATGGAATTGAAAGAAACTGATTCTAAAATTATTAAAGTATTAAAATCCGTTGGTAAAGTTCTATCTACCATTTATGTTAATGTCTTTAGAGGTACTCCAATGATGGTTCAAGCAATGATTTTCTTCTTTGGAGGATCTGCTTTAGGCATTAACTGGACTGATTTAGGTAATGTATGGATTTTTAATGGCTATTTCTTATGTGGTATTATCGTTATTGTTATTAACACTGGTGCATATATGTCAGAAATTGTTCGTTCAGGCCTTAACGGGGTTGATAAAGGACAAGAAGAAGCAGCAAGAAGCTTAGGTATGAGTTATTTTAAAACAATGGTATTTGTTATTATGCCTCAAGCTTTAAGAAATGCTTTACCTACTATTTTAAATGAATATATTGTTAACGTAAAAGACTCTAGTGTCTTAAATGTTATTGGTTTAACTGAACTTTATGCTTCAGTTAGTATTGCGACTAATAGAAACTACTTCAAAGTTGAAGGTTATATTATTATCGCGGTTATCTACTTAATTTTAACATTAATCGCTACATTCATTGTTCGTTTAATTAACGCAAAACTAGATGGAAAGAAAGTTAGTTTAAATCCATTTAAAAAAGAAAGACCTATTGTGGAGGTAAATTAATATGGGTGTTATTGATATATGTAATTTACAAAAACAATTTGGTTCTTTAGAAGTATTAAAAGGAATTGATCTATCGATTGAAAAAGGTGAAATTGTCTGTATTATTGGTAGTTCAGGAAGTGGTAAATCTACCTTACTAAGATGCTTAAATTTACTTGAAGTACCTACTTCAGGAGATATCTATTTTGAAGGAGAAAAGATTAACGGAAATAAAAACGTCAACATCAATAAAGTAAGAGAAAAGATGTCGATGGTTTTCCAACAATTTAATTTATTTAATAATTACAGCGTGTTAGATAATTGTATTCTCGCTCAAACAAAGGTTCTTCATCGTAGTAAAGAAGAAGCGAAAGAAATTGCTTTAAAAAATCTCGAAAGAGTAGGAATGCTCGATAGAGCGTCTTATCGCGTCAATCAAATTTCTGGTGGCCAAAAACAACGTGTTGCAATCGCACGTAGTTTATGTATGAATCCTGATGTCATTCTTTTTGATGAACCTACTTCTGCGTTAGATCCTGAAATGGTTGGAGAAGTATTAGACGTTATTAAATCTCTTGCTAAAGAAAATATTACAATGGTTATTGTTACTCATGAAATGGCTTTTGCAAAAGAAATTGCGACTAAAGTTGTATTTATGGACAAAGGTGTTATTGAAGAAATGGGAACTTCAGATGAAGTATTTAATAACCCTAAGAGTGAAAGAACTAAAGAATTCTTAAAACGTTTTTTAAATAATTAGTTAAGAGGCTTGGGCCTCTTTTTTAGTTATATGTATAATAATAAAAACTAATGATTTGAACAAATTTAAATACAGAATAATGAAATTTATTCATTTTTCTTTATAGAATTTTTAATAAGTTGAAAACTAATACTTATTTTATTATATTTTAATTATGAAGTTATTTTGAAGAAAGAGAGAATAAACATGTTAAAAAAATTAATTCTTATTATTACGTTGATTGTAACTACTATTCCTTTATATTCATGTGGAGAAGATACTAGAGATTGGCCTCGTATCAGTCTACCTTTTGAAAGAGAAAATATTTATAAAGTACAAGTTCTTCATGAGAAAAATAATGTTGAAGAGGTATTTGATACTACGAAAAGAGAGGATCTTGATGAATTATATGAAGTTGGTTTTGTTTATAAAGAGAAAACAGAAAGCAAAAATAATCTTGAAAAATATTATATTAAACTTGAGTTTACTTATTATTTAAAAGATTATAGTATTGATCAATATAAATCAACTTTTTATAATAAAGGAATTACAAATGGATATGTTAGTTTTAATGATGAAGAAATTCATTTTGATCAAGAAGATATTGAATCTTTTTATATTTATTGGATAAAAGATTTGGGAGAAAATAAATAATTATGATTAAAAATATTATTAAAGATGATAATTTTCTTTCTCTAAAAAGTGAAGATGCTTCTTTACTAGATAAAGATATTATTACTAATTTAAAAGATACATTAATGGCTAATAAATCTAGCTGCGTTGGTATGGCTGCGAATATGATTGGCGAATTAAAGAATATCATTGTCATCTCGATTAATGATAAACCTTTTATTTTGGTTAATCCAAAAATAATTATGACATATGGATTACCATATGTTACAAAAGAAGGATGTCTTTGTAGAACAAAACAAATCGAAACAAAAAGATATGATAAGATTAAAGTAGAATATCTAGATGAAGATTTTAAAAAGAGAATTAAAACTTTTGAAGGCTTTACTTCTCAAATCATTCAACATGAAATAGATCATACATTAGGAATAATTGTTTAAAAAATAAAATTACTAAAGTATAATAAATAAGCAATTTTAGGAGGTCAATATGGGAGCGAAAGGATTTAAATTAGAAATTAAACATGTAGATAAGAATTCAAAAGCAAGATATGGTATTTTACATACTAATCATGGTGATGTTGAATTACCAATGTTTATGCCTGTTGGCACTCTAGCGACTGTTAAAACATTATCTCCAGAAGAAGTTAAATCGCTTGGTGCAGGAGTTATTTTATCAAATACTTATCATCTTTCTTTAAGACCGGGTGAAGATATTGTCGCACGTGCTGGGGGACTTCATAAATTTATGAATTATGATGGACCAATGCTTACAGATTCCGGTGGGTTCCAAGTTTTCTCTTTATCCGATAATCGACAAATCACGGAAGAAGGAGTTACTTTTAAAAACCATTTAAATGGTTCTAAATTATTTATGTCTCCTGAAAGATCGATTGAAATAGAACAAAAATTAGGCGCGGATATTGCGATGAGCTTTGATGAATGCTGCCCATATCCTGTCACTCATGACTATATGAAGAAGTCAGTTGAAAGAACATTACGTTGGGCTAAAAGAGGTCAAATCGCGCATACTAGGGAAGACCAAGCTTTATTTGGTATTGTACAAGGTGGAGAATTTGAAGATTTAAGAAAGTTCTGCGCGGAAGAATTAGTCAAAATGGATTTTGATGGTTATTCAATTGGTGGTACATCAATTGGTGAACCTAAAGACGTCATGTATAAAATGGTAAGTTATGCGGTTAAATATCTTCCAGATGATAAACCTAGATATTTAATGGGTGTTGGATCAGTAGATGAAATTCTTGATGGCATTGAAAAAGGTGTCGATATGTTTGATTGTGTTTTACCAACAAGAATCGCGCGTCACGGAGCTTTAATGACTTCGACTGGTAGAGTAAATATTAGAGATAGTAAATATAAAGAAGACTTTACTCCATTAGATAAAGAATGTGATTGTTATTGCTGTAAGAACTATACTAAAGCATATTTGAGACATCTTTATGTTTGTGATGAATCATTTGGTAAACGTTTATTATCAATTCACAATATTAGATTCTTAATCCATATGATGGAACAAGCACGTGAAGCGATTAAAGAAGATCGTTTTAGTGAATTTAAAAAAGCTTTCTTAGATAAATTTGGTGATGAAAGAGGATTTTAATATGGAAGAAATTGATTTAATGAATATTGAAAACTACGATTATTATTTACCAGAAGAATTAATCGCTCAAAGTCCAGCTAAAGTTAGAGATGAATCTCGTTTAATGGTTTTAAATAAAGATGAACATACCATTGAACATCATCATTTTTACGATATTGTTTCTTATCTACACGAAGGCGATGTTTTAGTTAGAAATAATTCTAAAGTTATTCCGGCTAGATTATTTGGCGTTAAAGAAGTAACTAACGCTCATGTAGAAGTTTTGCTTTTAAAAGATTTAGGTGAAGATACTTGGGAATGTTTATGCGGAAATGCTCATGTTATTAAAGTAGGTACTATCATTTCTTTTGGTAATGGCGAACTTAAAGCAGAATGCGTTGAAGTTCTCGATGAAGGCATTAGAAGATTAAAATTAATATATAATGGCATCTTATTTGAAATCTTAGATATCTTAGGCAAAATGCCTTTACCTCCATATATTAAAGCTCAATGTGCAGATAATTCACGTTATCAAACAGTATATGCAAAAGTTGAAGGAAGTGCAGCAGCTCCAACCGCGGGATTTCACTTCACTAATGAATTATTCGAAAAATTAAAAGAAAAAGGTGTAGAAGTAGTTGATGTTACTTTACACGTAGGACTTGGTACTTTTAGACCAGTTAAAGTAAATAATATCTTAGAACATCATATGCATTCTGAAGTTTATGAAATGAGTAAAGAAACGGCTGATGCCCTAAACAAAGCCAAAATTGAGGGTAGAAGAATTATTGCAATTGGAACAACTTCGACAAGAACTGTAGAAACTGTAATACAAAAATATGGTGAATTTAAAGAATGCCGTGGTGAAACAAGCATCTTTATTTATCCTGGTTATACATTTAAAGGAATCGATGCCTTAATCACTAATTTCCATTTACCTAAGTCAACTTTAATTATGTTAGTAAGCGCTCTTGCAGGAAGAGAATTTATCTTAAAAGCATATAATGAAGCAGTAAAAGAAAAATATCGTTTCTTTAGCTTTGGAGATGCAATGTTTATTTATGGTAATCGATAAAACTAATTATATAAATTACTATAATGTATCTCTTGAAGAGATTAAGTCTTTTGGAGAACATAAACCTAGTATTGCTCTTCATGCCTGCTGCGGACCTTGCGCATGCTTTCCTATTGAATTTATTAGTAAATATTTTTCTAGATTAACGATCATTTTTACTAATTCAAATATCTATCCTAGTGAAGAATACGAAAGAAGATTAACTGAATTAAAGAAAGTTATTAAGATCTCAAAAGAGAAATATAATTTTGATATTGAGCTAGTAGAATTTCCTTATGATAATAAAGCTTATAATAAGATTCTTGATGAATATGGTGATCAAGATGAAGGATTAGACCGTTGTAAAAGATGTTACAGAGAAAGAATGTTACAAGCTTATACTTATGCAGACGTTCATAACTTTGATTATTTTGCGACTGTTATGACTATCTCTAGACAAAAGAATTCTCAAGTGATGAATGAAATAGGGAAAGAACTATCTAAGAACTTTAAAACTAAATATTTTTATTCTGATTTTAAAAAGAATAATGGTCAACTACGTGCGAGTGAATTACGTAAAGAATATGATTTATACGCACAACAGTACTGCGGATGCATTTATTCTTATGCAAGATATTTAAAAAGATTAAAAGAGAAGGAAGAACAAAATGGAGATAAATAAGATATTAGAATTATTTTCTTCTAAAACTAAATTAGAAGAAATTGATTTAAAGAACAAAGCTTCTTATAAAGTAGGACCAATTAAAGTACATTTTAGAAAATTTAAATTAGATGAATTTACTTCTTTATCAATCTTAGAAGGTAAAGGAATGTTCGGTTTAATAAAAATTAATACAGTTGTTTTAACTTCGTCTTTTAAAGATATTCCTTTATTCTCTTATGACTATATGAGCATGATGGGTAAGAAATATTATCTATATGAAATGTATGATACCTTTGTAGGAAATAAGAAAGATTATTCTACCTATATTGCTTCTTCTAATCCGATAAAAGATATTAAAGACTATAAGCCTAATGAAAGTGAAATGGATAAATATTTACTTAGTGAAACAATAAGAAAGAATCCTCATACTAAAGAAGAAATAAAACTTCTAGATGAACAAACTGAACGCTTTATTTATCTAACGATTGAAGAATATTTATCATCTAATGAAGTAAATATTGAAGATAAACATAATAAAAATGCAAAATATGTTCATGATTTATTAACTTATGGCGGAGTTTCTACTGATTTATTTACTAAAAAACTCGGTTTAGAGACGACTACAGAGATATATGAACGCATATTATTTGGGATAAAAGACTAAAAAAATGACCGAAAATGAGTAAAAAGAACACTCATTGTAGGCCATTTTTTCTTTTGCCGAATTTATGAAACGCCTATAAATGTTGTCAATTAAATGATAAAAAAGTAACGATATATATAATATATATAATATATTATGTATCGAAAAATTTAATTATTTAAAAAACGCATAAAATATTTGAAAAAAATTGTTGACATATATAAAGCCTTAGAGTAGAATTTAGGGGCTAGTCTTTTAAAGATTAACCGCGTTGAAGTGGGAGATTGCTGAACGCCGACAGCCGTTGTCAGCCGCAACGAAACTTCGAAATTCAGGTAACTCACATGAAGCGGAAGTCTAACAACGATCTAGACAAGAAGGAGATTAAAAATGGCAAAAAGCAAAAAAATCAGAATTCGCTTACAAGCTTATGATCACAAAGTATTAGACGTTTCTGTCAACAAGATCATCACAGCAGCGAAGGACACAGGAGCAACAGTTGTAGGACCTATTCCTCTACCAACAGAGAAACAAGTTTATACAATCTTACGTGCAGTTCACAAATACAAAGATGCTCGCGAACAATTCGAAATTAGAACTCACAAAAGAATTATCGATATCGTTAATCCAACAAAACAAACAATTGATGCATTAACACACATGGATCTTCCAGCTGGTGTTGACATCGAACTTAAGTAGGAAGGAGACAGGAGACCAATATGAAATCAATTTTAGGTAGAAAAATGGGTATGACTCAAGTATTCGCTGAAGATGGCACAATGTACCCTGTCACAGTAGTTGAAGTATTACCAAACGTTGTATTACAAGTTAAGACAACTGAAACAGACGACTACAATGCAATCCAAGTCGGATACGAAGATAAGAAGGAAAATCGCTGCAACAAAGCAGAATTAGGAATTTTCAAAAAAGCAGGTGTTTCACCAAAATATGAAATTGCTGAATTAAAAGGCGACGAAATGATGTCTTATGCAGTAGGTTCAGAAATCAAATGTGACATTTTCCAAGCAGGAGATGTAGTTGATGTAACTGGAACTTCAAAAGGTAAAGGCTTCAGCGGTGCAATCAAGAGATGGCACTTCACAATCGGTCCTAAAGGTCATGGTTCAGGATACCATAGAGGTTCAGGATCTTTCGCAACAAACGGTCGTTATAACCGTGGCGTTATGAAAGGTAAGAAAATGCCAGGACATGCAGGTAACAAACAAGCAACAATTTCAAATTTAACAATCGTTGCAGTTGATACAGTTAACAATGCAATCTTAGTAAAAGGCGCAATCCCAGGACCTAAGAAATCAATGGTAACAATCAAAACAGCGGTTAAAGTTCAAAGAACAAAACCAGTAGTTAAGCCATTAGTTAATTACACTCCAGCAGTTGCTGAAGTTGTTAACGAAAGCGGAGAGGATAAATAAGTATGGCAACAAAAAACATTACATTAAAAGTTGTTAACCAATTAGGCGAAGACAAAGGCAATGTTAAAGTTAGCGTAGACGTCTTCGGAATTGACGCTAATAACCAAGCTATGTTCAATGCAGTACAAGTTTATCAAGCAAATATGAGACAAGCTACTGCTAAAACATTAAACCGTTCTGAAGTTTCTGGTGGTGGTAAAAAACCATGGAGACAAAAAGGTACAGGTAGAGCAAGAGCTGGTTCTTCACGTTCACCAATTTGGAGAAAAGGTGGAGTTGTATTTGGTCCAAGAGGAAATCAAAACTTCAAACTTGCTCAAAACAAAAAGGAACACGCTTTAGCGTTAAAATCAGCATTATCAATTAAAGCTGCATCAAACGATATCATCGTTATTGATACACTTAGCTTCGAAGTACCATCTACAAAAGAAGGTGCAAAAGTATTAGCTAATGTTAATGCAAAAGCAAAATCATTAATCGTTATCAACGATGAAAATGATAACTTAGTTGCATCTGTAAGAAATATCCCAGGTGTAATCATCGTAAAAGCTAATAATTTAAGTGTTTATGACATCTTAAATACAAATAGCGTTATCTTCACAAAAGACGCAATCGAATCAGTAGAAGGAGGACTTAAATAATGGCAAAGAAAAAAGAAGCAGTTGCTGAAAGAAAATTCGCAGCTCCACAAATCAACAGCTTTGATATTATCTTAGCTCCAATTGTTACTGAAAAAACAATGAAGCAACAACAAGAAGAAAACAAAATCACATTAAAAGTTGCTAAAAATGCTAACAAAGCACAAATCAAAATTGCAGTCCAAGAAATCTTCAACGTTAAAGTTGATGATGTAAAGATTATCAATGTACTCCCTAAGGCAAAGAGAGTAGGCCGTTACGAAGGAAAAGTCGGCGGTTACAAGAAAGCAGTTGTTACAATTAACGCTGCTGACAAAATTAATGTAGTTAATGAATAAGGCTAAGGCCGAATATAGGAGAAAATAAAAATATGCCAATTAAAAGTTATAAACCAACGACTCCAAGCCGTCGTGCTATGACTCAATCAACATTTAGCGAAATTACAACAGCTACTCCTGAAAAAAGTTTATTAGTTTCTATTAAGAAAACTGGTGGACGTAATAACACTGGTGCTATCACATGCCGTCACATCGGCGGTGGTAACAAAAGAAAATACCGTGTTATTGATTTCAAGAGAAATAAAGATGGAATCGTAGGAACAGTCGCAACAGTCGAATATGATCCAAATAGAAACGCAAACATATGCTTAATCAATTATGCTGATGGTGAAAAGAGATATATCTTAGCACCTCAAGGCTTAAAAGTCGGAGACAAAATTGAATCTGGCGAAGCATGTGATATTAAAGTAGGTAATGCAATGCCTCTTGCAAATATCCCAGAAGGTACATTCGTACACAACGTCGAACTTCAACCATTAAAAGGTGGCCAAATGTGTAGAGCTGCTGGTACATCTGCTCAAGTTTTAGGTAGTGAAGGCAAATACACAACATTACGTTTAGCTTCAGGCGAAGTTAGAAAAGTATTATCAGCTTGCCGTGCTACAATCGGTGTAGTCGGTAACGAAGATTGGAACTTAATCAACTTTGGTAAAGCTGGTAAAAATAGATGGTATGGCGTAAGACCAACAGTCAGAGGTTCTGTTATGAACCCTAACGATCACCCACACGGTGGTGGTGAAGGTAAATGTCCAGTCGGTCGTGATGCACCAAGAACACCTTGGGGTAAACGTGCAATGGGCGTTAAGACAAGAAAGTCCAAAAAAGCTTCAAGCAAATTAATTGTAAGAAGAGCTAATGGCGGTAAAGCATTATAGGAAAGGAGTAAATGAATTATGGCACGTAGTTTAAAGAAGGGTCCATTCTGCGACGAACACTTAATGAAGAAAGTCGAAGCATTAAATGCGGCTCACAAAAAAGAATTAATTAAAACATGGTCAAGAAGATCAACAATTTTCCCAGCATTCATTGAACATTCTTTCGCAGTATATAATGGTCATGAATTTATCACTGTCTATGTTACAGAAGATATGGTCGGACACAAATTAGGTGAATTTGCTCCAACTAGAACATTCAAAGGTCATAGCGGTAACAATGCTGAAGATAGAGCAGCTAAGTAGGAGGTAAGACATGGAAGCAACAGCAAAAGTAACTGGAGTCCGTATCACTCCTAGAAAAGTACAATTAGTAATTGATTTAGTTAGAGGAAAATCAGTTGCAGATGCATTAGGCATCTTAGCTAACTTAAACAAATCAAGTTCACCAGTTGTCGCAAAATTAATCGCATCAGCAGCAGCAAATGCTGTTAACAATAACAAGATGGATGAATCTAAACTCTATGTTAAGACAATCTATGCAAATGAAGGTCCAAGACTAAAGAGATATATGCCAAGAGCTAAAGGTTCTGCAGATACATACGTCAAGAGAACAAGCCACATCACTGTAGTGGTTGCAGAAAGATAGGAGGAAGAACTAAATGGGTCAAAAAGTTAATCCAGTTGGAATGAGAATCGGCATTAGCCGTGATTGGAATTCTAGATGGTTCGCAAATAAAAAAGATTTCGCAGATTTCTTAAACGAAGACTACAAAATCAGAACTTATCTTTCAAAATCTTTAAAAGATGCATTAGTTTCACATATTGAAATTGAAAGAAAGAAAGACCACGATACAGTCGTTTCTATCTTTACAGCTCGCCCAGGTGTTGTACTTGGACAAGATGGTGCAAACGTTAAAGCATTACAAGCAAAAGTATCAAAAATGGTTTCAACAGGTAATGTTAAATTATCAGTAGTCGAAATCAAAAACCCAAGTTTAGATGCAAACATTGTCGCTCAAGACATGGCTGCTCAACTTGAAGCAAGAGCATCTTTTAGAAATGTTCAAAAGAAAGCAATTCAAAGAGTTATGAAGGCTGGCGCATTAGGTGTTAAGACTTCAATCTCTGGTCGTTTAGCAGGTGCAGATATCGCTCGTGCTGAAGGATATAAAGAAGGTGTAGTTTCACTTCATACATTAAGAATGGACGTTGACTACGCTTTAGCAGAAGCTTCAACTACATATGGTAAATTAGGCTGCAAAGTCTGGATCTGCCGTGGTTTAAGCAAAAATTTCCAAAAAGCTGAAAAACCAGTTGCAAAGAAAGGAGAATAGTTAACTATGTTACAACCAAAAAGAGTTAAATATAGAAGACCACATTCAATCAAATACGAAGGTTTATCTAAAGCAGGTAACGAAGTATCATTTGGTGAATTTGGACTTCAAGCTGTCTCCGGAAACTGGATCACAGCTCGTCAAATCGAAGCAGCTCGTATCGTTTTAGCTAGATATACAAAGAGATCTGGTCAAATCTGGATCAGAATCTTCCCACAACTTGCAAAAACTAAGAAACCAGCAGAAGTTCGTATGGGTTCTGGTAAAGGTTCATTAGATCAATGGGTCGCAGTTGTTAAAACAGGTAGAGTTATGTTCGAAATCGGTGGAATCGACGAAACAACAGCTAGAGAAGCATTACGTTTAGCTAGCTATAAATTACCACTTAAAACAAAAGTCGTTGCGAAAGGAGAAACAAAATAATTTATGAAAATTTCAGAAATTAAAGAAATGACTAATGATGAATTAAATTCAAAAGTCTATGAATTAAAACAAGAATTATTACAATTACGTTTCCAACACGCAACTGGCCAATTAGAAAATGGCAAAAAAATCACAGAAGTTCGTAAAACTATTGCTCGTATTTATACAGTATTAAAAGAACGCGAACTTGGCATTGAATAAGAGGAGGACTAAAGCATGGAAGAAAGAAATACTCGTAGAGTTATTCAAGGCGTTGTAGTCGCTAATAAATGTGATAAAACAATTACCGTTTTAGTTGAAACTCATAAAAAAGATGCTAAATATGGTAAGAGAGTTAAATACCGTAAAAAATATTATGCTCATGATGAAGAAAATGTATGCCAATTAGGTGATACAGTTCAAATCATGGAAACAAGAAAATTATCTGCTACAAAACACTTTAGATTAGTCAAAGTTGTTTCTCACGCAGAAGATGTAAAGTAGTATAAAGGAGGATAGAGTATGATTCAAACAGAAACAAACTTAGTTGTCGCTGATAACTCAGGTGCAAGATCAGTACGTGTCTTCCGTTTATACGGTGGTTCTAAAAGAAAATCTTCATCAGTTGGTGATATCGTTCTTTGCGCAGTCAAAGATGCAATCCCAAATGGTAAGATCAAAAAAGGTGATGTTGTTAAAGGTGTCATCGTAAGAACTGCTAAAAATGTTAGAAGACCAGATGGTTCAAATGTTAGCTTCGATGATAACGCTGTTGTCTTAATTAATGATGACGGTACACCTCGTGGCACACGTGTTTTCGGACCAGTAGCTCGTGAATTACGTGATAAGGGTGAAGGATTTATGAAAATTATTTCCTTAGCACCAGAAGTCTTATAGGAGGAAGCGCTAGTATGAAGTTAAAAAAAGGCGATAAAGTTAAGATTATTGCAGGCGCAGACAAAGGCAAAGTCGGAACAATTCAAAAAGTTTTCCCAAAGGTAAACAGAGTTGTTGTTGACGGTGTCCACACTGTTAAAAAACATCAAAAACCTTCACAATCTAATCCAGAAGGTCAAATCATCGAAATGTATGCTCCAGTCGATGCATCTAACGTTGCATTATATGACGAAAAAGCAAAAACAACTATCAAAGTTGGCTACAAAGTAGTTGATGGTAAAAAAGTCCGTGTTAACAAGAAAACCGGCAAAGCATTATAGGAGGTAACTGAAAATGGCACGTTTAAAAGATAAATATAAGTCAGAAGTCGTTGCTAAATTAATGGATACATATCATTATGATTCAGTTATGCAAGTACCAGCAGTATCTAAAATTGTTATCAATTTAGGTGTTGGTGATGCAACTAGCAACTCCAAATTATTAGATGACGCAGTAAGAGATTTAACAATCATCTCTGGTCAAAAACCAGTAATTACAAAAGCTAAAAAATCTATCGCTTCATTCAAGTTAAGAGAAGGCCAAGCAATTGGTTGTAAAGTAACTTTAAGAGGCGACAGAATGTATGAATTCTTAGATAAACTCGTTTCTATTTCTCTTCCTAGAGTTAGAGACTTCCGTGGTGTATCTAAAAATGCATTCGATGGCAGAGGTAACTACACATTAGGTATTAAAGAACAATTAATCTTCCCTGAAATTGATTTCGATAAGATCGGCAAAATCAGAGGTATGGATATTGTAATTGTTACAACAGCTAATACAGATAAAGAAGCATACACATTATTAGAATTATTAGGTATGCCATTCCATAAATAGAAAGGGGATAAGAAAGTATGGCAAAAAAATCATTAAAAGTTAAACAATCTCGTCCTCAAAAATTTAAGGTAAGAGAATATTCACGTTGTAAAATTTGTGGACGTCCACATTCAGTAATTAGAAAATTCGGCGTTTGCCGTATTTGTTTAAGAAATTTAGCATACAAAGGAGAAATCCCAGGTATGACTAAATCTTCATGGTAGTAAGGAGGAAAAGGTTATATGATGACAGATCCAATAGCAGATATGCTTACAAGAATTCGTAATGCTAACGCTTTAAAAAGAGAAAAAGTTTCTATGCCTTTCTCAACTATGAAGTTACACATTGCTGAAATCTTAAAAGAAGAAGGATTCATTAATGAATTCGCAGTTTCTGGAGACAAAATTAAAGAATTAACAATTACTTTAAAATATTCAGAAAATGGTGTTAAAGTTATTTCTGGTTTAAAGAAAATCTCAAAACCAGGTTTAAGAGTTAACGTCTCAGCAGACAACCTTCCACGTGTCTTAAATGGCTTAGGTATTGCAATCATCTCAACATCACAAGGTGTTATGACTGACAAGAAAGCTAGAAAATTAGGCATTGGTGGCGAAGTAGTCGCTTACGTTTGGTAGTAGGAGGATAGATAGAATATGTCAAGAATTGGTAAGAAACCAGTAATCCTTCCTGCAGGTGTTACAGCTACAATTAATGGTAGCCACGTCGAAGTTAAAGGACCTAAAGGAACTTTAGCAAAAGATTTCGCTCCATCAATTTCAATCGCATTAGAAAATAATGAAATTGTTTGTACACGTCCAAACGATGAAATCCAAAATCGTGCTTTACACGGAACAACAAGAGCTTTAATTAACTCTATGGTCGTTGGTGTTAGCGAAGGATTCACAAAGAAATTAGAAATCGTTGGTATCGGTTATAGATGCCAAATGAGAGGCTCAAATTTAGTATTAAATATGGGTTATTCTCATGAAGTAGTCATCACTCCTGAAGAAGGTGTCACTATTACTGCACCAGATGCAACAAACATCACAGTTTCAGGTATTGATGCTCAAAAAGTCGGACAAACAGCAGCAAGAATTAGAGCTGTCCGTGAACCAGAACCATACAAAGGTAAAGGTATTAAGTATGCTGGCGAATTTATCATCCGTAAGGAAGGTAAACGTGCTGGTAAGAAATAGTGCTCAAGGAAGGATTTAGGATATGATTAACAAGGAATCAAAAAATATTAGCCGTGTTAGACGTCATGCTCGTGTACGTGCAAAAATCAGTGGTACACCAGAATGCCCAAGATTGAGCGTATTTCGTTCAAACAAGAACATGTCTGCACAAATCATTGATGATGTCAATGGAGTAACTTTAGTAAGTTGCTCAACAGAAAGTTTAAAACTTGAAAATGGTGGCAATATCGAAGCTGCTACAAAAGTCGGTACTGAAATCGCTAAATTAGCATTAGCTAAAGGCATTACAACTATCGTCTTCGATCGTTCTGGTTATGTCTATCATGGACGTGTCCAAGCAGTCGCAGAAGCAGCTAGAGAAGCTGGCTTAAAATTCTAGGAGGAAGTTATGGCAGAAGAATTAGAAACAGTAGTTACTGAAAAAGCTGAAGCAAAAACTGAAGCAAGACCATCTAGAGCTCCTAGAGGTGACAGACCTCAAAGAGGTCCTAGAAAAGATGGCAAAAAGCCATTCAAAAAAGATGGTAAAGACGGCAAATCTTTCGAAAAACAATACGAAGAAAGAGTTGTCTCTATCAATAGAATTTCTAAAACCGTAAAAGGTGGTAGACGTATGCGTTTTGCTGCTTTAGTTGTTATCGGTGACGGTAAAGGCAAATTCGGTTATGGAACAGGTAAAGCTGCTGAAGTACCAGATGCAATCAAGAAAGCATTAGAAGCAGCAAAGAAAAATATGTATCGTGTTTCAATTGTTAAAAACAATACAATTTCACACGAAATCATCGGTGAATTCGGTGCAACAAAAGTTTATTTAAAACCTGCACCAGAAGGTACTGGAATTATCGCTGGTGGTCCAGTTAGAGCTATCTTAGAATTAGCAGGTATCAAGAACATCTACTCAAAAGTATATGGTTCAAGAACATCAATTAACTGTATTAGAGCAACAGTCGATGGCTTAAGCAAAGTACATACAAGTGCACAAATTGCTGCACTTCGTAAATAAGGAGGCAATATGAATCTTAACGAATTAAAATATAACGAAGGTTCTAGATCTTCAAAGAAGAGAATTTGCCGTGGCTTAGGTTCTGGCTTAGGCAAAAATGGTGGATCTGGTAATAAGGGTCAAAAATCAAGAAGTGGCGGCGGAGTACGTCCTGGCTTCGAAGGTGGTCAAAACCCAATTTACAGAAGATTACCAAAAAGAGGATTTACAAATCACTCAAGAGTCGAATATGCAATTGTCAATATTCGTGATTTAAACAAGTTTGAAGACGGTACAAATGTTACTGTTGAATTATTAATCGAAAAGGGATTAGTTCCATCAAATGCATGCTTAGTTAAAGTATTAGGCGAAGGTGAATTAACAGCTAAAAACTTAAAGGTTAAAGTTAACAAAGTATCTGGTTCCGCTAAAACTGCAATCGAAAACGCTGGTGGATCTGTAGAGGTTTTCTAATATGAAGAAGTTTGTTGCCATCTTTAAAAACAAAGATGTAAGAGAAAGAATTATCTTCACATTAATGATTTTCTTAATATTTAGAATTGGTTCAAACATTACAGTTCCTGGAGTTACATTAAGCCAAAGCATCGGTGATACTGATGTCTTAAGCTTAATGAACTTATTAGGCGGCGGTGCTTTACAAAACTTCTCAGTTTTCGCTTTAGGTGTCTCTCCTTATATTACAGCAAGTATTATTATTGAATTATTATCTAAGGATGTTCTTCCTGCTTTGACCGAGCTTTCTAAACAAGGTCAATCAGGTAGAAAGAAAATCGAAATGGCAACTCGTTACTTAACTCTTGTTCTTGGAGCAGTCCAAGCTTACGGAATTATCGTAACAATGCATAACTCTGATGCTATTACATTTAATGAAACATTAACATTCTGGGTTTATGCAAAAATTATTCTTTATTTAATGGCTGGTTCAATGCTAGTCATGTGGATGGCAGACCAAATTACTGAAAAAGGTGTCGGAAACGGTGTTTCTATGATCATCTTTGCTGGTATTGTTGCTAGCCTTCCAACTCAAATCTACTCAGCAGTTTCATACTTCTTTACAAGTGAATTAGTAACTGAAAGATCAAGAGTTGTTACTGGTGCGTTAAAATTGAGTTTATATTTAATTACATTAGTATTAATTGTTATCTTCGTTACATTCATTGAAAAATCGATAAGAAAGATTCCAGTCCAACATTCTGGAACTGGTGGAGCATTAAATGCTAAAGTTAATAACACATCTTTCTTACCAATCAAAATCAATTCAGCTGGAGTTATTCCTGTCATCTTTGCTTCATCAATCATGATGGCTCCTGCTGTTGTCATCTCATTTATTGTTGAAGATTATTCTTCTAATGACACTATTGTTAATGTCTTAAGAATATTTACTTCTTCAGCTCTAACTGAAATGCGTTGGTTCAATGGTAAAGTATGGTATATGCCATGGGGCTTAATTATCTATGTTATCTTAATATTCGTATTTAGCTTCTTCTATTCTAACTTAACCATTAACCCAGAACAACTCGCGGAAGACTTCCAAAAGTCTGGTTCATATATCCCAGGTGTTAGACCTGGTAATGAAACACACCGCTACGTTAAAAAAGTGTTAAATAGAGTTACTTTCTTAGGTGCGACAGCTTTAACTATTATCGCTGCTACTCCAATTATCTTAACTCTATGTAACTTAGTTCCTTCTTCTCTTGCCCTTGGAGGAACCGGTATGATCATCATCGTTGGTGTTGCACTTGAAACATACAAACAAATTGAAGGTCTTATCGCGGCAGATACGCACGCAAGTGCAGTTGCTAACTAGCAACAGGAGGACTTATGAATATTATTTTAATGGGGCCACCAGGCGCTGGTAAAGGCACACAATCAGAAAAGATTCTCAGTTATTGTTCTATCCCACATATTTCCACAGGAGATATGTTTAGAGAAGCAATTAAGAATCAAACTAAATTAGGACTTGAAGCTCAAGAATACATGAATAAAGGCTTACTTGTTCCTGATGAAGTTACAATTGGATTAGTTAAGGAAAGATTATCAAGAGATGATTGCAAAGATGGTTATCTCCTTGATGGGTTCCCAAGAACTATTCCTCAAGCTGAGGCTTTAGAAACATTATCAAAAGAAATCTCTCGTCCAGTTGAATTAGTTATTACTATTGAAGCTGATAAAGATGAATTGATCAAAAGAATCTCAGGAAGAAGAGTATGTCCAAAATGTGGCAACTCATATCACTTAGAATTTAAACTTCCAAAAGTTGAAAATACTTGTGATAGTTGCGGATCTACTTTAATCCAAAGAAAAGATGATACAATCGAATCTTTAAACGTTAGATTAGATGCTTATGAACATCAAACTAAACCTTTAGTTGAATTCTACGAACAAAAGGGTTTAAATAGAAGTGTCGATGGTCTCCAAAGCATCGATGAAGTCTTTAATGACATTCGCAAATTACTTGATGAGGTAAAATAATTTATGGTTACAATCAAATCTAGTAGAGAAATCACACTGATGAAAAAAGCTGGAGATATCTTAGCTAGCGTATTTGATGTTTTGGAACCATTATGTATTCCTGGTACTACAACGAAACACCTTTCCGAGGTCGCGGAAAAGGTGATTCGTGATGCCGGGGCTATTCCTGCAGAAAAAGGCTATTATGGCTATCCTGCAGCAATATGTGCATCAATCAATGATGTAGTCGTACATGGAATTCCATCATCCGTAAAATTAAAATCAGGCGATATAATCTCACTTGATATTGTTGTTCAATACCAAGGTTATATGGCTGACGCATGTAGAACCTACATGGTCGGAGAAGTTTCTCCAATGGCACAAAAATTAGTCGAAGTAACAAAAGAATGCTTCTTTGAAGCGATGAAGGTTGTAAAACCAGGAGCGAGAGTTGGTGACATTTCTCACGCGATTCAAACTCATGCTGAAGCAAATGGTTTCAGTGTTACTCACGATTATACTGGTCATGGACTAGGTAGAGACATGCATGAAGATCCTACAATTCCAAATTATGGAATACCAAATACTGGAATGGTTCTTCGCGAAGGTATGACAATCGCTGTTGAGCCTATTGTCTTACAAGGACGTAAGGAAACTCGCGTACTTAAAGATGGTTGGACTGCAGTTACTGTTGATCATAAACTCGCTGCTCATTATGAAAATTCAATCGTTATTACTAAGGATGGATATGAAATCCTTACAAAGCATGAAGAAGGAGAGATTTAAGGAATGGCAAAAACAGACGTCATAGAAGTCGAAGCTGTCGTAGTCGAAACATTACCAAATGCAATGTTTAATGTAAGACTAGAAAATGGTGTAGTAATTCTCGCCCACGTTTCTGGTAAAATCCGTATGAATTACATTCGCATCTTACCAGGTGATAGAGTTACAGTTGAAATTTCACCATATGATTTAACACGTGGAAGAATAACATTTAGATACAAATAGGTATCGGCTAGAACATAAAACTAGTTATTTAGGAGGAAAAATTTATGAAAGTTAGACCTTCAGTAAAACCAATTTGCGACAAGTGCAAGGTTATCAGAAGAAAAGGCCGTGTAATGGTCATCTGTATCAACCCAAAGCACAAGCAAAGACAAGGTTAATTTTAGGAGGAATTTAGAAATATGGCACGTATTTTAGGTGTAGATATTCCAAACGACAAACAAGTCGCATATTCATTAACTTATATTTATGGTGTTGGTATTAACACAGCAAAGAAAGCTTGCGCTGATGCTAATGTTGATGCAACAATCAGAGTTAAAGATTTAACAGAAGAACAAATGACTGCTATTAGAAATGAATTAAGCAAAGTCAAAACAGAAGGTGATCTTCGTAGAGAAGTAGCTTTAAACATCAAGAGATTACAAGAAATCGGTTGTTACCGTGGTATTAGACATAGACGTGGTTTACCATGCCGTGGCCAAACTACAAAGAACAACGCTCGTACATGTAAAGGCCCAAGAAAGACTATTGCTAATAAGAAAGTAGCAACTAAGTAATAGGAGGGAATAAAAATGGCAAATACTAAAAAACCAACAGCTCGTAAAAAGAAAATTAAAAGAGCTTATACAAAAGGTGTCGCTCACATTCACTCAACATTCAACAATACAATCGTTACAATTACTGACGAAGCAGGTAACGCAGTAGCATGGTCTTCAGCTGGTGCTTTAGGCTTCAAAGGTGCTAAAAAATCAACACCATTCGCAGCTCAACTCGCAGCAGAAGCTTGTGCAAAAGTTGCATTAGACCAAGGCTTAAAGACAATTGATGTCGAAGTCAAAGGTCCAGGCCCAGGTAGAGAATCCGCTTTAAGATCACTTCAAGCAGCAGGTTTACAAATTCAAACCATTACTGATACAACTCCAATCCCACATAATGGTTGCCGCCCACCAAAGCGTCCACGTGGTTAGTTCGTGAATATACTAACAACAATCAAATTTGAAAAATCGGGAGGAACGCTATGAAAAAATTTGAAAAACCAGAATTCAAAATTGCTACTTACAATACTACTAATTTCGAAGGTAAATTTGAAATTGAACCATTAGAAAGAGGTTTTGGTTTAACATTAGGTAATGCATTAAGAAGAGTTCTTCTTTCATCTTTACCAGGTGCTAGCGTATATGCAATCGAAGTCGAAGGCGCACGTCACGAATTCTCTTCTTTAGAAGGTGTCGAAGAAGATGTTACTTCTATCGTTTTAGCTCTTAAAGATTTAGTCTTAAAGATTAACGATGATAGTGAACAATCATATAAATTAACTTTATATGTCGACGAAGCTAAAGAAGTTACTGCAAAAGACATCCATTGCCCAACAGGTGTTGAAATTATCAATAAAGATTTAGTTTTAGCACACGTACAAGAAGGTGGAAAGCTTTGCATGACAATCTTTGTTAGAAATGGCAGAGGTTATGTCACATCAGAAGGAAACAAAAAATTAAATGCTGATTTCCCAATCGGTGTTATTCCAACTGATTCAAATTATTCTCCAATCACAAAATGTTCTTATCAAGTAGAACAAACTAGAGTTGGTCACGATAACAATTATGACAAACTCATTATCAATATCGAAACAAATGGTTCCATGTTACCACATGACGCTATTGCTTTAGCTGCTAAAATCTTAGTCGCTCACTTTGACTTATTCGTAAGCTTAAGTGAAATTGCAACTTCTGAAGAAGTTCTTGCAGAAGCAAAAGAAGAACCAAAGAATATATATCAAGATATGTCTATTGAACAATTAGAGTTATCTGTCCGTTCTGGAAACTGCTTAAAGAGAGCAAACATTTCTACAGTTATGGAATTAACTCAAAAGACAGAAGAAGATATGATGAAAGTCAGAAATCTTGGTAAAAAATCACTCAAAGAAGTTAAAGAAAAATTACAATCAATTGGTCTTGGCTTCAGAGAATACGAATAGGGAGGTAGAGGTTAACTCATGAAAACTCAAGGACGTAAAAATGTTCATGGTAAAGGCGGCGTAAGATGTAAAGCTGCTTATACTAAAAGCAAATATGAATCAATGTTAAGAACACTTGCAACAGACTTAATTGTTAAAGGTAGTGTTACTTGTACAGCTGCAACAGCACGTGACTTAAAAGCATATGCTGATAGATTAGTTACTTACGGTAAAGAAGGTAGCTTAAATTCAAGAAGACTTGCAGCAGCTAAAATTCGTGATGTTTGGGCTGATGAAGCAAATCACGTTACAGCTTTAAAGAAATTATTTGATGAAATCGCTCCATCTTACAAAGATCGTAACGGCGGTTATACAAGAGTTTTAAAGATTGCAAATAGACGTGGCGATAACGCTCCTATGTGCATTGTCTCTTTTGTTAAATAATTTAATTAACAATCTTAAGGAGGACTTTGATCGGTCCTTCTTTTTATTTATCTTAACTAACTGTTAATAAGTGATAATTTATTGTTAAAGTTGTTCATAAATAACAGCATAACAATAACTACTAGAGTCGAGAAAAATATTTGATTAAAAGCTTGATTAAAACTTTATGCATGTTAATAAAATTATATACGATATTGAATATGAATATTATCTTTGTTATGATAATAAAGAGATATGCAGGGGGTTGTTATGAAATTTGTAGTTTCATTTATTAATATTATTTTAATGTTATTTTGCTTTTCAAATAACAAAAATGTTATTTTAAACAATAATGAGATTCATAATTCATTTATGACCTATGCATCACTAAATGATAATTCAGTCAAACAATTGTTTAATTCATTAGAATCAGGATTATTTGATGATTTATATATTAATGATTATTACGAAGGTGTTTATTTTTCCAATTTGCATGAGAATATTAGTAATAATAGTCATGGAACATGCTCATATGTAGCTATTGGAATGTTTTTGTCTTACTATGATTCTTATTGGGATGATTCATTTATTCCTGAAGAATTTGATATAGAATCAGAAAGCTATTTTAAAACATGTTCGTCAGGAGATTTTTCTATTCAAAGTTTTTATGCGGAATCTCCAGGGATTCTATTTGAACCTTCTAATGAAGTTGAATCGCTTTCTTCTTCTACTTCTTTACCAATTTATAGAGATTCACACAAATTTTATAAAATTAAATTTGATAATCCGGTTTATAGAATTAGATTTTATGCAAGATCATTTAAATCTTATATAAATGAAAATAATCGTGGAAGAATTTGTATTGGCAATATGGCAATATATCCTTCGGAATATAATTTTCCTTTATCTGGTGGAGAATTAGATTATGAACCTTCTATGTGGAATGATACAATAATTGGACAGTTTCTTTGGAAAAACGAATATCTAAAAGAAAAAACGAATTGTTATTCATATGCAGTTAATGCACAAATTAATCCTTCATCCAATTCTCTTGAATTTATGCAGCCAGGGCAAGCAACTGGAAAAAAATTGAATGAAAATGATATTCTTGACAAAAATAAAATACTTTCTTTAATTAAAGAAGACGCTAATAAATTAGGTTTTATTTTTAGTAGCATAGAGAGTAATGAAAGATGCCAAGAAAAATGTTATAAAGTGGCATTTGTTATAGATAATCAATATAAAAAAGGTGATGTATATAAATATGACTATCATTGGTATAGACAAAATTCTGATGGCACTTGGTCACATAAACCTGGCGGAACAAATGTAACAAAACTCGATTGTGATAATAAAATTATAATGAATCCTTTAGAAGCAAATAGAAACGTTGGGCAAGGGTTAAATTATAATCTCTTTGTTGGATTTTTTACAATTAAACCGCTTAATATTTATTATTAAAATTTTGGAGAAATATTAAGATTTATGAAACGAAAAATCCCAATTCTTATTATTATCATTTTTATAATTTTTGCGCTTAGTGTTCGGATGGAATTCTATGTTGATCCGATTAATAGACCTTTTGATTATAATTTAGATTATTGGCTAAATGAAAAAATTGCTATTGATAATATTGATAAATCATTGATTTATGAATCTGAATATGAGTCGGAATATATATTTTTAGATTCTAGATATCAATTTTCTAAAGAATATGGAAATAAAAAAATGCCACAAAAATATGTAGCTTATCAACTAAATTCGGATAAAACAATGATAACAACTATTACAATTAATGATCCTTCTGTTTCAATATATGGCCGATCAATGAATTCTAGTTATATATATTAAATTAAAATTGTTAAATATGGGTTTTACGTACTTAGAATATAGCGGTAGATATCCTTCATTTGTTAAAGGGAATTATGATTTTACCATTAATAATTCAGTAATGATTTTAGAATATATTTCATTAGATTAAAATTGAAAAAGAATACGATTTAAAAAATTAATTTTTCAAATATTAACATTTTAATGTAATTTTCAATAACAATATATATAATATCAAACAGGGAGATTTATTATATGAGTAAACCTATTATTATCGCCGTTGCCGGCGGATCCGCGAGTGGAAAAACCACAGTTATTGAAGAAATTAAACATGCATTCATTGATGAGGATGTAGTAGTTATTAAACATGATGACTATTATAAAGATCAATCTCATCTTACACGTGAAGAAAGAAGAAAGACTAATTACGATCATCCTGCAGCATTAGAAAATGATTTATTAGTTAAACACCTCAATATGCTTATTAAAGGTGAAGCAATTGATAAACCAATCTACGACTTTGTCGAACAAACTAGAAGTGAAAAAACAGAACGTATTGAACCTAGTAAAGTTATTTTATTAGATGGTATTTTAATCTTAGAAGACGCTCGTATTAGAGACCTTGCAGATATTAAAATTTACGTTGAATGCGATATGGATTTAAGACTTATTAGACGTATTCAAAGAGATATGGTTGAAAGAGGAAGATCTTTTGAAAATATCATTAATCAATATTTAACAACTGTTAAACCAATGCATCACTTATTCGTTTCACCAACAAAACGTTATGCAGATGTAATTATTCCTAATGATTATGAACATAAGGTTGCAACAGACATTATTATTCAAAAAATTAAATCAGTTTTAAATGAAAGTAAATAAGCAGGGAAGACCTGCTTTTTAATTTCAAAATTTAAAAACTTTTATTAAATTCTTGAAATATTGATAGAATTATTATATTATACATAAGCAATGCGCCTCTAGCTCAGTTGGTAGAGCAACTGACTCTTAATCAGTGGGCCCGGAGTTCGAGTCTCCGGAGGCGCACCATCTTAAAATATTGAGTCTGATTTATTCAGGCTTTTTTTGTGCTTTAAATTAGATTTCTTTTCATATTTAAGTTACATTTTTAGCTTTATTTAAAGTATAAAAATTAATATCTTTTTTAAACAAATATTCACTGAATATTTATTTTTTCATTATTGCATTATATGTATCTCTATGAGATAATAATATCACTGAAACGGAGGAAGAAACATGAAACAAAGTGTAAATCTAAAAAGGGTCTCGATATTTAGAAGACTATGCGCAATGCTTTTAGATTTTATCATTTTCATTTCATTATTCTTTATTACAGTATCATTTGTATTAACACCAATTATTAATTCAACAACTGATTATCCTACCGTTTTAAATAATTATAATACTAGATTAACAGATACTCACCTTTTCTCTTATTATACTGAAAATGGAACTTTATCATATCAATCTAAAAATTATGAAGTAGAATTAAAATATTTCTATGATAATGTCTCAAGTAAAAATTTAACTGATTCAGATGAATTAAAAACAAAATATACTTCAACATCATTCTTAGAATTATACCGCGTTAAATCTGATGTTTATGTTGACTCAGATGGTAATAAATTAGAAAATCCATATTTTATTTATGACTCAGCTACAAATACTTATTCTCATGTCACTGATACAGATGGAACAATGGAAGCAAATATCTCATCTTATTTTTCTACATGTTTAAGAACTGTCGCGGATGATTTCCTTTCACACGATACAACAATTTTACAATATTCAACAAAATTAAATTCTTATATTAGATTAATTTATATTATAAGCGTTATTCCAAGTGCGCTTATTACTTTCTTACTTTTCCCAATGATTTTTAAAGATGGAACAACTATTGGTAAAAAAGTTTTACAAATGAGAGTAGTAGACGCAAAAACTGGCGCGAATGCTTCTAAATTTAAATTATTTATTCGCTTTGTTTTCTTTGCTTTATTATGCATTGCTTTCGGCGTATTTACTTTTGGTATTTCAATTATCATTCAAATTGGCGTAATGGTATTCTCACCAAAACGTCAAACTGTTCACGATATGATCGCAGGTACATTAGTTGTTTGTAGCCCTGTCGCAGAAATGAGAAATACTAACGATGCAGACGATATTGTCATTACTTACGATGATGGAAAAGAAAGTAATGAAAATAATAATGAAAATAATGAAATGTTTACACAATACTCAGATACTCAATATAATGATGATAAGGGAACATCAAATATAGATAATAAAGAAAGCATTGACGAAAATAATAAGGATTAATCATGAATTCTAGTACTAAAAAAGAAAATTACAATTCCATATATATCCCAAAAAAGCCTCCAATGGTGAAGCGATTCGCTGCATTAGTGATCGATGTCATTATGGTGATTGTTTTGGCGTCTGGAATTGCTTTTTTAGTTAGTAAAATATATAACTACGATAAATATTATAATGCAGTTTATGAGGCTCAAATAAGCTATGGAGTTTATGTTCCTAGTGACGAAGGAACAATCACTTATAACGGAAAGACATATATCATTTGTACAGAAGATAAGTCTTTAACAACTGAAGAAGCTAACGCAAGAATTAAAGCTTTAACAAGTGATCAAACTTTTAAAGATAATTATTATAAAATGAATCTAGGACCAATAATTATTACTTCAATTGGACTAGCGACATCATTATTAATTTTAGAATATATCTTACCTTTATGTTTAAAACATGGTCGGACGTTAGGAAAATTCCTCTTCAATATTGGCTATGTAAATGAAGATGATATTGATGTGACACCTAAGAATATGACAATTAAATTTTTATTTGGAAAACTTATTGTTAATGCACTTATTCCATATACTGGGGTGTTATTAATTATTTATCAAACAGGATTAGTAGTAATAGGTTTAGCTTTTGTTCTAGGCGTTCCTATTATCAATCTAATTATGCTACTAGCAAGTAAAGATAACAGGCTATTATCTGATTACATTGGAAAAATGAAACCATGTGATAATAGTTGCCAAATGTATTTTAAAACAGTCGAGGAATTAAACGCGGCTAAATGTAAAGATGCAGTAAATGAAGAAGCTAAAAAATTAATATATTGAAATACTTAATTATAATTAATATAATTATAATAGCAAATACTAATATTTCGCTATTATGGTGAAAGGGGAAATTATGCAAGAAAGAGTATTGGGAGCTATAATTATTGGGGGCGTCGCCATTGTCGGGGTTATATGGGCAATGTGTGAAGGCATTCCTCAAGTTGTTAAAGCGAAAAATAAAGAGTCTCAACTTGAATCACTACTTGTCGAAAGAGTGAACGAAAAAGTTGAAAGTGATCAAAAGGTTACTTCTTTAGATGTTAGAAGAGTTAACTACGAAATCAAGACTGTTATGACAGTAGATAAGTGGGGCGATCCTAGAGAAGAAAAATTACCAGTTATTGCTATGGAAGGATACAATAATAAGAATGAGCAATTCAAAATTGTATACTATGGTAAAAACTCAAATATCAATGATTGCAATAATAAGCTAAAATCATCAGGAACTGCTTATGAACAATTACGATATGATATTTATCAAAACTATACAATGACTACTTCAGATTTACTTTATACTATTGTTAATGATAAATCATGTACATTTGCTAGCTACTCCATTTTAGATGGCTACTATGGCAGAATGGAAACTCCTACTGGACAAACAAATATTACTAAAGTTGATGATGAAGCTACTTATGTAAAACAAGAAGGTACATATACTTCTAGTGATACAGAAATCACAGGTGTATGGAATGCACTTGAATACGGGGAAACAACAACTGAATATTATAACGTTGTCGGTAAAGTTACAAAAGTAGAAAGAATTCAAGATACAAGCGGTAATTATACATTAGTTTATCGAGTAGAAACTAAAGATGTAACTAATACTTCATTACAATTTGAAGTTTACAATACTAAATTCGATTCAGATGTTGATCAAACATATAAGAATATTATTTCTAAGACAGCTGAAGACGGTGCAGAAAATGTTCTTATCGGTAAGATGGTTACTGCAAGAGGAACTCTTACAAAAGCCGCGAATTATAAAGTAATTTACGAATTAGATACAAATGACTAATAGGGAGAAGTTAAAATGAAAGTTAGAATTGAACATTTAACAAAAATATTTCCAAGTAGAAAGAAAGACGGATCAGAAGTTATCGCAGTCAATGATTTCAACTACGAAATTCCAGATGGCAAGTTAATTGGTTTACTTGGTCCTTCTGGTTGTGGTAAATCAACAACACTTTATATGTTGAGTGGTTTACAAAAACCTAGCTCAGGTAAAATTTTCTTTGGTGAAGAAGATGTTACAAATCTTCCACCAGAAAAACGTGGTGTTGGTTTAGTTTTCCAAAACTATGCATTATATCCACATATGACAGTAAAGCAAAACATTATGTTCCCTTTACAAAATCAAAAGATGTCCAAAGCAGAAATTATGAATAGAGTTGTTGAAGCAGCAAGACTTGTTCAAATTGATGATTTACTCGAAAGAAAACCTTCTGAATTATCAGGTGGTCAACAACAACGTGTTGCGATCGCTCGTGCGATTGTTAAAAATCCAAACGTCTTATTACTCGATGAACCTTTATCAAACCTCGATGCTAGATTAAGACTTCAAACTCGTGAAGAAATTAGAAGAATTCAACGTGATACAAATGTTACAACAGTATTCGTTACTCATGACCAAGAAGAAGCTATGAGTATTTCTGACTTAATCGTTGTTATGAAAAAAGGCGTTATCCAACAAGTTGACGTTCCTCAAACAGTTTATGATTCACCTGTTAACTTATTCGTTGCAAAATTCTTAGGTACACCTCCAATTAACGTATTTAAAGGTACATTAAAAGGTGGAAAAGTATATTTAGATGGTGATGATACACCAGTATTTGAAAAAGATGCACCAGATCAAGATATCTATGTTGGTATTAGACCTGAAGGATTTATCTTAGATGAAAAAGGACCACTTAAAACAACATTAAAATCAGTTGAAGTTATGGGTAGAGATAGTTCAATCGTTTCAACTCATCCTGGTAGTGAAGCAGCAATTGTTAGAAGCATCATCGATGCAACAACAGTTGTAACTCCTGATAAAGATGGTTATGTTCATTTCTCATTAAAACCACATAAAGTATTCTTATTTAATAGAGAATCAGAAGAAAGAATTTATTCAGAATCTGAAACTCGCGCAAAAGTAGGTACTGAAAAAGTAGAAGAAACAAAATAAGGGGTAAAATATGGTAGATTCAAAACAAAACTGGAAAGCTTGGATTTACTTATTACCTGCTTTAATTTTATTAGCGGTATTTACAGTATATCCTATCATCAATACTGTTAGAATTTCTTTCCTAGAAGGCTATCAACCTTTAGGTGATATCGGTGGAGAAAAATATGCATTCGGCGTATCTAACTTCTCAAAAGTTATCTTCTATAAAGATTTCTTAACATGTTTAAAAAACACAGTCTTATTATGTGTGCTAACTGTTCCATTATCATGCTTCTTAGCGTTACTTGTTGCAGTTTGCTTAAATTCAATTAATCGTTTAGGTAAAGTACTTCAAACAATTTACTTCTTACCTTATGTTACAAACTCAATCGCTATCGGTATGGTATTCGCTATGATGTTCAATATCGTTGGTTTAAGCCAAGTACCAGTCGATACTTATACAGGTTCATTACAAATTTATAATATCTATACAAATTCTCAAGGTGTCAGAATGGGTTATACAGCTCAATCTTGGGGTATTATTAATAACATTATTCAATTTTTTGGAGGTAACCCAGTCAACTGGATTAACTCTGGTACAAGTATTACTAATCCAGGTGGAAGTACTTATACAGCTAATATCGCAGTTATGGTCTTCTATATCGTATGGAATGCATTACCATTTAAAATTCTTATTTTACTTGGTGGCTTACAAGGTGTTAGTAAACAATATTATGAAGCAGCAAAAATTGATGGTGCTTCAAGATGGAGAGTATTCTGGAGAATTACAGTTCCATTACTTTCTCCAATGATCGCTTATGTTGTTATTACAGGTTTCATTGGTGGATTTAAAGAATATTCATCTATCGTTGGTGTTTTCGGTGAAGATATGGGTCCTGCAGGTGATGGATCATTAATGACTATTGTTGGTTATGTTTATAAACAAATTTCAAATAATAGTTATGGTACAGCTTCCGCGGCTTCATTAATCTTATTCGGTATTATTCTTGTTGTTACGGCAATTAACTTATATGTCAGTAACAAGAAAGTTCATTATTAGGAGGGAATTCAAATGGCAGAAAATGAAAACAAAGTTTCTGAAATAGAATCTTCTTCTAGTGAATATAGCGCTTTAACAAATGCGAATAACTCTCTTGCTGAAGCGTTAAAGAAAAATGCGGCAACTTATGATGCGAAGAAAGTTGAACGCAATGCAAAAATTACTAAGATTGTTGTTGGTATATTTACTTACACATTCTTAATCGCTCTAGCAATTATCATTATCTTCCCATTCTATTGGATGATTATTTCTTCATTAAAAACTTGGGAAGAGTATGAATGGAGTAATCCTTCATTCTGGCCTCATACAATTAAGTGGAGTAACTATGCATCTGCTTATGAAGCGGCCAACTTAGGTACATTATTCTTAAATACAGTTTATGTTGGTATTGTTTCTACATTACTATCATTAGTTATTACAGTTTTATCAGCATTCGCATTTGCTAGACTCGAATTCAAAGGAAGAGATTCAATGTTTGCTTTCTTACTAGCAACAATGATGATTCCTGGTGAATTATTTACAATTACAAACTATTCAACCGTTGTTAATGTTCTCAACTGGAAGAATACATTCGCAGCTTTAATTGTTCCATTCTTAGTTTCAGTATTCTACATCTATTTATTAAGACAAAACTTCAAGCAAATTCCTAACGAATTATATCTTGCAGCAAAGGTAGATGGAAAATCAGACTTTGAATATTTAATTAAAGTCATGGTTCCTCTTGCGTTACCATCATTAATCTCAATTACTATTTTAAAGATGATGGGTGCATGGAACTCATATATTTGGCCTCGATTAGTCACTTCTGACGATTCACATAAACTCATTACTAATGGTCTTAGAGGTACCGGTTTCTATACCGATGCAACTAACACTAAGGTCGACTACCCAGCTCAAATGGCTGCCGTCGTTCTAGTCTCTATTCCATTATTCATTGTCTTTATTTGTTTACGTAAGTACATTATGAAAGGCGTATCACGTAGTGGTATTAAGGGTTAAGTTTTTATTACAATTTTAAGAAAATTAAAAAGGGGAAAAGAAAAAATGAAAACAAACAAATTATTAGTCTTAGGCGCAGCATTATTATTAACAGCGACAGCAGTTGGCTGCTCCAGTACTAGCTCATCAGCAGCTTCATCTTCTTCAGAAGATACAGGTAGCAAAAATACTTATGAAGCAGCTTGGCAAATTCCAGAAGGTGGTTTTGATGAAGATAAAGATGTCACAATCACATTCTATTCAACACAAGGTACAGCTTTAAAAGCAACATTCGATACTTATATTGAAAAATTCAATGAAAAGTATCCTAACATCCACGTTGAACATACTGCAGTTGGTGGTTATGATGATGTAAGAAATCAAATCACAACTGAATTATCATCTCGTGGCGGCCCAGATATTGCATATTGTTATCCAGACCATGTTGCTTTATACAACAAAACTTCTGCAGTTGTCACATTAGATAACTTAATCTATGATGACTCAGAAGAAGACACATTAGAAAGTGGTGAAACTTTAGGTTTAACTAGAGCACAAAAGAACGATTTCATTACTTCTTTCTATAATGAAGGTAAATCATTCGGTGATGGTTTAATGTATACTTTACCATTCTCAAAATCAACAGAAATCATGTATTACAATAAAACAGTATTCGATGAAGAAAAACTTAGCGCACCTACACATTGGTTCTCAACAAGTGATACAGATACAACATCATTAGAATATGTTTGTAAAACTTTAAAAACAAAATATCCAGATTCAACACCTTTAGGTTATGACTCTTCAAGTAACTGGTTCATTACAATGTGTGAACAATTAAATTCACCATATACTTCTGCAACTGGTAATCACTTCTTATTCAATAATGAAACAAATAAAGATTTCGTTAAAAATTTAAAAGAAAAATTTATTGATACAGGTTATGCAACTACACAAGAAATTTATGGTACATATACTTCAGGTTTATTCACATCAACAACATCTACTAGATGCTTTATGTGTATTGGTTCTTCTGCAGGTGCTTCATATCAAGTTCCTTCTAAAGTAAATGAAGCATATCCATTCGAAGTCGATGTAGCTTCAATTCCTCAAGCAAATGAAAATAACAAAAAAGTTATTTCTCAAGGACCATCATTAACAATCTTAAATCATGGTGATTCTCAAAAGATTATCGCTTCATGGTTATTTATGAAATATTTCACAACTAATGTTACATTCCAAGCTGAATGGGGTATTCAATCAGGTTATGTTCCAGTAATTAATTCTGTTAATGAAAACGAAACATATAAAGCACACGTTGCAAAAGCAGATAAAACAGATGCTGATTTAAAAGAAAAAATCACAGCTAAAGCTGCAAAACTTTGCTTAGAACAAGCAGAATACTACTATACTTCACCAGCATTCGTTGGTTCTTCTACAGCTCGTAGCCAAGTTGGTAACTTATTAACTCAAGTATTCCAAGGCAAAGCAGATATTAATACAGCATTCTCAGATGCAATTGCTTCATGTGAAGCTAGTATTTAATTAGAAAGGTAAATTATGAAAAATAAGAAATTAAAATTGTTATCCGCAAGCTTATTTTGTGTATCATTATTAGGTGCATTTTCTTCTTGTGGATCAACAACAACTTTTGATCCTAACTTTGTAGTTCCTGAAGGTGGATTTAATGAAGATAATGAAGTAACCATTAAATTCTACTCAACTATGGGTCAAAGTTTACAAGAAGTATTTAATATATACTTAGAAAAATTTCAGGATGCATATCCAAATATCCATGTAGAATCTCAATTTATCGGCGGGTACGATGATGTTAGAGATCAAATGAATACTGAAATTGCTTCTGGTAAATCAGATGTTAATGTTGCTTATTGTTATCCAGATCACGTTGCAACTTACAATACTTCAAAATCAGTTGTTTGTTTAGATAATTTAATTGAAGATGATGAATATGGCTTTACTAGAGAACAATATAAAGACTTTGTTCCAGGTTTCTATGATGAAGGCAAAACATTTGGAGATGGTAAGATGTATTGCTTACCATTCTCTAAATCTTCTGAAGTTATGTACTATAACAAAACAGTCTTTGATGAAGAAGGTCTTCAAGTTCCAACTCATTGGTATTCTACTGGTGATAATGATAAAACATCAATGGAATATGTTTGTTCTAAATTAAAAGAGAAATATCCTGATTCAACTCCATTAGGTTATGACTCAGGTAGTAACTTATTTATTACATGGTGTGAACAATTAAATATTCCATATACTCAAGCTGGTGCGAATAATAATTATTTATTCAATAATGAACAAGCTAAAGAATTTATGGGTAAGTTAAAAGTTTGGTATGAAAGCGGTTGGATTACAACTAAAGATCTATATGGTTCATATACATCTGGCTTATTTACAAGTTCTGATAAAAATAGATGTTTTATGTGTATCGGTTCTTCAGCAGGTGCTTCATATCAAAAATCATCTGAATTTACTTGTGATATCGCGGCAATTCCTCAACACAATGAAAATAATAGAAAAGTCATTCAACAAGGACCAGATGTCTGTATTTTCAATAATACAGATCCTCAAAAAGTAATGGCATCTTGGTTATTTGTTAAATATTTTACAACTAATGTTGAATTCCAAGCACAATTCTCTATGACATCCGGTTATCAACCAGTCATTAATTCAGTATATGAAAATGCTATTTATAGAAAATTCTTAGAAAATGAATCTGATATTCAAGCAAAAGCAATTAAAGTTTGTTCTGATAATATGGATGCAGCATTCGTTAATGCAGCTTTCCCAGGTTCATCAACCGCTCGTACTGAAGTAGGTAACTTAGTTACAACTGTTTTACAAAATAAAGAAGATATTAATACAGCATTTGCGAATGCTCTTGCAAAATGCCAAGGCTAATAAGGAAGGTAAATAGATTATGAAAATAAAAAGATTATTGACAGTAAGTTTAACTTCCTTACTTGTCGCATTTAGTAGTGTTACTGCTGTTTCTTGTTCAGGTAATGCTGACGACGGAAAGAAAACAACAGCTTATGAAGAAAAGAAGCTTGCAGACTTTGTTGATTATGCTTCTGAACTTAAATTTGATAAGAATTCCGGAAGAAAATACATGGAATTTACTGCTTCACAAATTTCTTCATTAATTGATGGTGATACTTCTCATTTTAAAGTTGATTCATCAAAAAAGAGTGAATTCCCTGCAGCAAGTTCAACTTATAGTGATGGAATTTTAAAAGTTAGATATTTAGCGATTGATACTCCTGAATCAACAGGTCAAATCCAAGAATGGGGTAAAACAGCATCTTTATTTAATAAAGAAAGATTATCTAATGCTGAATCTATCATTGTTGAATCAAATGATTCGAATTGGAACTTAGATTCAACAGGAACAAGATTCCTAGGATTTGTTTGGTATAAAACTAAAGGTGGCACTGAATATAAGAATTTAAATTTAGAGTTATTACAATCAGGTTTAGCGAACGCTAAATCAATTGGTTCAACTTGTTATGCAGATATTATGCAAAAAGCATATTCACAAGCTAATGAACATGAATTATATGTATTCTCTAAAGCTGCCGCAAGCTGGAAAATTGCAAAGAAACAATTAACAGATTCTAAATCAAATATTTTAGGTAATTATAATACTTCATCAATTATCTCTTATACTAAAGCAGATACAACTGATGAAATTCATAAAGTTAACGTCTATTCTTCTAAAGGTGATTTAATTGATGCACAAGTTACTATTACTGATAATTATGCAACAAATTCAAATTATTATTTAGGAATGGAAGCTGACGGAAAAGTTTATTACTATACTGGTGAATTAAACGCAAACGCAGGTGAAGTTACTGACGATTTATCAAAAGCACAAATTTATAAAATTGCCAAAGATTCAACTAAGAGTGGTTATTTCAATATTTATAGAGAAACTGATGATGGAAATCAATATGTAACAATTGATTCATCTAATAACTTAAACTATATGTATAGAGATAAAAACTTCTATTATGGCGATTTTATTAGCGTTACTATTAAAGAATTAAGAACATCTTTATTAGAAGGTTCTGAAAATTCTTATTTAGGTAAAACAATTCGTTTCGAAGGTATTATTACTTCTATTGATGCCGAAACTATTTATCTACAAGATTATGATGAAGAATCTCGCGTTAACTGGGGTATGACTGTATATCTAGGCTATTCATTTAAAGGTACTAGTATGATTGTTAAAGGAAATAAGTTATCTGTCTGTGGTTCTTTCCAAAAATATGATACTGCAGGTACTTATCAAGTTTCTGGTTTAACTTATATGGCAATGGATCCTACATATGAAAAGAACACATATTTAGTTGAAGAAAATTGTGACTATACACCAACTATTATAACTGGTGATGATTTCTCTAGAACAACAAAAGAAGATCTTTATGGTGGAGCTTCATATATGGAAGCATTAACAAGTTCATATTGTAAAATGGAAAATGTCACTTGTACTAGTGTTTATACAACTGCAGATGGTACTAGTGCAGGAGCTTTAAGCTTAACTTGTACAGATGCAAGCGGTAAAACATTCACCATTAGAACAAGTGTTCTTTATAACAATGGTGCGAAAGTTACTGGCGATGCATTCTTAAATAAAACTTTCGATGCAATAGGTATTGTCGATTCTTATAATGGTGCATATCAGTTAAGAGTCGTAAATTACAATAATATCACATTTAAAAATTAATTTAAAAAGGGGAAAAGTTAAAATGAGATTAAAAAAATTATTAGTATTATCGTCTGCATTTATCTTCACATTTGGTGCAGCAGCATGTGCATCTACTTCAAGTAGTTCACAAGCTAGTTCAAACACTTCATCAAGTGCTTCATCTTCATCAGTTGATGAACAAACAAAAGTATTAAATGCAATTACAAATGCTGCAGACTATGTCTGGCAATTATATAGAGAAAAAGATGGTACATCTATTTCAGGTAATTTCGATGTTGTTACAACAGTCGCAATCGGTGATTATGATGTTCTCGTCTCTTGGGCTCTTGAACAAACTTCTGGTACAACAGATGTCTTAAAAATTGTTGATAAAGATGCAAAATCAAAAACTGTCGTTACAGGCTATTACGATGGCAAAGTAAAAGAACAAATTGTTGCAAAACTTGTTCCTACATTCACATTAAATGGTACAACTAAGAAATTTAACGAAGTTACAAAACATGAAGGATTTAACGTTAAAGTTGATGTTTTAGTTCTTGGTGATTATGCTGCTTGGCAAAAACTTGGAAAAGATGGTGATAAAACAACTCCAATTAATATTAAGGGTGTTGTTACTGCAGTAAAAACAAGTGATGGTTCTATCGTTTTTGAAAATGAAGAACATGGTTATTATGGCTATAAAGCAACTAACGGGGCAAAAGCTAAAGTTGGAGATACAATTATCTTTACAGGTACAAGAAGTGATTATTCTGGACAAGAAGAATTTGCTTCTGGTGGATCATATGCAGTAGTTTCTTCAGGCGCAAGCGTAACTCCTACTGATGCAACTGCAGATTTTAAAGCAGCAGCAAAAAATGCTACTTCAGATACAAATCTAGGCGCTAAATACCAAAATAGATTAGTTACATTAAAGAATTGTACACCTACAAGAGTTGATTCTTCAAAAGGATATTATTATTTCACAGTTGACGGCGGCAAAACAGAATATTACGTATACTCAGATACAAAATATTTAAAAGATTATTCTACATTTAAAGATAACTATGCTTTAGCTCTTGCTGCTGGAAGAACATTTGATTATACAGGTGTAACTACTGTTTTTTCAGATACTTATACTTTCTATGGTATCGAAAATAATTCTGAAGTAATTTCACTTAATGGGGAAGCGATTACTGATCAAACTTATATCGATGTTATTTCATCGAATTTAAAGAATGATTTCGGTGATAATTTAACAGCGACTTATGATAAAGAAACTGTTATTGATTTTTCCACTTATAATATTGGAACATCTAAAATAGAAGTAACTTTAACTACAACTGAAGGTGCAACTGCAGTAGTTTCTGGAACTAAAGTTACTCTTACTCCTACTAAAACTGGTGAAGTAACAAATACCTTCACTATTAAAGTCACAAAAGGCGGCGCAGAATATTCTGCAACATTAACTTTAAAAACTGCACAAGTAATTGATCTTTATGCTTCTAAAACATTAGATTATAGCGATATGAAGACTGCAGGTTTAACCTCAACATCTGGTGATGTCGATGCATTTAATGTTGAATGTGCTTTTGGAGAAAATAAAGTTAATGCAACTGTTGCACTTACAGGATGTCAATTACAAGAAGATTATAAAGAATTTGCAGTAAATAACAAAAATAGTGAAGGCGGTAAAATCTTAATTACTGCTCCTACTGGATATAAAGTATATAAAGTAGTAGTTGATCACTATAGCTACTATAACTTAACTGGTTATACTGGTGATGAAATTGTTGAAGATAACAAAGTTTCATATGATACAGAGGATTCAACTTCTTATAAGAATTCCAAAGTTGCGTCATGGAAATTTAATTCTCAAAAAGCTTTACTTGCAAATACATCAGCATATAACAATTCATTATATTCAATTACAATTTATTTAGTTGCAGATCAAGCAGCTTAGTTAATTTGATAATTAAAAAATAATATTTATTTTAAGCTCACAATATTATATTGTGGGCTTTTTTTTCGTGTTGTGTTATTATTTTTGTGGTGATAAATATGAATAAAATAAAAAGTCCAATTGTTAAAGAGGAAATTTCTCCTTTACATGATTTTAAAAAACAAGATATATCAGTTATTGATGATGAAATAGTTATTAAACACGATACATCTTATTACAAGTTTTCAAAGAAGCAAGTTCGTAAGAATATTACTGAATGTCGTGATTTAATGCTATTAACTTTCTTAATATCTTTTGTTGTATGTTTAATTAGTTATTTAGTATTAGGGTTTGTCTTAAAAGAAAATTCTTATGGATTTTCGCATTTTTGGATGATTTTTATTTTAGTTCCAATCGCGATTTCATTAGTTGAAGTAATATATAAAAAACAAGTAGTTAGATTTAACGTTGCTGCATTGACTGGTTTAGTATATGCCTATCTTGGGATGTTTAAGAATTTATGGCATCCTAGTTGGGTTATCTTTATTATTCCTATTGTTTATTATATTGTAGGAGAATATATAGATAAGAAGAATGGTTATAAATATTTAGATGAAGCGATTAAGATAGTCGATAACGAAAGAATAAGTAAATACGGAAAAGAGAATTAATTATGGCACACGATCAAATTATTATTAAAGGTGCAAGAGAAAATAACTTAAAGAATATTGATTTAACTATTCCTAAAGATAAATTAGTTGTTTTTACAGGAGTATCAGGAAGTGGTAAATCAACTTTAGCCTTTGATACGATTTTCTCTGAAGGCCAAAGAAGATATATTGAATCATTATCTAGTTATGCTAGACAATTTTTAGGTAGTTCTGAAAAGCCTGATGTCGATTCAATTGAAGGATTGTCTCCTGCGATCGCGATTGATCAAAAGACAACTTCTCATAACCCTCGTTCAACAGTTGGTACTGTTACAGAAATCTATGATTATTTAAGATTATTATATTCTCGTATTGGTGTGGCGTATTGTCCTACTCATCATGAACCAATCGTTAAATTTACTATTAAACAAATGATTGATGTTATTAAGAAGAATGAATTAGGAACAAAGATTTATATTTTCGCACGTATTGTTAATAACGAAAAAGGAACACATAAAGAAACTATTGATAAATTTCAAAAAAGAGGTTTTGAAAGAGTAAGAATTGATTTAGGAGAAATAGTTAGATTCTCTGAATTAAAACCGTTAGAAAAGAATGCAAGACACACCATTGATATTGTAGTTGATCGTCTCGCTTTAAAAGAAGATAGTAATGAAAGATTATTTGAATCATTAGAAACTGCTTTAGATATCGGTGATGGATTTGTCCTAGTTAAAATGGGTGATAAAGAAGAATTATTCTCTGAACATCAAGCATGTAAGTACTGCGGATTCTCTGTTCCACCTTTAGAACCTAGATTATTTTCTTTTAACGCTCCTTTAGGGGCTTGCCAAGAATGTAATGGCTTAGGAATAAAAAGAGAATGTAATCCTGATTTATTAATAACAGATGAGAATTTGTCGTTAAATCAAGGGGCGATTGCCTATTATAAAAATATCGCAGAAACGACTAATCTTGAATGGCAAGAATTTGCTTATACCTGTGATTATTATGGTATTCCACGTGATATTCCATATCGTAATTTATTAAATTCGCAAAAGAAAATATGTTTATTTGGTTCGCCTGAACCTCTTAAGATGAAATTAAAATCTAGCTCTGGTAATGAAACGACAAGAGTTGGTTTTGAAGGTGTTAAAAATCGTATTGATCGAATGTATTTAACTACAACTTCTGAATTTATGCGTGGATATTATGAAGGATTCATGGAAGATTCTATTTGTAATAAATGTAATGGGGCAAGATTAAATGAAAAAGTTCTCTCCGTTAGAATTAATGGCTTAAACATCTTTGAATTATGTAATCTTTCATTAGGTAATTTACTTTCTTTTATTAAAGATTTACCAAATAAATTATCGGATGAGCAAAATAATATTGGTAATTTAGTTATTAAAGAAATCTATAACCGTGTTTCTTTCTTAGTCGATGTCGGTCTAGATTATTTAACTTTATCTCGAATGGCAATGACTTTAAGTGGAGGAGAAGCACAGAGAATTAGACTTGCCACTCAAATTGGTTCTCGTCTATCTGGGGTATTATATGTTCTTGATGAACCAAGTATTGGTTTACATCAAAGAGATAATGATAAATTGATTACTACTTTAAAAGCAATGAGAGATTTAGGTAATACGTTAATTGTAGTTGAACACGACGAAGATACCATGCTTGCCGCGGATTATTTAGTTGATATTGGTCCAGGTGCGGGAGTTCACGGAGGAGAAGTAGTCGCGCAAGGAACTCCAACTGAAGTTATGAATAATCCTACTTCTTTAACAGGTAGATATTTAAAAGGAGATGAATTCATTCCTTATAATACTTATAGAAGCAAAGGTAATAAGAAATTTATTAAGATTAAAGGAGCCAGTGTAAACAATTTAAAGAATGTTAATGTTGATATTCCATTAGGAATGTTTGTCTGCGTTACAGGCGTATCTGGAAGTGGTAAATCAAGTTTAATTAATGAAACTTTATATAAGACATTACAAGTTAAATTAAATAAAACCAAGGTTAAACCTGGTAAAGTAGATTCGATTACTGGTATTGAAAATATTGATAAAGTAATTAATGTTTCACAAGAACCAATTGGTCGAACACCTCGTAGTAATCCAGCAACTTACATTGGAGTTTTTGATGATATTAGAGATTTATTTGCTTCAACAATTGATGCCCGTAGTAAGGGATATGATAAATCAAGATTCTCTTTTAACGTCAAAGGTGGAAGATGCGAAAAATGTGAAGGTGATGGAGTAAAAAGAATTTCCATGAACTTCATGCCTGATGTATATGTTGTATGTGATGAATGTAACGGTAAACGTTATAATATGGATACACTTAATATCACTTATAAAGGTAAATCTATCGCGGATGTTCTTGACTTGACGTGTGAAGAAGCGATGAATTTCTTTGAAAATATTCCTTCCATTTATCGTAAAGTAAAGACTCTAGTTGATGTTGGTTTAGGATATATTAAACTTGGTCAATCTTCAACTACATTAAGTGGTGGAGAAGCTCAAAGAGTAAAACTAGCTTATGAACTTCAACGTAAATCAACCGGTTCTACTTTATATATCTTAGATGAACCTACTACTGGTTTACATGTTGATGATGTGAAGAAATTATTAAATGTCCTTTATACATTAGTTAGTTTAGGTAATTCAGTCTTAGTCATTGAACATAACTTAGATATGATTAAATGCGCGGATTATATTATCGATATGGGATATGAAGGTGGAGAAAAAGGTGGACAAGTAATCGCGAAAGGTACACCTGAAGAAGTTTCAGAAGTAACTACTTCATATACTGGTCAATATTTAAAGAAAATCTTGAAAAGAGATTTAGAAAGGATGACATTAAGAAAGAATGAAAACTAAGAAAGTAACAATTCAAGAAGTCGCGAATCATTTTGGTTTTGTCTGGCTTAATGGTGACTTTAATTCGATGAAACGTGAAGTTAATGAAATTAATGTCAACCGTCCTGGACTTGAACTTGCCGGATTCTTCGATGCACCTCGTTCAAATAGAATTATTTTTATTGGTAATAAAGAAACTTTATATATTAAAACTATGTCTGATACAAAGATTAAGAAAGCATTTGAGTTCTTATTTGTTGAAGATTGTCCAGGATGCGTTATTACTTCCGATAATGAATTAGATCCAAGAATTTTAAAAATTGCAAAAGAAAGAAATTTCCCAATGTTTAGATCTAATCGTAAAACGAATGATCTAAATGTCGATATGATTACATATTTATCAGAAGCTCTTGCACCTAGTACTTCTCTTCATGGTACTTTAGTTGATATTTATTCTACCGGCGTTATTATTACTGGTGAATCAGGCATTGGTAAATCAGAAACGGCACTTGAATTATTAAAGAAAAACCACCATTTAATTTCTGATGACCGCGTAGATATTTCTTTAGTGAGAAATAAATTAATCGGACGTGCACCAGAATTATTAACTAATATGATTGAAGTAAGAGGTATTGGTATTATCGATGTATCAAAGATGTTCGGAATTAATTCTGTCATCGATTCAAAAGAAATCGATTTAGTAATAAAACTAGTTACTTTAGACGCTCAACAAGAGATGGAAAGACTTGGTACAAATCAAAAATATGTCGATATTTTAGGACAAAAAGTTCCGGAAATTACTATTCCTGTTTCCGGAGCTCGTGCAGTTGGTGATATTATTGAAACCGCGGTCACTAACCACAAACTTAAAAAACGCGGATATGATTCAACTTATGTCTTTGAAGAAAGACTAAATGAATTATTAAAGAAAAGGAGCTAACGATGAATAATATTTTAGCTTTACCAAAGACTTATGGCTTTGGTAATTTCCAAATTACATTTTATGCAACATTCATTTTAGTTGGAGCGCTTCTTGCTTTAGTTTTATCTGAATGGAGAGTTAAACAAAGAGGATATAATCCTCATGATATTGAAAATCTCTTCTTAGTTGCTTTCCCTATGGGACTTGTTGGAGCAAGAGTTTGGTATTGCGCTTGGCAATTTCATGAATTTAACACTGGTAATTTCTGGACGACTATTCTATCTTTCTTTGGAATATATAATGGTCATTTCCAAGGAATAAGTGGGCTTGCGATTCAAGGGGGAGTTCTCTTTGGCGTAACTGCCGGAATCATCTTCTTAAAGAAGAGAAGAAAGAATATGAAGATTCTTGATATCGTCGATTCTTGTGTTCCAACTATCTTAGTCGCTCAAGCAATTGGTAGATGGGGTAACTTCTTTAACCAAGAAGTTTATGGTAACTGCGTTGACGCAGGACCTTGGAGATGGTTAGGCCAATGGTTTATTGATCAAATGACTGTATCTAGTTGTTCAAGTGATGGAACAACTATCGCCTTACCTTTATTTTTAATTGAAGGTAGTTTAAATATTTTAGGTTTCTTAATTATTGTCTTTGTTTTAGATAAAGCATTAAGAAAATATATGAGACCTGGTGTAGTCGCTGGAGCTTATTTTATCTGGTATGGAACGGTAAGAATGATTCTTGAACCATTAAGAAATTCTCAATATATTATGTCTCCAGATAATTCTACTTTCTCAACAAGTAAATTTATCGCGATTCTCTTTATCGTTCTCGGCGTATTAGTGATCGCAGGAATTTATTTTAACCATTATTATTTAAAGAAAAAGAATAAAGATTTTACTACTCTTTTACTTGCTTATGCACCTAAATTTGATTCCTTAACAAGAAAAACAAGAATCATTTTAACTGCAATTCCTCTTACTGGTTGGTTAAACGCAATCATCTATCGTTTTTCAAAAGATAATTTTACCGCGGCATTATTCGCGATTCCATTTGGTTTATTATATTGGATTATGGATTTAGTCTACATGATTAAAGATGATAAGATGGGCTTATGGTCGGACGGACAAAAATTTACTAAGCCAGTATATGAAACTTCTTCTAATAAAGAAGATAGTAAGGAAGAAAAATAATGAAGAGATGTTTAATTATTGGTGCTGGCCCAAGTGGAATAACTGCGAGCATATATTTAAAAAGAAGTGGTATTGAACCTTACTTAGTAGAAAAATCTATGCCTGGAGGAAAGGTATCTCTAACTTATAAGATTGATAATTATCCTGGCTTTAAATCAATTAACGGATTCGATTTAGCGAATGAATTTGTTTCTCAATTAAAAGAAAATAATATTAAGATTCATTATGAAGAAGTTCTTAATGTTAAAAAAGAAAATGATATCTTTAAAGTAAAGACCTCAAAAGGTGAATATGAATTTGATGCAGTTATTATCGCAAGTGGAACATTAGACTCAAAACTTAATATTCCAGGAGAAAAAGAATTCTTCGCTCATGGAGTTTCTACTTGTGCAGTTTGTGATGGTAGTTTCTTTAAAAATCATCCAATGGCAATCATTGGAGGAGGTAATTCTGCATTAGAAGAAAGCTTATATTTATCTTCATTAACTAGTAAAGTTTATTTAATTCATCGCCGTAATGAATTTAGAGGTGATGAAGAAGTTGTTAATAAAGTTAAAGAAAATCCAAATATTGAAATCTTAACTCCATATATTCCTTTAGAAATTAAAGGTGATAAAGCAGTTAATGAATTAGTTGTTCAAAATGTTGAAACTAAAGAAATTAAATCTTTATCTTTAAAAGCAGTATTTACTTATGTTGGATCAACACCTAATAATTCCTTCTTAGAAGGATTTAATATCTTTGATGAAAAAGGATACATCAATGTAAATAGTCAAATGGAAACACTTGTTCCTGGCTTATTTGCCTGCGGTGATTGTGTTAAAAAATCACTTAGACAAATAGTGACCGCGGTTGGAGATGGAGCGAATGCCGCGATAAGTGCTTCTTCTTATTTAAAAAGATAATATTAACTCAGGCGAATAACCTGAGTTTTCTTTTTACTAGATATTTACATTTGAAATACATTTGATTGTAATATGTATATGAAATGTAAAAAAGTGGGTGATATTATGAATAATGAAAATGATTTTCTAGATGGTGTTATTTTATCTTCTAAACTTGATGATTATAACTTAAATAGATATGAGCTAAAAAAAGAATTGATAATGGAAATATTGATAAATTAGCTCATGGTATGTATGTGACTGCTGGAAAAGAGGTTAACGATTTTTGGTTGCTCAATGAAAAATATAAAAATGGTATTTATTCACACAATACCGCATTATATTTTTATAAGTTAACAGATCGTACTCCTCTAAAATATGATATGACATTTCCAAGTAATAACAGGATTAATAATGAAATGATATCACCACATTATATTAAATTATTTTTACATAAAGTAGGATTAACTACAATGAAGTTAGATGATGGCTCTTCTATAAGAATTTATGATTTAGAAAGGACTATTTGTGACTTATTTAGAGATAGAAATAAAATTGATTCTGAAATTTTATTAAGTGCATTAAAAGAATATTCAGATAGAAAGGATAAAAATATCGCGAAATTATTATATGAATATGCAAAACTATTCTCTATTGATAAAGTTATGATACCATTTATGGAGATTGTTTATTTTGACAAATAATGTAATGAGTTTTAATATTCGTATTCTAATGACATTGAATATGACAATCTAATTAAAACTTTAAAATCTATTGGAATGATATATTCTAAACGGCAGTTTTATTAATATAATTCAGTGAAGAAAAAACTAAAAAATCTCCTTGCTATACTACACTCATATTAGTATAATAGTAACACTTGTCTAAGGAGGTGGACTATGAAAAGAGAATCTTTTACTCAATATGTTAAAGATGAAATTTGTTTAAACGAATATACTTATGATAGTCTTAAACCTCTACTTTCTGGATTTATAAGAACTAATGGTGATTTTGATTTTGAAAATGAAGAGATTAATCTTCAAACTGAAAATTCTAAAATTGCAAAATTAATTTATCAAGGACTAGTTAAAATTTTTGATGCAAGTCCTAAGTTTTTTAATTCACGTAAGATGAAACTAGATAAGTGTGTTGTCTATAAGATTAAAACTAGTACTAACTTTTATAAAATCTTAGAAGAATTAGAAATTTATAAAGATGGAGTTTATTTGATTCCTAAAGCAACGATCAAAGGAGAAGAAGGTATTAGGGTTAGAAACTTTTTAACCGGAGTTTTCTTAGCTTCCGGAAGTGTTAATTCTCCAAGCGGAGGAAATTATCATCTTCAAATGGTAATTGAAAAAGAAAGTGATGCAAAATTCGTAGTTAAATTACTTAATAAATTTAGAAACGAAAGAAATGTTGATGCAAAGATTATTCAAAGAAGAAAGAAATATATGGTCTATGTAAAAAAGGCTGATCAAATATCTAACTTTTTAGCTTTAGTCAATGCATCAAAATCGATGCTTGAATTTGAAAATATTCGTATTGAGAAAGACTTTATTAATTCAGATAATCGTTATCAAATTTGTTTTAATGCAAATTATAAAAAGACTTTAGAAAAAGCACGTATTCAATTACATGATATTCAAGTGATTGAAGATAATATTGGACTAAATACTTTAAAAGAAAAAGAAAGAATAGTTTCATCTATAAGAAAAGAGAATGTCGATATACCTTTATCACAAATCGTTGATATTTTAAAAGATGATTATCAAATTAAAATGTCTAAATCATCCGTTAATCGTATCTTTAACGATATCCATGATCTAGCGACAAGATTGGAGAATAAATAATGAACATCTATGAACAATTAGGAAAGAGAATTACTTTCTTAAGAAAACAAAAGAAGATGTCTCAATTAACACTCGCTTATGAAGCGGAAATTAATAAAAATTATATTTCTGATTTAGAAAGAGGTAGAAGAAATCCTACTTTGATGATTTTAAATAAAATCGCGATAGCTTTAGGAACAGATATGTCTACTTTATTACAAGGAATCATCGATTATTCACCTAGTGATGTTATTGAAACATTATCATCAATTAAATCTTAAACTACCTTTATGGTAGTTTTTTTCTTTCCTTCATATTTATATATAAATATGTTAATACGTTACCGATTGTTAACCGCTTTTTCGATAAATAATTATCAAAAATACTTTTTAATCTATTTTAATTCCTATATAATAAACTTGTTCGTAAAAAAGGAGAGAATTATTTTTATGAAAAATGTAAAAGATTTAAATGTCACTGGCAAAGTTGTCTTAGTTCGTTGTGATTTTAACGTCCCATTTAAGAATGGTGTAATCACAGATGACAATCGTATTGTTTCAGCTTTACCAACTATCAAAGAACTTATTTCTAAGGATGCAAAAATTGTTTTAATGTCTCACTTAGGCAAAATCAAACATAAAGAAGCTCCAGAAGTAGTTGAAGAACAAAAGAAGAAAAACACATTAAAACCTGTCGCGGCTAGATTACAAGAATTATTACCTGAAACAAAAGTAAGTTTCTGTGAAGCTACTAGAGGCGAAGTTCTTTCTAACGCAGTTAAAGGCTTAGAAAATGGACAAATTTTATTAGTCCAAAATACACGTTATGAAAAAGGCGAAGAAAAGAATGATCCAGAACTTTCAAAAGAATGGGCTTCATTATGTGACGCTTTCGTTATGGATGCATTCGGTTCTGCACATAGAGCTCACGCATCTACATATGGTGTACCAGAAATCTTAAAAGCAGAAGGAAAACAAGTTGCACTTGGTTTCTTAGTCGAAAAAGAAGTTGTTTCTTTAAGCAAAGTTGTTGATTGCAAAGATAGACCATACTTAGCTATCTTAGGTGGCTTCAAAGTTTCTGATAAAATCAAAGTTATTAACTCATTACTTGCAAAATGCGATAAGATCATTATCGGTGGTGCGATGGCTTATACTTTCATTAAAGCATTAGGTGGAAATATTGGTACTTCACCATTTGAAGCTGATCAATTAGATTATGCAAAGAAAATGTATGAATCAGGAAAAATCTTACTTCCTGTCGATACAAAATGTGCGAATGATTTCGATAATCCAACAGAAGTTAAGATTGTTGAATCAAAGAATATTCCTGAAGGATTTGAAGGTTTAGACATTGGTCCTAAAACTATTGAACTTTATACTGCTGAAATTGCAAAAGCAAAAACAGTATTCTGGAATGGTCCTATGGGCGTTTTCGAAAAAGATGCTTACCAAGCAGGTACTATTGCAGTATGTAAAGCTTGCGCAGAATTAAAAGGAAAAGCATTCACTGTTATCGGTGGTGGTGACTCTGCAGCAGCTTGTAAACAATTCGGATATAAAGATGAATTCTCACACGTTTCAACTGGCGGCGGCGCTTCACTTGAAATGATTGAAAATGATGGCCACTTACCTGGAATTGATGTAATTGGAGACTAATCCATATGAGAAAAAAATTATTACTAGGTAACTGGAAAATGAATAAAACTGTCGCTGAAGCAAAAGAATTTGCTTCAAAGACAGAAGAACTAGTTAAATTCGCTAAAGAACATGATGTTTTAGTTGGTGTTGCTCCTACTTATTTAGGCTTAGATGCAGTTAAATCTAATTCTAAAGGTTTAATTGTTGCTGCACAAAACTGCCATTATGAAGATCATGGTGCATTTACTGGTGAAGTAGCGATTCCTATGTTAAAAGAATTAGGAATTGATTGGTGTATTATCGGTCATTCTGAAAGAAGAACATATGACAATGAAACTAACGAAAAATGTAACAAGAAAATTGTTAAGTTAGTTGAAAATGACATGGTTCCAGTTTATTGCTGTGGAGAAACTCTCGCTCAATTTGATAATGGCGAAACTAAAGCTGTTGTTGAAGAACAAATTAGAGTTGGATTAGCTAATTTAAATAAAGAAGATTTAGCGCATGTTGTTGTAGCTTATGAACCTATTTGGTCAATTGGTACAGGCAAAAATGCTTCTAAAGAAATTGCAGAAGATATTTGTAAATTTATTAGAGAAACAATCCGTTCAATGTATGGCGATGTCGCGGATGATACTTTAATCTTATATGGTGGATCAGTTAAACCTGAAAACATTCAAGCTTATTTATCAGAAGCAGATGTTGATGGTGCATTAGTTGGCGGTGCTTCACTTAAAATTGATTCTTATGAAGCTATGCTCCATAACCTTGTTAAATAATTAATATCTATGAGAAGAGGGAAACCTCTTCTTTTTTTTGAGAAAAAGCTAGAATAATCGGATTTGATAATAACATTCATGATGATATACATTAATTAAGCAAAATATTTTATCATTAAGATATTTTTATGGCAACTAAGGGAGCTAGTAATAGATATGGTGGCTCAAAAGCTAGATTTAGTAATACTAATACGAATGGTGTGACATATCAATGGGCAAAAATTTTTAATAAAAATACTTTGAAAAATCATTTCGAAAGAAATAAGAAGAAATTTAATTTTGACTCTATAAAATCTTATGAACAACATGCGATTAGATTCGCAAATTTTGTTGATTATAACAATGTTGATATATATGTTGATAAAAACTTGACAACATATAAGTTCAATAATAAAACTAACGAATTAGCTATTATTAGTAAAAAAGGATATATTATTACGTACTATATAGTTAACGATAAATTTGTATATAATAAGAAAGGTGGAACTAGAGAATGTGTTCATATAAAAAAGAAATAAAATTTACAGTAAAATGTCCCGTATGTGGGATAGATGAATTTGAAAATCTTGAAAAATATAGAAAAGATAATGGATTAAGATATTTTAAACTAGATAGAAAGAATCATAAAAAAGTAGAAATTGATGCAATTGAAGCTAAGGGGATACACTGCTTTCATTGTGGCTGTTTTTTGATTTTAATCAATTGTTAGACTATGATTATATTGGAACAATAAATTATTTTTTTGTAAATGATTTAAGAGAAAAGTATCAAGAAAAATTAAAAGATAATCCGAATTATTATTTCGAAGATGAACCGGATGAATTTGATGGGCCACACATGTGTCCTATATGTGGAAAACATAAGTTTAAGTATATAGCCTCATATGATTTATGTCCGATATGTGGTTGGATTGATGATGGAACAGAAGATGATCCAGATGATGACTATTCAGAAGTAAATGTGATTAGTATATCAGATGCAAGAAAAAATAAAAAAGAATCCTAAATATAAATATAAAGATTTTGAAGATGATTAAGCTTTATTAATATTAATTTCTTATTTTTACTTTTAATTTACCATTAAGGAATATTATATTAGTATAGTAATGAAGGAGGAATTATCAATGAACGATTATTCATATACAAATCCATCGAGCACTAGTGATATTGATTCTACTAAAAGTTCGATTGTAAAAGTGTTCTTATACATGTTCTTAGGTTTATTAGTTACCGCGGGTGTATCAATTGGAACTTATTTCTTATTAGTATCAAGAGCTATGTCAGCAGATGCATACTTAACATTAACAATGATTTCTGCAATTTGCTCGATCGTCTTAATATTTGTCGCTCAATTCTTAGTCTTAAGAAGAGGCAAAGGTGGTCAAATTACTTATTGGCTTTATACAGTGTGCATGGGTGTATTACTTTCATCGTTTATGTTAGTATACGAACTTTCATCTTTAGGCTACATCTTCTTAGCGACCGCATCAGTATTCGCGATTATGGCAATCTATGGTTTAGTTACTAAAAAATCTACTATGGGATTAGGAATGTTTGCAGTTGGTGCATTATGGGGAGCGATGATTTTATCATTAATTAATATCTTCATGCACAATGCTGCAATCTACTATATTATTTCTTATGTAGGTTTAGCAGCAATGTTAGCGATTACAGCATTTGATGTCAACCAAACTAAGAAACTTGCTCAAGACGGAAACTTAAATGGTGGATTAGCAATTTATATGGCATTACAACTCTATACAGATTTCGTTTATATCTTCATTAGATTAGTAATGTTATTCGCTAGAGAAAAAAGATAATATTATTATATATAATATAAGGATAAGAACTCTTGAAAAATAGGGTTCTTTTTTCTTTTTAAATTTTTAAAATTTCTCTTGCATTATACTTTAGACTATGGTTTAATATAGCAGTTGTCGCTTTTACGCGATAGCAAATACTAAATTAATAAAAAATATCAAAAAATAAAAATATTTGTTGACATTCAAAATTGATAGTAGTATTATTAACAAGCAAGCGAAATTTGGGAGACCAAAAATGCTTGATCTGATCTTTGAAAACTAAGCAGAAATAAACAAACAACAACGTCAATTTTTTCA
>CAVDMV010000003.1:0-107135 GCA_963610315.1 Acutalibacteraceae bacterium
TAATTGCATTTAATTTTTTATCCTTAAATTTTTGAAGTTAATAATTTAATCAAGCATTATAAAATGAAAAAGAATAAAAAAATAATTGATGATAATGGCTTTATTTCAAAAGAACAATTAAATTTAAGAAAATTATTATTGCTTAACTATCAAAAATTTACTAATAAAACACACTATGCCGGAAAATACGATATTCCATCATTATATTGTAATACAAACATTTATCCGGATTTTATTGCATTGTACAGTGAAAAATCTTATTATCACAAAACAGAATTAACAGCAGTTGGATTCTTTCAGTATGATGAAGATTTTGATGGTCAACATGGATTATATAATGCCATTTATTATAATAATGTAAATGATTTAACTAAATTTAAAGAAAGATTTAGAGGAGTAAAATTTGTATTTTCTCCTGATTACTCTTTGATTGAAGATACTGATGTAGTTGAAAACATTTATAGATTAAAGAAAATGCGTGTTGTTTCACTGTGGTTTATTCATGAAATAGGTGCGGTTGTTATACCATTAATTTCGTTTCCGTCATTTAATACTATTGATTGTTATTTAGATGGTCTTGAAAATTCAAGTGTTGTTGGAATATCTACTAAAGGACATATAGATGAACCAAATGAATATAAAATTCTTCGCGAAACTATTAAATATTTAGTTGAGAATAAAAATAATCTAAAAGCTATTATTGTTTACGATGTTTGTGGAAATAATAAAAAAACTTATGATGCTTTCGAAATTGCAATAGAGGCTGGAATAAAAATAATTATTCCAAATAATTCTTTAAAAGAACAAAACTGGAAAAGATGGAGCAAAAATCATGAGACACTCTAATCTTAAACTTGCACATGGTACTAATGGTAATCGGCAACAAAACATAGAGCAAAAGGAAACAGAGGTAATATCTAAAGACTTAGAGTTAAAATTAGTAAATAATAATCGGGAAAGTTTGCTAAACTCAGTTAAAACACAAAAAGCTAAAAATATTATTTCTGAATTATATAGACCTGGTGCTTTCGTAGGTGATGGTGGTACTGCAGATAAACTTATTGATGAAGTGATTAATGGTGTGCAGCCTGGAGAAAGATCACATTATCAAAAAGCAAAAGATAGAGTTAGGGAAATAAGCAAAACTTTATCAAAAAATTTAGTTCCAGGAGATGAATCAATATTGATTAAAGAACAAGAAAAACTTAAAAAAGCAATTCTTATATGGGAGGAAAAACATGGAAACAAGTAAATTTAATAAAATTGTATTGAGTCATTTTAGTGAAATTAAAAATAAATATGATTTAGATGTATTAAATGAATGGGATGGTGAAGAAATAGGTTCAACTATTTTAATTGAAGATTATTTAATGCCATTTATCTATGATCATTTAGAAGATAAAAAAATTATGGATAAACTAGGAGTATTGTTAGAAGAATTGATTTTATTAAAAGATGACTTTTGCGATGAAGTTTTATATTGTTCATTTTTTGAAAAAATACATTACGAAGATACTGAATGTAAATTTTTACCATATTTTAAAGAGAATACAAAAGAATTTTTTAATAATTTGAAATTTTAAACAAATCAAGACTGTTAATTACATGATATTACAAAGTAATGCAAAAGCTTGCGCAATACTTTAAGTTTCATTAAGTTTCTATGCGTAAAATTGAAAACTTTGCTACGCCTCTTCCTTTCCCATAGGATTACTCTTAACAGTTTTAGGTCCACTACACTTGAAAGTAAATACCAGTGACTAGACTTTTATCAGTAAGATTAAAGTCAGCCCGGCACACATAAAAAATGTACCTCGCGAAATTTCGCTAGGTACATTTTATTTTGTTAAAACATAAGGTAATAATTAAATAAGTTTAGAATCTTTTAACCAAAGCTCAATATCGGTATCTTTAACTTTAGATAATACTTTCTTTAAGAGAATCTTTTCTTTCCATGATAGATCAGAATCTAATATCTTCTTTTTATCTAATGCGTAATAAGTTGCACGTAACATTTCTCTTACATCGTAACTTGATCCCCATACTTCAGGAACACCACGATCAATATTCATAAGAGTATAGACTGCTTCCATACCTGTTCTAATTGAATATTCAGTAGTGAAGATGGTATCACGTGGAGTTTCCGCGAATTGGCCAACGAAAGCTAAGTTGACGCATCCTTCTGGAACTACCTTAGGTCTATCTGAATTCGCTCTTGGTTGGAAGAAAGCATTAATATATGGCATAAAGCAAGTTGTTGTATTACATTCTTTACTCAATGCTTCAATTTCATTATCTTTCGCGCCGATATGGTATAACCATTCTTTCGCGATTTCTTGACCGGTACAATATCTCATTGCTTTCTTAACGTAATTACCTTCTTTATTTGTATTTAAGCTATAAAGCCAAACAATGACGCTACCCTTTGGTTGAGCTTTAAATTGAGGTTGACGGTTAATAGTCCAAGATAATCCCCAATTATCGAAAGAATCTTTAACTGAGACAATTCCACCAGTTGTAACTTTACCTTCAAGAGGATCACGTTTACAAATCTTCTTAATGAGTTCAATGATTCTTTTATTTGTAGTATAAACTGAAGCTGACATCCAGTTAGTTTCTTCAATATTAGAAGCAAAGACTTTTGGATTACCAAATTCTTTTCCTTGTGCAGCAATTTTTTCCCATAATGACCAACCATCACCGACATTTGGTTTAATATTAGATAAATCTGGTGCATGATCATTATCGCCATAGCAGCTTACATCAGTACAGCAGCCATTTGTGACAATAAAGAAATCATCTTTAGTTAATTTCTTAACTTCTTTATTTCCACCTCTATCAAGAGTAATAGATGTAACTACTTTCTTATCTCCCATTTTTTCAATCTTACAATCAGTTACTTTTACATTAAATTCAAAGATAACGCCTCTTTTTTCAAGATATCTTTGTAACGGAAGAATCATAGATTCATATTGATTGTATTTAGTAAATCTTAAAGCTGAGAAATCAGGTAAACCATCAATATGATGAACATAACGTTGAATATAACGTTTCATTTCAAGCGCGCTTGACCAACGTTGGAAAGCAAACATTGTTTGCCAGTAGAGCCAGAAATTACTCTTCCAGAAATGTTCTGTGAAACATTCAGAAATCTTTTTATTTTCTAAATCTTTTTCCGGTGTTAAATAAAGTTTTAATAATTCTCTTTGAGCTTCTCTATCTAAAGTAAATTTATTATCAGTATGTGCGTTTTCACCACGGTTAATAGTCGCTCTACAAAGAGAATAGTTAGGATCTTTCTTATTTAACCAATAATATTCGTCTAATACTGATACATTTTCATTTTCAATTGATGGAACATCACGATACATATCCCACATGACTTCAAAATGGTTATCCATTTCTCTACCACCACGCATATAGAATCCTTTAGTTAAATCGTGATATCCATCACAAGATCCTCCGGCAATACTTAAAGTTTCAAGAATATGAATTCTTTCTCCTTTAACTTGGCCATCTCTAACTAAATAGAATGCCGCGGATAATCCGGCAAGACCTGAGCCTACAATATAGGCAGATTTTTTATCGGCATCAACAGGCTTTTCAGGATGCGCGAATGATTCATAAGTTCCGCTAGAATAATACATAAAATTTTTCCTCCTTTATTCTTGCAAATTCATTCTAACGAGACTTTTAAAAATTTAAAATAGACAATATTTTCGTTATGATAGGTTTTCTATCAACATCAAAAAACTGTATATTTTTTTATCATATTCTTAAAAATGATAAAAACTCCCTTGCAGGAGTTTAGTTAGATTCAAATTTTGATAAAATCCATTCTGTTTCACCAGTTAAGATCTTTTCTAGTTTTTCTAAGATAATGTGATAATCGACTTTCATATCGTCATTAATCCAATCTAGAACTATGCCGATTAAAAGATGTTTATAAGCATTCGCGACAAAGATTAAATTATCTTCTTCTACTTTATGGCCACTAGCTTCTTCTTTAACTACGTGATAAGTAAGTTGATATACAATAGGAGAAAGCATCTCTTCAACATTACCACGAGAATTAAATTTATATGCGTTTATTAATAAATCTTTATATTTTAAGCAAATAATAAAGATATTTTCCATTCCTTTAGTCCAAGTAGAAGATTCATATCCTCCATCTAAGACCTTATCACATTCTTCTTTTAATGTGTAATTTAATAGATCATAAATATCTTGAAAGTGATAATAAAATGTCATTCGATTAACGCCACATCGAGAAGTAATATCGTTAATTGTAATCTTCTTAAATGACTTCTCAGAAAGTAATTTTAAAAATGTTTGAGATAATGCCTTTTTAGTTAATTCATTAGCCATAATTATAAGTAAATCTCATTGTAAAAAGATTTAACTCCTTCCTAGTTTTAGTTTAACAAATATTTTAACTAATTAGAAGATATTATATTTTATTAAAAAGTTTTTAACTAAGAATTAACTATAGAAAAAAATGAAATTTCGTTTAAATCTTAAAAATATATAATTAAAAAAGGAATGATACCTAAATACCATTCCTATAAATTATTAATATTCTTTTTCTTCTTTAGTAGCTTTTTCTTTTATATCACCAACGGCTGCTTCTGTAGTTAAGAATAAGCCTGCGATAGATGCTGCATTAAGAAGTGCGCTTCTAGTTACCTTAGTTGGATCAACAATACCTTTTTCTTTCATATTGACCCAAGTGCCGTTTTTCGCATCAAATCCGACACCATCTTCTTTAGTTAATTGAAGTTCGACAATATCTCTACCTGAATAACCAGAGTTTTCTGCGATTTGATATAAAGGAGCTTCTAGAGACTTTAAGACGATGTTCATACCACGTTTTACATCGACTACATCAGAATTAAGTTCATTCTTAACTTTCTTATAAACTTGAAGTAAAGCTTCTCCACCACCTGGAACAATACCTTCACTAATCGCGGCTTTAGTTGCATTTAATGCATCTTCTAATCTTAATTTCTTTTCTTTAAGTTCAGATTCAGTTGTCGCACCAACTTTAATTAATGCAACACCATTAGAAAGTTTTGCAATTCTTTCGTTAATTTGATCTTTCTTATATTTAGTAGTTTCATTAGATTCTTCTTCTCTTAAATTCTTAATGTATCTTGCAACCTCTTCTTTATCACCTGCTCCATCAATAATTGTAGTTGAATCTTTTTCGATGACTACCTTACTTGCAGAACCTAATTCATTAATATTAATTTCACTTAATTTTCCATCAGGTAAGTTCTTATCATAGAATTTTGCGCCTGTAACAATCGCGATATCTTTTAATTCTTCAGTTTGAGAATCACCAAATCCAGGAGCTTTTGAAGCTACGACGTTAAATGTACCACGTAATTTATTAATAACGATTGTTGAAATAGTTTCTTGATCCATGTCATCTGCGATAATATATAATGGCTTATGAACTTTAACTACTTCTTCTAATAATGGAAGAATATCTTGAATAGAATTAATCTTATTATTTGTTACTAAGATAAGAGGATTTTCTAAGACAATTGATTTTGAATTAGAATCAGTTAACATATATGGAGATATATAACCTTTATTGAATTTTAAACCTTGTGTAACTTCTAATGAAGTTTCAAAACCTTTTGATTCATCAACGTTAATAACACCATTTTTACCAACTGTTTTCATGGCGTTCGCGATAATATCACCAATTTCTTTTGAGCCAGATGAAATAGTCGCTACTGAAGCTATATCTTGATAAGTATTAACTTCTTCACTAATATTTAATAATTCTTCACTTACTTTTTTACTAGCTTCATCAATACCTTCTCTCATTAAGACAGGATTTGCTCCTTTAGAAACTTCATTAAGTCCATTGTGAATCATATCTTGAGCGAGAACTGTTGCAGTAGTAGTTCCATCTCCTGCCGTATCGTTAGTGTTATTTGCTACTTCATAAATTAATTTTGCACCCATGTTTTTAAATGGATTTTCAAAACTTATTTCTTTTGCGATAGAAACTCCATCATTAGTGATTAATGGTGAGCCATAGCCTTTATCTAAAACAACATTTCTTCCTTTAGGTCCTAATGTAACTTTAACAGTATCCGCGAGATCATCAATACCTTCGAGCATTTTATCTAATGCATCTTTACCAAATTTAATTTCTTTTGCCATAATTTATTTTCCTCCTTATTCAATAACTGCGAGAATATCATCTGCAGAAATGATTAAATATTCTTCATCATCAATTTTAATTTTTGTTGGCGAATAAGTTTTATAAATAACTTTGTCACCTGTTTTAACTTCAATAGGAATTAGTTTACCTGTATGATCGAGTTTACCTTTACCGACTGAAACGACAGTCGCGTATTCGCTTTCCTCTTCTTTTTGAGATAAAATAATCCCTGATTCAGTTTTCTTTTCAAATTTTTGTTTTTTTAATACAACATTATTGTTTAATGGTTTAACCATAATTGTCCTCCTTAATTGTTAGCACTCTTACATCTCGATTGCTAACTGCTATTATATATAAATCACTTTTAGCACTCTGTCAAGAGGTTTGCTAAAGTTTTTTTAAAAAAATTTTTATATCATTTAGAGACTTTTTTGTTAGATTTTTCATTATAAAATATAAGAAGAAATAAAACGTAAAAAAACACAAGGTGTCACATTCGCCTTGTGTTTTTAAATATAACTTATTTTATTATTTATTTACTTTGCCAATCAGAAGAAGGATCTTTTTGGAAAGCAGTAAGTTTAGTTAAATCTTCTTTCTTAATATAGTTCTCTTCATGAGCTTGTTCAATTAATGCATGGAAATTACTTAATGAATGATTAGTAATATTTGCATTCTTTAAATTAGTTAATCCGCTTTGAAGTTCATAAGTAAAGATAGAAGCAATACCAAGAACATTAGCCCCCGCTTCTTTAAGGATATTACATACTTCAATTACTGATCCACCAGTTGAAATTAAATCTTCAATAACAACAACGTTCTTATTAACTGGAGTAACTCCTTCAATTTGATTTTTTCTTCCGTGGTCCTTCGCGCCACTTCTAACATATCCCATTGGTAAATTAAGAATCTCTGATACATAAGCAGCATGAGCGATACCCGCGGTAGAAGTTCCCATTACTACTTCACAAGTTGGATAATATTCTTTAATGATAGAAGCTAAACCTTCTTCAATTACTTTTCTTACTTCAGGATAAGATAAAGTTAAACGATTATCACAATAAATTGGTGATTTAATTCCACTTGCCCAAGTAAATGGATCATTTGGTTTTAAGAATACTGCTTTAATTTTTAGTAAATTTGAAGCAACTACTTTTTCTAAATCTTTCATCTTAATTAAACTCCTCTAAACATTTTTTATATGCACTTACTGGATCAAGCGCATTAGTGATTGATCTACCAACAACAATATAAGTTGCAGTATTTTCTTTTGCTAGTTTTGGGGTTGCAACTCTTTTTTGATCACCTTTCGCATCGCCTTCTAATCTAATTCCAGGGCAAACTGAAATTAAACCAAGTTCTGTCATAACATTAGCTTCAAAAGAAGAACATACGCAGCCATCTAGGCCGGCCTTTTTTGCGTTTTCTGCATAAATCTTCGCGACATCTTTAACTGATTTAGTTCTATCAATTAAAATTTCATCATGTAAGATATCTTCATTAATTGAAGTAAGAACGCTTACTGCGATTAATTTAGTCTTTTTGCCTAGTTCAGTCGCGTCTAACCCCGTTCTAGCCGCGCGCATCATTTCAATTCCACCTGAGGCGTGAACATTAACAATATCAACTCCTAATTCACCAATTCTTTCCATCGCTCTTAAAACTGTATTAGGTATATCATGTAATTTTAAATCAAGGAAGATTCTAAAACCTTTTTCTTTAAGTTCTTTTACTAAGCTAGGTCCTTCTTTATAGAATAATTCCATTCCGATTTTAAGATAAGGATTTAAACCTTCAAAAGGTTTTAAGAAAGAAACTAGTTTTTCTTTTGATTCAAAATCGCAAGCGATAATTACATTATTATTCATATTTATGAGCTCCTTTAATTATATCTTCTAAATTTGTTATATGTAATTCTTCCATTACTCGATCTAAGTCTTCAATAATCTCTTTACAAGCATATGGGTTAATGAGGTTTTCTGATCCTACCATAACTAAGCTAGCTCCAGCATACATCATTTCAATTACGTCATAAGCTGAAGAAATTCCTCCCATACCAATAACAGGTACTTTAACTGCTTTAGAAACTTCATATACCATTCTTAAAGCAACCGGGAAAACTCCTTTACCAGAATAACCACCTTTTTTAACTCCTAAGATTGGTTTACCAGTTTTTAAATCAATACGCATACCAACTAAGGTATTAATTAAGGATATCGCGTCGCAACCTCCTTCTTCAGATGCAAGAGCGATTTCAACAATATTAGTTACATTAGGTGATAATTTAACAATGATTGGTTTAGCCGAAACTTCTTTAACTCTTCTTACTAATTCTTTTGTTAAAGTAGGATTTACTCCAACTGACATACCACCAGTTGAAACATTCGGACAAGAAATATTTAATTCAATCGCGAATATTTGTTCTTCTTTAGATAATTTTCTTACCGTTTCAACATAGTCTTCTAAGGAGTGACCTCCAACATTCGCGATCACTTGATCAGCATAAACTTTTTTAAGTTTAACAAGTTCTTCACTAATAACTTTATCGACCCCAGGATTTTGTAAACCGATTGAATTAAGTAATCCATTATCACATTCTGCGATACGTGGTAAAGGATTTCCATATCTAGGTTCAAGGGTAGTTCCTTTTAAAGAAATTGAACCTAAGATATTAATATCATAATATGAGGCGAATTCATAACCAAAACCAAATGTTCCACTTGCTGGAATAACCGGATTTTTAAATGTTTTACCTAAAAATTTAATTTCTTTATTCATAGATTACCTCGCTAGAAGAAAATACTGGTCCTTCTTTACATACTCTTTGAGGCCCTTTAGTTGTTTTAATAGAACACCCCATACATGCACCAAATCCACATCCCATTCTCGCTTCTAAAGAAACGCATCCTTTAGAAGAATATTTTGAAAGAAATTTAAGCATCACAAGAGGTCCGCAGGCATAGTAATAATCATAACTAAGATCATGTTCTTTTAAATAAGTAACTGGGTTACCTTTGTAACCAAAAGTTCCATCATCGGTTGTTACAATTACTTCACCAAATTTTTTAAATTTTTCTACATAACAAACTTCATCAATGTTTTTAAAACCAAGAAGAATAGTCACCTTAATTCCTCTCTGATTAAATCTTTTCGCTAGATTATATAAAGGTGCAATTCCAATTCCTCCTCCGATAAGTAAAGGAGAAGAAGATATTTCATCGTTAAAGCCATTACCTAAACCTAAGATAGTATTAATCACATCACCTTTTTTATAACTCGTTAAATCTTTTGTTCCTTTACCTAATACTTTATAAAGGAACTTAACTTCATTAGATGAATAATCATGAATTGATAAAGGTCTTCTTAAGTAGAAATTATCGAGTTTTAATTCAGCGAATTCTCCAGAATGAACAATTTCACTAGTATCACCTTTTAAAGTTAATAAATAGATATCATTTTTAATCTTTTCATTACTAACCACTTCTAAATCTACTATCTTCATCTTATTCTCCATCGATGGTACTTACATTCATCGTAATACCTTCTAAAACATTTAATAAAGCATTAACTGTATCTAAGCAAGTAAAGACAGGTACGTTATTATCAATCGCGCATCTTCTAATCTTTACTCCGTCATGAGCGATCGAGATAGAATCATCAGTCATCGTATTAACTACATAAGAAACATAACCTTTTCTTAAAGCTTCTAAGATTTCATCACTATCTTCTGATAATTTCTTTCTTACACGTGTCTTAATATCATGTTCTTTTAAGAATTCAGCCGTTCCTAAAGTCGCTTCAATATTAAAACCTAAATTATAGAATCTTCTAATTAATGGTAAAGCTTGTTCTTTATCTTGGTCCCCAATTGTAACAAATACTGTTCCATAATTAACTAAGCGTTGGCCAGAAGCTTTAAGAGATTTAAATAACGCTCTATTAAGATCTTTATCATAACCAATTGCTTCACCAGTTGATTTCATTTCTGGAGATAAAACAACGTCCATACCTTGAATCTTAGTAAATGAGAAAGTAGGAGTTTTTACATACCATCTCTTCTTTTCTTCGCGTACTCCAACATAACCTAAATCTTTTAGTTTATGTCCTAACATAACTTTTGAAGCAATATCGGCAATCGGCGCGCCTGTTGATTTAGCTAAGAATGGAACCGTACGAGAAGAACGTGGATTAACTTCAATAATTGAAACTTCTTTATTATCTTTAACGATGAATTGAATGTTAAATAAACCAATCATCTTCAGCGCTAAACCAATTTTAGTTGTATAATCAATAATCGTCTTTTTTACTTCACTCGATAATGAATAAGGTGGATAAACGCTCATCGAGTCTCCTGAATGAACACCTGTTCTTTCAATTAACTGCATAATTCCTGGAATAAAGACATTTTCTCCATCACTTATCGCATCTACTTCACATTCAATACCATAAATATATTTATCAATTAAAACTGGATGAGTTGAATCAAATTCCATTACTTCTTTCATAAAGCTCTTTAAAGATGATTCATCATAAATGATCTTCATCATTCGTCCTCCAAGAACAAATGAAGGTCTAACTAAGACAGGATAACCAATTTCTCTCGCTGCTTTTATGCCGTCTTCTTCGTTCAATACTGCACTTCCTTTTGGTAAAGGAACATTGATCTTTTCCATTTCTTTTTCAAAGAGGTCACGATCTTCGGCTCTTTCAATGGCATCTACTTGTGAACCAATGATTTTAACGCCTAATGAAGCTAAATCACTAGAAAGATTAATTGGTGTTTGTCCTCCAAGAGTTACAATCACACCTTCAGGTTTTTCAAAATCGTAGACGTTCATAACATCTTCAATTGTTAATGGTTCAAAATATAATTTATCTGATAAAGTATAATCAGTTGAAACTGTTTCAGGGTTATTATTAATAACGATTGCTTCATAACCTTCTTGTTGTAAAGTCCAAATACAATGAGTAGTTGAATAATCAAATTCAACGCCTTGACCAATTCTAATAGGGCCTGAGCCTAAAACGATAATCTTCTTTTTATTTGATCTAATCGATTCATTTTCATGTTCATAAGTTGAATAGAAATATGGGATGTATGATTTAAATTCCGAAGCACATGTATCAATCATCTTATAGACTGGATAAATATTATTTTCTTTACGATATTTATATATTTCTATTTTTGATTTATGATAGATTTTACCTAAATATTCATCAGAAAAACCATATGTCTTCGCTTTTATAAATAATTCTTTTGAGAAAGGTTTACTCTTTAATTCATTTTCAATTTGAACGATATGATAGAACTTTTCTAAGAAGAAACGGTCAATGCTTGTTAAAGAATATATTTTATCAATAGTGACACCTTTTCTTAACGCTTCACAGATTGCAAATGGTCTTTTATCATCATGCTTTTTAATTTCTTCAATGAGTTCATCTTCATCCATATTTTTAAATTCAGGAAGTTCGAGATGACAAGCTTTAATTTCAAGTGATCTAATCGCTTTTAAGATTGATTCTTCAAAAGTTCTTCCTAAGCTCATTACTTCACCGGTCGCTTTCATTTGAGTTGATAAAGATCTATTTGCATCAGCGAATTTATCAAATGGGAAACGAGGAACTTTAGTAACTACATAGTCTAATGTAGGTTCAAAAGAAGCACAAGTATTCGCGATTCTAATTTCATCAAGTGTTAATCCAACGGCAATTTTCGCACTTACTCGAGCAATAGGATAACCAGAAGCTTTTGAAGCTAATGCAGAAGAACGAGAAACTCTAGGATTAACTTCAATAACATAATATTGGAAAGAATATGGATCTAAAGAGAATTGTACGTTACATCCTCCTTCAATACCTAAGGCACGAATAATTCTTAAAGCCGAATTTCTTAACATTTGATATTCTTTATTTGTTAATGTTTGACTTGGCGCGACAACAATCGAATCACCAGTATGAATACCAACTGGATCAACATTTTCCATATTACAAACAACAATCGCTGTATCTAATTTATCTCTAAGAACTTCATATTCAATTTCTTTATAACCCTTAATTGATTTTTCAACTAAGACTTCAGTTACTGGAGATAATTTTAAAGCGTTCTTTGTTAAAGGAATCATTTCTTCGTCGTTATCGGCAAATCCTCCTCCGGTTCCTCCAAGCGTAAAAGCCGGACGTAAAATGACAGGATAACCAATTTTATGTGCCGCATCAAGAGCTTCTTCTAAGGTATGACAGTTATATGAAGGAAGAACTGGTTCACCAATTTGTTCACATAATTCTTTAAATAATTCTCTATTTTCTGCTTTTTCAATTGCATCGTAACTAGTACCTAGTAATTCCGTTTGGCATTCTTCTAAAACGCCATTAGTATAAAGTTTCATTCCAAGGTTAAGACCAGTTTGACCGCCGATGGAGCAAATTACTCCATCAGGTCTTTCTTTTCTAATAATCTTCGCGACATTTTCTAGATCAAGAGGTTCCATATAAACTTTATCCGCGATTTTTGTATCAGTCATAATAGTCGCAGGATTTGAATTAACTAAAATAGTTTCATATCCTTCTTCTTTAAGCGCTAAACAAGCTTGTGTACCAGCATAATCAAATTCAGCCCCTTGACCAATGACGATTGGTCCTGAACCGATAATCATAATTTTCTTTAAATCATTACGTCTAGGCATGTTTCTTCTCCTCAATATTTTCTTTCATATTCTTTAAGAAGCGTTCAAAGATATATCTTGAATCTTCTGGTCCTGCGGCAGATTCTGGATGGTATTGAACGGCGATAATGCGATTCTTCGTATCTTCCATACCTTCTGCTTCATTATCAAGTAAATTTACATGTGTAAGTTCTAAGCCAGTTCCTTTAAGAGAATCTTTATCAATCGCATAAGAATGGTTTTGGCTTGTAATTTCAATTTTACCAGTCACTAAATCTTTAACTGGATGATTTCCTCCACGATGACCAAAGGCCATTTTATAAGTCTTCGCACCGTAAGCTAAACCAATCATTTGATGGCCTAAACAAATGCCAAGCATTGGAATTTTACCTTTAAGTTCTTTGATCGTATTAATTACTTCCGTTACATCTTCTGGGTCTCCAGGGCCATTAGAAAGGAATAAACCATCTGGTTTATATTTTAAGATTTCACTTACTGGAGTATTATAAGGAACTACAACAACATTACATTTATAATTATTGAGCATTCGAATGATATTTAATTTACATCCGCAGTCGATGGCGACTACTGTATAAAGATGATTAGGGCAACGTGAATACCAAATTTTCTTACTAGAAACTTTATTTACTTGGTCGTGATTATATTTAAAAGCTTTTAATTCTTCTAAGCATTTAGAAGTATCTTCACTTTCATCAACAATCATCGCTTTCATTGAACCGTGATCACGAATAAGACGAACTATTTCTCTTGTATCTACTCCTGAAATACCTGGTACACCATTTTCATTCATCTTGTCACCAAGAGTTTCAGTATATCTAAAGTTAGAAGGTAAATCATTATATTCATGAACGACAAATCCGCTCATATAGATGGATTTTGATTCATAGTCTTCACTAGTTAAACCATAATTACCAATTAATGGATAAGTCATTACAACGATTTGATCACAATAGCTAGGATCAGATAAAATTTCTTGATATCCTACCATTGAAGTATTAAATACAATTTCTGCAATCTTTTTGTTTTTTGATCCAAATCCTTCGCCAACGAATACTTGGCCATTTTCAAGAATTAGCTTTCTTTTCATTTTAAGTTATTCTCCTTTATTTTTTATAAACGATATTGCCTCGATAGATAGTTAAGATATTAAATCCATATAATTTCATACCGATATAAGGACAATTATGTCCTTTTGAAAGAATCTCGTTTTCAGTATAAATATGTTCATGATCAATATCTAAGACACATAAGTTTGCTTCACTACCGACACGAATTTCATTTAATGGTAAACGTGCGAGTTTTAACGCATTATTAGACATTATATCTTCAAATCTAGTAAGTGAAATTAAACCAGTTTTTACTAAATTTGTATATACTAAAGGTGCGCAAGTTTCTATACCAATAATGCCGTTTGGAGCTTTGTCGTATTCTCTTTCTTTTTCTTCTTTAGTATGAGGCGCGTGATCGGTAGAAACTACGCTAGCTACTCCAGTTAAAAGTGCGTTTAGAGTCGCTAAACGATTTTCTTCACTTCTAAGAGGTGGATTCATCTTATAGTTAGGATTACCTTTAATCATACTTTCATTTAAGAAAAGATGATGTGGAGTAACTTCACAAGTTATGTTATAGCCTTCTTCTTGAGCTTTTTTAATCGCTTCAAAAGATTCTTTTGTTGACATGTGGCAGAAATGATAAGCACAGTTATATTTTTTTACTTCTTCTATTTCTCTTCTTACCGCGAGAAATTCTCCTTCAGGTAAAGTTTTATAAATATTATCTTCTGCATGAGAAGCAATAAATAAATCATATTTTTTTATCGTTTCTAATGCTTTATCAAGTAATTCAATATTATTAATACCTACTCCATCATCAGAAAAATATCTAGTATGAGCTCTTAATTTTTCAATATCAGATAATTCTAAACCTTTCTCTCCGACTGAAACAGAACAATATGGAATAGATCTAATAATTGAATCTTTTTTAATAATATCTTCTTCTATTTTTAAATGTTCTTCTTTGTCTGGGCAAGGATTTAAATTAGGCATTAAAAATACGGTTGTATAACCACCTTTTGCCGAAGCTAGTGAACCAGTTTTAATCGTTTCTTTATTAGAAAAACCTGGTTCACGAAAATGAACATGTAAATCAGTTAGTCCAGGACAAATATAAGCGTTATTTAATTCAATTCCTTCTCCTTCAATATGGTCTTCAATTTTTACGATCTTACCATCTTCAATAAGAATATCTTTCTTAACTAACCTGTCATTAATTCTTATTCTTCCATTTTTAAGTAACATAACTAAATCTCTCCATCTAAGACTTTTGAAATAACACTCATACGAGCATAAACTCCATTAGTCATTTGTTTAAAGATTCTTGATTTAGAACATTCAACGACGTCATCCGCAATTTCTATTCCCCTATTAACTGGTGCTGGATGCATAATGATTGCTTTTTCTTTCATTTTATTAACTCTTTCTAAAGTTAAACCATATGATTCAAAATATTGTTCATTAGTCATACCTAAGGTTGCATCACGTTCAAATTGAACTCTTAATAACATAATTACATCACAAGTTTGTAACGCTTCATCAAGAGAAATTTCTTTTGCTGAGTCATCTAAGAAATTCTTAGGTCCTGCAATATAAACTTCCATGCCAAGACGAGACATAACTTCTGCATTAGAATGGGCGACTCGCGAATGTTTAATATCACCGATAATACAACATTTTAATCCTTCAAAATGACCAAATTCTTCTTTAATTGTCATTAAATCAAGTAAGCTTTGAGTAGGATGAGATCCACTTCCATCACCTGCATTAAAGATTGGAATATTAATATTTTCTAATCCTTTATAATATTCATTATCTTTATGTCTAATAACAACTCCATCAAAACCAATGCTTTCAAGTGTTTTTACCGTATCATATAAAGTTTCACCTTTATTAACTGAACTTGTTGATACATTGATTTGATCAACATCAATATCAAGCTTTCTCATCGCCATTACAAAAGAATTGTGCGTTCTTGTAGAATTTTCAAAAAAAAGAGTGGCAAATCTCTTACCTGAATAGGAAAGAGAAAAACCACTCTTGAATTGAAATGCTAAAGAAAGAATTGAATTAATTTGATCACAAGTTAAACTTTGCAAATTAAATAATCCTGTCATAGTGTTCCCCCATAAAAAAAGATCCTAAGCCTAGACTTAGAATCAAATCCTTGATGTAAAAATCTAGGGACATCTTTTTTAACTGTTCATAGTCTATCACGAAGAGAAAAATAAGTCCACATGAAAATTAAGAAAATGTTTTCTATAAGAATGCAGTTATTAAATTCTCATTAATTCTAATTTATTAATATTTGCATCGATATTAAAATTAACTATTCCTTCTTTATCTTTAGTTGAAATTAGTGAAGACATTACTTTACCATCAACAAATATTTCGATTGAACCATTATCAAGAACAAAATAAAATTCATGAACTAGTATCGATTTATCTATCTTCATCTTTCTAATTCTATTTATCGAATTAATATCTGTTTCTTTAAAAGATACTGGCTCACAGTTTTTAATATCAAAAATAAGATTATCACCATCTAAAAATAAACATGCATATTTATTTCCATTAACATTAAATTTAATATTTAAATCTTTTAAAGAAGATATAACTAAATGAATAATACCTGTTTTACATTTTAGTTCATTAGTATTTGTTAAAGTAACTTCGCTAAATTTATCTTCATCTAATAAAAATGGAGTTTGGATAAGTTCATTATTTTTAATTTCAATTTTTCGCGGATAAGTTAATTCTCCTGCAAAACCATATTCACTAGATAAATAGCTTCTATCCCACATACTCATCCAACCGATTAAGATATTTTTATTTTTAAACATCTGAGGTGCATAAAAATCAAAGCCATAATCTAAGCATCTTGCTTCGTCAAAATTAAAATTACCATCTTTGTTTTTTAAAATATATCGTGAAGCATGAATATTGTTATTTCCATCAATATTACAAGGAAAATTTAATTCAGAAAATATTAAGATATTATTATCCTTATCAGGACATTCAATCATTGTTCCAATACAATCTTTATTAAAAAGGTCATTAACAAATGTCCAATTAAATAAATCTTTTGACTTATAAACTAGAATTCTTCCTTTTCCATTTTCTTTTTTTGAAGCTACAAGCATAAAAAAATCTTCACCAATTCGACTAACACTAGGATCTCTAAAATCTTCTTTTGAATAGCCTAGGGGAATTTCTTCACTAGTTAAGATTAAGCCTTTCTTTTCAAAATGAATTCCATCATGTGAAAGAGCGATAGCTTGTTGTTGTCTAGTAACACCATTTCGATTAGTGTAACTTGTATAGATTAAATATAAGTCACCATCTTTTTCAATGGATGTTCCACTGAAACAACCATCATCTTGCTCATCTGGTTTTAAAGCAATAGGTAAATAAGTCCAGTGTCTTAAATCGTTACTAACCGCGTGTCCCCAATGCATTGGTCCCCATTTTACGTCATAAGGATAATATTGATAGAACACATGATATTGATTTTTATAATAAATAAGACCATTAGGATCATTAATCCATCCTTTTTGGCCATATATATGAAATTTTGGATAATGTATATTTTGCATATTTTTAACTCCCTGATTAACTATATGAATAATATAATTCATATTAAAGAACATTGTTACTAAAAAATCTAATATAAAATAAATATAAATATAAACATTAAATCACAATATAAAAAATTATTAATTAGATTACCTCTATTACTAGTTAGAACTATAATGTTTATGAGGTGATTTATATGAAAATCAAGAAATTATTTATAGTTTTTTTTATTCCATTAACTTTACTTTGTTCTTGTACAAATGAACCATCTAGTTCATTAAATAATAATTCTAGTTCTAGTGAACAAGGAGCTAATAACGCAACATTCGAAGCATTATCAATGGAGGTAAATCTGGACAAAAATTTATTTATTATCTTTATACTCCAAAAAACGTAACTAATAATATGCCTTTAATTTTATATTTACATGGAGGAAGTGGTAAACCAACAAATAAAGAAGGTAATTTAAATTTATTAACAGACGAAGATGGATTACCAAAATTTGTTAAAGACGGTCAAGTTTCACCAAATTCATATGTTTTATTTCCCCAACTACCTTATGGACAAAGTGGTTGGAGTGACGTTAAAAATGATTTGTATTCATTTTTAAACAAAGTTATAAAAGACTTAAAATGTAATAAAGAAAGAATCTCTATTACTGGTCATTCCATGGGTGGAAAAGGAACTTGGGATATTTCTCTAGCTTATCCAGATACCTTTTATAAAATCGCCCCTCTTTCAGGAAATGTAACATTAAATGAGGCTAATTTGAACAAGTTAAAAAATAAACCAGTATGGGCATTTGTCGGTAGTGACGATACTATTGTTGATCCACAAAGTTCAATTAATTTTATCTCATCGTTATCTAAAATAAATCCCCAAGCTAAAATAACAATAATTGAAGGTTATACTCATTTTGATGTTCCTAATGTTTATCTATCTAGTGAATATAATTTACTTTCTTGGTTAGTTGATTAAAAATCTAAAGCACTTATAACTTAATTTACTAAGCTATCTAAGATTCTTTGTTAAAGGAATATTAACAATAATTAGTAAAAGCACAATTATTTACTAATTTATAAGATATTTTTCACAATAAGAAGAATCTAAATATTCTATTTTAATAACTTTAGTTATTAAAATTGAATAAGACTCACATATTTATTATAATTAAATCTAGGGATGAGGTTATGAAAAAGGTCATTACAAGTATTGCTTATATATTTATAATCGTCGCAATATTTTTAAATGTGCTCTTTTTTTCTTTGAACACCTCTAATATTGTAAATAAAGGTATTCTTAATAAAGAAATAACTACTGATATTATTACTAACTGTAATGGTGAATGGGAGTTTTATTATAATAAATTACTTGTTCAAGATAATGTAGATATCTCCGAAACAAAAATGGATGGTTACATTAATATTTCTAAGCAATGGACTTCTCTATCAACTAAAGAAAATCCTATATCAAAAAAAGGATATGGAACATATCGAATAATAATTGATGAACTAGTAGAAAAAGATGTCGTTCGTTTCGTTAAGACACCTACTAACGTACCTATATATGTATACGCGAATGGTAAGAAGATTGCTTCCTCAGGAAAAGTTGGTAAAACGTACGAAGATAGTAAACCTTCAAGTACTTTTGAATTTATGGATTCGTACTTATTAGATAAAACACAAGAAGTCGAAATCATTATCGAAGTTGGCTATAACATTTTTGGAGGAATTGACTTTGTTCCTTCTATTACCACGACTAATTATAAAGATATTTCTGTTGAATTATATAAACATATTGGGATTACAACCACGATTCTTTTATTAGCCTTATGCGTAGTTGAATTCGTTTCTTTTATTAAAATTTATGATTCTACTGTATATACCTTTAATACCGTTGTCACTTTATTATTTTTATTCTTAGTAACTCCATATAGTAATAATATCTTTGCTAGTTATAATTTCTTTATATTACCGTTTATTCAAAGTGGATTAAACTTCTTATTTTATTCATTATTCCTTCTTTCCATGCATTTCTTCTTAAGATATACCTACAAAGATAAGATGCCACGAAAAGAATTAATCTTACATTTTGTTTTTCTTTTTATCATTAATTTAATCTATATTTTCTTAATTCCTAGTAATATGCAAATTATTCCATTCGCAGCATTAACTATATTTTATATTTTTACATTCTTTGCCTTTACTTATTTCAATAAAGAGAAGAACGAATTTAACGCTACTTTTTATCATATTAAATTGATCATTTATTTAACTATATGTGCAGAATTAATTATTAATCTTCAACCTATTATTCTAAATCTAAAATCCAATGTTTCTACTTCCATTTGTTTCTTTTTAATTATTATTACTTATATCTTAATTTATCTTTCTTTCATCATAAGAACATATAAACAAGCAATCAATGGATTTAAACTAGAAGTTACAAATCAAAACTTAAATATGATTATCTTAAAAAATCAAATTAAGCCTCACTTCGTTTTTAATGTTTTAAATATCATTAAAGCTTTATATCATAAAGATGTAGAAAAAGGTGATTTAGCCTTAGATTTATTTTCTACACATTTAAGATACAATGTTAATACATGTAAAACTAACCTCATTAATTTTAATGATGAATTAAAAAATATTTATAACTTAGTAGAATTAGAAAACCTCATTAAAAACGAAGAAATTAACATTATCTATAATATTGATTATATTGATTTTCAAGTGCCTATTCTTTCACTTGAACCATTCGTTGAAAATACTATTAAGTATAGTATGATCACTCAAAAGGAAGATGGATATATTGAAATTTCTTCTTATCTAGAAGATGATAAAATAATTATTACTATCGTTGATAACGGCGTTGGTTTTGATAAAAAAGCAATCAAAGAAACTTCAAATGGCATTAATAATACGATTGAAAGATTTAAAATATTACTTAATGCAAAAGTTGATATTGATACTGAACCTAATAAAGGTGTACAAGTAAAAATAACTATTCCAAGAGGTGATAAAAATGAAAATAATCATAGTTGACGATGATATTGTTACATTACAATCATTACTTAATGATTTAATCGATGTAAATGATATCGAATTCAAATTTTTTAAAGATAATAAAGAAGCAATATTACGTTATGTTGAGGAGAATAATATTGATAAAGCTCTTCTTGATATTAATATGCCAGGCATTAACGGCATTGATCTAGCGAAAGAACTTGTAAAAATTAATCCTGATTTCAAAATTTCTTTTTTAACTGGTCTAAGTATTACACTAGAAGATATTGATCAAAGTATTAAAAAGAATATCATTTCCATTATCTATAAACCATATCGAGGGGATGATTTAAACCAATATCTTAAATTATTACATAATTCCACTACGTATCTAGAAGCAAAAATGTTTAATACTTTCGATTGTTACGTCGATAATAAAATCATTAATTTTTCTAGTAAAAAATCAAAAGAATTATTCGCTCTTTTACTCGCATATAATGGTAAAACATTAGATATGTATGATGCAATTTCTCAATTATGGCCAGATCACAACGTCGATAAAGCTAAAATTCTTTATCGAGATGCCGTATGGAGACTTAGAAAAACTCTCGAAGAATATTCGCTTAAATGTGTAACTTTCTCTCGAGGTAGTTTGTTCTTAGATAAACGAACCATTCATTGTGATTATTATGATTATTTAAAAGGCAAGAATAATCTTTACAATGGATCATTTTGTAAATCATATGAATTCGCGAGTGAATATATCGCTTATCTAGATATTTTAAAGATGCAAAGAGAAAAATAATCTCAAACTGAGATTATTTTTTTGCTTTTAAAAAGGAATGTCCCCATTAGGAGCATTCCTTATTTTCAATGTGTATTATTCTTTACACTGCTTAGAATTATAAAAGAACGAAACCAATTTCTAATACTATTCTGCTTTTGAATTTAATAAATTTTTAATACATTTAACTTGTGATTCAGCATCATCACCATACATTGGGAAAATTGCTTTATCGCCAGAATATGTTAATTGAACATAACGATCGGTAATTTCTTCATTTGAATGTTTATTTTTACGTGTTAATTCAACTGTTTTAATACCTCCAACATGTTTATAGAAAACTTCTTCGGCTGCGAATGTTTCTTTTCTATCATAGAAATTGTTAGTTGAAGAAGCAACAATTAATTGCTTTACTGTATATAAGAAGAATCTAAAATCAACAATTGAAGCTACTTTCTTGTTTTTAACACATGTATACCAACCATTTTCAAAATCATAACCCCAAATAAATCCAGGTGCATGTTCTTTAACTTCACCGACTGAATAACCAGTTTTATTTAATACTTCTTTAAATAATTTTGATTTATAAATTTTTTTCATTGCTTCTTTAGTTAACGCATTTTTTGATTCACTAGAAATTTGTTCACTCCAAGCATCAATAATTGCAAGTTCATCTTCATCCCAAGTAGCTTCATCTGTAAAATATGAAGTGATCATATTAGAATATTCAGTTACTAATTCTTCTTCATATTTTGCAACTTTAGCATTAAATTCTTCTAATTTTTGTTGATATTTTTTCTTCTTTAAAGATCTAATGAGAGGAATTGCAATCCAATGCCAAGGCATAATCCAAACAATTAATCCTCTTTTTTTAAAGACAGGAGCTTTAGGTGCTTCTCCTAAACCACAATTTACAGTAAATAAGTCTTTAATTCTTTTATCAGTCATTTTAATTTCCATATTTTAATTTCCTTTCTAATTTAAAGCTGATGGTTTCGTCACTTTTAACATTTTAAATAAAGCATCAATGTCACCGTAATGGGCAGAGCTTAGTTTAACCTCCTGGAGTAATTTTCTATATGAAGGAATCATTATTCTTCCACGAGATTCATAATAATCATATTGAATATAAGCTTTTAACATTTTATAAATCGCCGCTTTATCAATATCTTCTTCAAATCCGATTGCAGTATCACAATTTTCTAAAGCTAATTTAACATCTGTTTCTTTAGATAATCTTGGAGCTTTTCCTCCTAAACGAGCAATCGCTTGTAAATAATAAATTTCTGGAACATAAGCATCTATTTCTTTAGCTTTATCTAATGTTTTTGTCGCGTCTAAATAGCCTCCTGAAACTACATAAAGGGCACTTAGAGAAGCAAGCATTTGAACATTTTCCGGTTCCTTAGATATATTCTCTTTAGTAATTCTAATTTGTGAAATTACCTTAGGCATTTCTCCATTATTATCCTTATATAAATCTTTAGGCATAGTTGGAACTAATTCACTATCACAATAATTACATTTATACATTGAGCTAGGGGACGAAGGATCATCATAATTTTCATCTCTAACAACTCTTTTCACTCTTCCACGAATATCACTTTCTACTGAACACGAATTCTTACAATTAATACATTTATATTGAAATATATTTCCCATAATACCTCCTAGTACCGACGATTTACTTGTCTTCTATAAGAAAGTAAACCTTCAATCTTACTTATTTGATTACTAACATCTTGTGGCGAGGCACTAGCTTGTAACATTTCATTTAAAACATCAATGGCAAGATTAATATCTTGATCAACGTTCGCGGCATTATCATTAGTCGTTAATCCTATTCCGCGACATTTTGTTACTAAAGTAGATAAGCGATCCTTAATTTTATAATCATAATTAGAGGCATAAATCATATTAATTGAAGAAGCGACTTGTCTTTTATATTGCACTGTTGCTTTTTCTTCTTTTAAGTTATTTTCAATGTGTTTATTAATAACTTTAAGTCTAGTGAGTAATAAGATGAGTACTAATGTCACTGGAATTTGTATTAAGTGGAAATATCCTAAAAAAGACGGCACAGTATTTCCTGAATAATATAAACTTACCATCACAATATAGAGAAGAGTTGAATAAACTAATTGTCCTAAAAAATAGATACTAAATATTTCATTCATTCTCGGAAAGAAAGATAACGTCGTTAATTTCTTTACCCCTATAAAAACAAATGAAGTTATGATGTACGCGAAAGTTAGAAATGAAAAATTAAGCCAGTAAGTCAAACAATTAACCATAAAGAAGAAAGTAACAATTAAATAAATAGAATATAAAACAGTTTGACCGATAAATCGGTATGTTAAATTACGAAATATCATTGTTAACCTCCTATCTTACTTCCACACGACGAACAGAACTTCGCGTTAGGTTCATTTTTTGCTCCGCAGTTAGTGCAGAATATTTCTTGTTGTTTTGCTACAAATGGAGATCCACACGAAGGACAGAACTTTGAGCCTACTGGAACTTCATTTCCGCATTTTGCGCATACATTATTAGTTTGAAGATTCATCTTTGTTCCACAATGAGGACAAAATAAGCTATTTTGAGGAACCATTGAAGAACAGTTTGGACATATTCCTCCTGGACTTACATTTTGGCCTTGAGGAGGGACTTGATTTTGCGAATTAGCTCTATCTTTCATATTTCCCATCATTCCGCCGATTGAAGAACCGATTGTTGTTGCATAAGCTAAACCTAAGCCTAGATTCATCGCTTGACCCGTCGCTTCATTTTGAACCGCCCCTTCAAGAACTTTTCTTTGAGTTTCAGTTTCATAAGTCTTACCATACATTCTATCTAAGGCAATATCTTGTTGTCTTTGAGCTGCTTCGTTAGTGAACTTTTGAAGTTTTTCATAATCTTCATCAGAAATTTGAATTGCTTTAATGGAGAAATTCTTTAGAGTAAAACCATAAGCTTCAAATATCCCTTCTTCATCAATCTTTCTTCTTACTTTTTCTGATATTTCATTGTAATAACCTTCAATACCATATAGATCAATTTTTAATTCTCTAATAGTTCCCGCCATCGTAGAAATTACTAGTTCTTGTAATTTATCTTTAATAAAATCTTGTAATTGAAACTTAGTAAATGATGTATAGCCACTTCGCGTTCCCATTTGACCAATAGTCTTAGTAATAAGAAGATTTGAATCACTAATACCTAAAGAATATGATCCTCTTGCCCCTGCTTTAAAAGCTAAAGGTGTCACTGAGTCTTTAATTGTAAAAGGAGTATTAGTTCCCCAGTTAAGTGATAAATCGCGATCCTTATTAATAAAATATAATTTTGCATGGAATGTATTATCCCCATATAGCGAATAATCTCCATGCATAATTTCAGGAAGTAAACTAGTGTTAAGAACGTATCTACCTTCAACAAATGGTTCTCCTAAAGCGACCCCGTCACGAATAAATACCGCTTCTTGGCCTACTTGAACTGTTAAGACTGAGTTAACGTAAAAATCTTCAACTTCCCAAAGATGCACTAGTTCATCTTTTTCAAAATTATATTGAGCTGAGGTAAGTCCCATAATTCATCTCTCCTTTTTAACTTTTTTAGATATTTAAATAAGGTATTCTAATTAAGAAAAAGAAATTATCGCTAATCCCATCTTTCTTAAATCTAAGACTATATTAATCCGCGTAGTGCTTGATATTTGCTTAAATAACGCTAAAGAAGTGCTTGAAAATCAATTTTTTTCAAAAAAATTTAACTTTTTTATTAAAAGTAATATAAAAAAGTTGTAGATTAAACTAATTCGTTCAGTTAACCTACAACTTTAGGATGCAAATTATTATTCGTTATTAGTGATATTAAATCTTTTATTTTAAATTACGTATCTTCTTTACATTGTGATTCATTAAGTGACGACCAAGATGAGAATAAATAAAAGATTTAAAAAAAGACATTTCTTGACCATGCTCTAATAAAAGTTCATCAGGACTATCATAAATACCAAAATCTTGATTTATTCCTTCACTTTGAATATATGTATTATTGTAATTAAAATCAATAACAGGATGAAATAAATCTTTAACCGCGACTCCATAGCCGCAGAAAGGTCCCGTACAGTCCTTATTTTTGTTTTGTAATTTTTCTAGATAAGTTTTATCTAATATGAAGGCTTCAAGTTCATACCAAGTGCCTTCTAAATAAACCTCTATCCAACTATGGAAGACATTATGCGGAGCTAATTTATATACAATACCAGTCATCGCACCTTTTTGTAATTTCTTATCGATAGTAAAGCCATGTATTCTACAAGGGATATTACATCCACGTAAAAGGGCCATAAATAATGTTCCTTTAGTGTTACATTGGCCAAATCCATCTTTAAGAACCTCAGAAGCTTTAATCTCGTCAGACGTATTATATCAAAAAAGAATTTCATCACGAACAAAATTATAAATCGATTTTATTCGTTCAAATTCATTTTCTTTAAGCCATGAACGTTCTTCAATTAAAGAACGTATACTTAAAGATGAGAAATCTAGCATATTTGTCTCTTTTAAATATCTTTCCATGTTACCTCCCTTACTATGAGATACGATTTTATTAATCTAATAAGAACTTAATATCATCATCACTTAAACCAGTTGATGAATTCGCGTTATCAAAGATATTCGATAGTTTTTTCTTTTTGTCTTGTAAAGAAAGAACTTTTTCTTCAATCGTTGATTTCATTACTAATTTATAAATAGTAACTTTTCTATTTTGTCCAATACGATATGCTCTATCACTTGCTTGATCTTCAACCGCGATATTCCACCATGGATCTAGATGGATAACTATATCCGCGCCAATTAAATTTAGATCAGTTCCGCCGGCTTTTAAAGAGATTAACATAACTTTTATATCATCTCTAGTATTAAAATCTTTCGCTAAAGATAATCTCTTTGCCGCGGAAGTTTCTCCACTAATTGTCGCGTGAGGAACATTTTCATTATTTAAAAGATTAGATAAATGATATAAAACAGAAGTAAATGAAGAAAATACTAAGATCTTATGACCTTTATCAAGCGCTTCTTTAATTAAGGTTAATGAATAATCTAATTTAGTAGAAACATCTTTATATTCTAAGAAAGATGAAGAATCAACGCATATTTGTCTTAGTCTAGTTAACGCAGATAATACTTCTAGTCCGGCACTTCTTCCTTCTCTTTGTTTCATTTGTAACATATTTTTTGTATTTATTAAATATGCATCATATAGTTTTCTTTCTCATCCATATTAAGGTTTTGATTAATAGTTAGATATGGTAAAAGAGAAGTATGACTCAATAAGAAATGACCAAATTCTTTTAAAGAGAAGCTCTTAGGGAAAACTGATAAATCAACTTTTTTAAAGAAATCAATATCTAGATTATTATCTAAATATGACATAAATACTTCTAAAGGTGTTGGTTTTCTAATCATATTAAAAAGGATAACTAATTGATCACTAGTTAATTCAAAACTATCTAAGAAATCAATCATATCTTTTTCATCAATATTATTAACCGTGGCATATGTCTTTTTAAAATAAGAAATATCATTTTGAGTGATTTGATCTTTCAAACGTATTTTATTAGATTTTAAATTATTTTCTTCTTGTGATGAGGTTTCTTCATCAATAACGTTATCATCTTCATCTAATAAATCTCTAATTACTAGGGCGCTCGCATAAAGATGTTTACAATTATAACCTCTAGAAAAATATGGACGAGAACAATAATAATTCGTTATCCTATTATCTTCAATGTTAATACGAGTACTATATGTATCTCCATTACCTTTTACGCAAAAAGTAAAAACACCAAGATCTTTATTTTTACTAACAGTAAAACTTTATCCGTGTTATATAATTCCTCACCTTTTTAAATAGAATTATCATCAAAATCTTCTAAAAAATATTCTAAATACATATTCATGTTTGTGTTCCCTTTATCTATATAAAAAGATAATATCATTTTTTATAGTCTTTTTAATTATTTTCTTTTATAAAAGAAAAATTAGTATATTTTAATTTTCTATGTTATGATAAGAGAAAGAAAATTAAGACGCTTAATTTTCTTTAAAACTAAAAAATATGAAAGGAAACTCCCATATGAAAAAGCAAAAAACAACACTTTTATTAGTATTATTAATGTCAGTTAGTTTTTTATCTTCCTGTAACAACAATAATGAATCTAGTAAATGGAATTATACAAAAGAAGACATGTCTTCATTCATCGAATTAAATGCTAAACTTACTGATAACGGCGATCATACTTCTACTTTCTCTAGTGATACAGATGTCACAATCTTTAGTGATACAATCGATAAAGATGATGTCATCGTCTTCGATCTAGATAAAGCTACAGAACAAATCACTTCACAAAAAAAGGAATACGCGAATTATGCAGTTTTAAAAGCTGCATCCGTTCCAGTTTCTGACATTGTTAATCTTGATGATAAAGATGGTTTTAAAATCACTTTTGAAGCAGAAGAAAATAAGAATTACGGAATGTTACTTCATTCTTCCGTAACTCCAAGTAATTCATATGTTATGGTTAATAAAGCAGTTGAAAAGAAAGCAGCAGAAAAAGATCCTCAAAAAACATTTGAAGAAAATTATGTTTCTTCTAGTATGTCTTGGAGTGATGGAGGTAAATTCATCGTTGAACTTATCACTAATATTGGAACTATTATTACCGGCGTAGCTTCAGAAAATCCTGTTGCAGTTTTCCAAGGCATTATGGGTATCGTATCAACTTTAGGAGATAATTTATCCGATTCAGTTTCATTAAAAGATGTGATGAATTTACTTAAAGCAACTGATAAAAAGATTGACGAGATCAGCGCGAAAATCGATAAAAATACTAATCTTCTCGTCGATGAAATCGTTAGAACTAACGCGAACGTTGACCAAGCTAATTTAAATATTTTAAATGCCGCGATTAATGATTTCGCGACTAATTCATTAACTAAAATTGAAAATATTAATCGTAATCTTAATGATCAATTAAATGCTTACTATCGTGATTTTGTTAAAAAGAGTGAAACAATTAATCTCAATTTATATAAGAATGCAAAAGGACAATATGAATCTTTATCATTAAGTGAATTCACTTCGGCAACTACAACAAATTTCTCTTTAACCATTAGTGACTTTGTTAACGCAAAAAAGCATTTAGCAGATCATAAAGATATCGTTGAACAAGGTTTCATGGATGAATTATATAAAGATATTGATACTTCCTTAGCGACAAGTACTACTATTCCTCAAGGATTAGATAAAGAAACTTTAAGAAAATATGTTGCAACAATGATTTATGAGCAATTTAATAAGAGTTATTATTCTTCTCATAAAGACGAAGCTTCTTCTTATCGAAATGTTCTTATAGATTATATGGAAAGATTAATGGGTGCGAAAAGTAAGACTAATATCTTAAATACATATTTATCTAGATTAGAATATCTTTATAATTTCGGTTCAGAAATTAAAGATAACGTCTTATCTTTATCTGCTTCATTAATGAAAGTTCTTGATTTTAATGTCGCAAGCGCAAGCCAAGCTCTTCTCTATGCTGGAATTTCTCCTACTAGTGAACTAGCTCCTACTTATAAAGAATGTCGTAAAGCAATTCAAGATTTTTATAAGAAAACATCAGAAATGAAAGATTCTTATTCATTTATTACTTCTTCTAATTTAGGTGGAGGTTTCTACCGCGCAAGTTACAACCCTTTTTATACAAAATTCGGTAATGACGCTTCATTAAAAGTTGATTTCAATTTAGAAAGATTAACTTGGGATAAAGATGCTTTACTTCCAGTAATTGATGATTTTTCTAAACATAATTTATTAAATTTAACTTCAATCACAAAAATCGCGACTAGATGGAATCTTCTTAGAAATGGAGGAATTGCTTCTTCAAACCAAGACTATGTTCACTATTTAGTCGAAAAAGGAATAATCGATAACGCTTCAATTGAAAGCGCAGATTATTTGTTATCATTAAAGCAAATTTCTACTGCAAGTTATCGTTTTATTACAAGCGATAAGAGCGAAAGAGAATTAAATTCTTCTGATCGTTCATTATCATTAAAATGTGTTGGAAAAGGTAATCCAGGTGGTAATTACTATAATGTTGATTCTACATATAATTATCAAAGTAATCATGAAGCTGATTCATGGTATGGAAAAACATTTGAATCTAATTTTGTTGATGCAACTACCGGAACTACTATTGGTAGAGAAAAAATTGCCTCATGGGCAAGATACGGTGAATCCCATTGGTATTGGACAAATGATGAATATTATTGCTTCAGTAATAATGACAATAATTATTTCTTCGCTTTAGAAACAATCGCTTAATACTAAATACTAACCCCTAAATGATTAATTTCATTTAGGGGTTTTAAAATAAAAAAATTCCTTCTTAAGAACGAAGGAATGGATTAGTTTTTGTTAATAATAAATATGCTTGATTTATAAGAAAATATAGATTACCGATTATAATAAATAAAATATCAATAAAGTTAGTCGCATAAGTACTAATAATGACACTTGAAATTAATACTGTAATAGAAAAGAAATACACATATATACTTAATTTATTATTCTTTCTTATAAGATAAATTAATGAAATAACGCTTATAACAAAGATTAAAAGAGCAAGAATGAAACGGAAGGAATAATTTACGTATCCTCCAACCACATTATTAAATATCGATATTTCTCCGGAGAAAAGGGTTCTACCTTCAATTACGATAAAAAGGATTGCTAATAACATTAAGAAAGAAGTAATTATATAATTAACAATTTTAAGAAATTTAATCATAACGAATTCCTTTCTATGATGTTTGAGCATAAATCATAGGTAACAAAGTCACTAATAATTATACCTAGATTTGTTCTAGAACTTATTTCACTAGAAAACCAAGTATTAATACTAGGGGCTGCGCTACCAGCATATGTAGGAGGAAAAGAATCTAAAAGATAACAAGATGTATAATTTAATGTTAATACATCTTTGTTAAGAGAAGAATAATCTAGACATTTAACAATTTCTTCCTTTTTTAATGTAAGATCTTTAGTTTTATAAAAATCTTGTACGTGAATCGAACTATTAATTAAATTAAAACTATTACTTAAATCTCCGTCTTCTTGTTCAATCCAACCTGAATAAGCATCTACTCCAATTGTATTATCTTTATAACGAGATAATAAAACAATCTTCCCACGAATTTCTTTTAAAGTAGTTGGTAAATTTCTCTCTTTCTTAATAATCTTTTCATATGTTGATATTTCATTCTTTAACGCTTCTTCAAAAGATAAAGAAGAATTTTTCGTACTTGCTTCTTCTTTAATAGTCACAAATAATCCTTCACTTTGATGAGATGATAAAAAGGAAGAAAAAGTATTTAAAACAGATAAAAAATCTAAATTTTGACCAACTATTCCATGTACTACTTGTAATCTATTATTCTTTAATTGTAAACGAATATCAAAAAATCTAACGCCGATATTTAATTGTTCTAAAATAGTTGTGTCTTGACATTTTCCTGATAAATCTCCAATTGAATGGCTTGCCCCTGAATCGTGACTTCCTGGAATACTTAGACTAGTAATTAACGTATCATCACTAAAAGATTTTAACCAGTTTTCATTATTTTGATTAGAATTATTTCCAAAAGGAAAAATAGCTAAACAGGAAGAAACAACTGTTAAAGCACTTATTGATATAGCAGTAAAGAAATGTCCATTAATTTTCATATACGTATATTATAATTTGTAACATTTTTCTTGTAAATTAATAATTATTTTAATTCACTTTTTTAGGAATATTCCTTTTTTAATAACTAATGTAACGGATATGTTAGAAGATTTTAAGAAAAAGAAAACCTACACTTATGTGTAGGTCAAAAGTTATTTAATTATCTCTTTTTCTATTAACTAAGAATCCGCAGGTGAAGAAAGCTGTGCCATAAACAACGCTTAATCCAATGCAAGTCCATAATCTAGAAGTAGTAGTAGTTAAAGAAGAAAAATCACTGAGGAAATTTTCAAACCAATATTTAGAAATTTGTCTATCAGTTAATTTTAAACCAGCTTCAATTAAATTAATAATTAGTGATAATAAAATAGGTGCCGCGATTGAAGTTGCGATAGATATACCAACTTTTCTAATCATAATAGAAATTGCAAAAACTAATGTTGCATAGATTAATACATATAATAATTGGCAAGTTAATAATCCTGCAAAATTACCACTTTCACTTCCCATGTCAAGTAAGAAAATGCTAAAGACAAAATTGAGTAATAATGTAACAACAAACATTAATGCAATACCGATTAAGCTAACGAGATATTTCGCTAAATAAACTAAGTCACAAGAATAACCTTTCGCATAAATATTCTTAATTGTTTGTTGATCGTAGTCAGTACAAGCAAATAATGAAACAAAGATACTAGAAATCATCCCAAACATTGAAGTTTGTATCGTCGAAAGAAGAATTTGTTTTACTGTCGTAGCTGGCATAACTGTATCAGGGCTAGAAGTAGATGCCTTACTAACGAGAATGATAATAAAGGAAATTAATACTGTGATTGCTGTACAAATATAAAGACTTTTTGTTTTAAAAAGTTTACGTAATTCAAATTTAAATAATCTAGACATATTATCTACCTAACCTTTCAATAAAGTATTGTTCTAAATCAGTTTCAGAATGAGAAATTTCACTGACAGAGATAGAATTAGTAACTAATAATTTATTAATTGCTGCACTTTCATCTAAGTGATTATAAATATGAAGTTTATCTAATTTAATTTTATATTCTAAATCCGGATATGCTCTTTGAAGTAATTTTAAACTCTTGTCGATGTCATCACATTTAATTCTTGTTGATTTTTGACAATGTTCTTGTAATTCATCAGCAGTAATTTCTTCAATTAATTTTCCTTCTGAAATAATACCATAGCAATTAACTACTTTTGCAAGTTCATCAAGTAAGTGAGAAGAAATAATAAAAGTAACTCCGTTCTTATTTAAGTCTAAGATAATATCTCTTATTTCTTTAATTCCAGCAGGATCTAATCCATTAATCGGTTCATCAAGAATTAAGACTTCAGGATTACCAAGTAAACTAATAGCTAAACCTAATCTTTGTTTCATACCTAAAGAAAATTGTCCAGCTTTTTTTGAACCTGTATTTCCTAAACCAACTTTAGTTAAAATATCTTTAATAGTATTTTTATCCGCGCCAAAAAGATCAGCAAATCTTAACATATTTTCATATGCAGAACAATTTTTATATAGTCCTGGAGCTTCAATTAAAGAACCAATCTTTTTTCTTCCTGCATTTAAATTATTATCTCCATAAAGATAAATTTCTCCGTTATTTGGTTTACTTAAGCCTAAGATCAATTTCATTAAGGTTGTTTTACCTGCCCCGTTTTTACCAATAAGACCATAAATATCACCTTTTTTAACGTGTATTGACACATTATCAACGGCATTTTTAGATTTATAAGTCTTAACAAGATTTTTTGTTTCTATTATATATTCCATATACTCTTTATTAATAGTGATCTATTAATCCCCTTTCTTTAAGATTGTGCATTATCTTATTTATTAAAATGACATTTTCTCAATTAACAACAATTTAATAAACTTAGAAATTAACTTTTAATCCCTTAACTAAGTTACTAGTAAAGCACATTTAATAAATTATACCATTATATGATTGTTAAATCATTATAAATCTTTTTTTAGGGTCATTTTGCCGCTTTTGTCTGGTTTTTCTTGTTTAAATTTAGTAATTTATTAACTTATTAGTTCATCCTTAAAATTTAATACATCCTCAATACTTTTAATAAGTAAGTTGGCATAATGTGAGATTAAATTTAAATTCTTTCTAAATTTTTTAATATCTCCACTAGACCAACCTAAAATATAAGAGAAATTAAAATTAGATGTATCGAGATGTAAATAAGATGATACAACTAAAGCAATCGATTCAGCTTCTACTTCTTTAATTGAACGAACTTCGTTCTTTGTTAAGCCGACGAAATCATCGCGTATTTCACTATGAGCTAAAGCGTGTCCACATTCATGAATAGAAGTTGAAATAGTCTGTAAATCACATAAATCATCACGGATTTTAATTACGTGTTCTTTATGATTACAAAGTCCAAATACATCTTCACCTAAATCTTCTTTTTTAACAAAACAAAAATCAAATCCTTTTTCTTTTACACATTTTCTAAGTCCTAAAAGTATCTTATCCTTATTTAAGATGACCTTATCTTCATCAAAAGAAAAAACATCTAAGTCTTTACCATTTGTTTGAGAAAAATCAAAAACGTAATTAATTCTAAAGCCATTAACTTTATAAACTTCTTGTCGATGTTCATCTTCTTCCTTTTTTATTATTGGACTAAAGATTTTAATAGCCTTTTCTCCTTTATTTATATGTCTACCTAAGGAATTCCATTTCTTTAGTCCATATAAAGTTTTACTAGTAGGAAACTGCATTAAAATATACATTTGATTATTAAAAGAAAACCTTCCTAAATTACCCATTGCCATTAATACTTCTTTATATTTTCCTTCACGAATAAATTTCACTAAAGAATCATCTATCTCATTAATAATATCATTTAAATCTTCTTTAGAAATTCTTCTTGAATTTATTCTTTTAATCTCATTTTCCATGAACTTCACCTCTATTTATATAATGTAAAAATAAGAAGTGATAATCCTAAAAAAATAATAAATATAATTAAATTACTTTATTTTAAATGTATACAAGATATATAATTTTTACCGCGAGGAACTCATATGAAAGATTTAAAAGCGATATTAAAATATCTAATGAAAGATAAGAAAAACTTTATCATTACTTCTCTATTAATAATAGTTGAAACTTCATTTGAATTAGTCATTCCTTTTTTAATGAAAGATATTATTAATGAAGGTGTTAATAAAAGCAATATGACACAAATATTAATCTCTGGATTACTAATTATTGCCTGTGCCATTATCTCATTTATTACGGGACACCTCTATTCCATCTTTATGGGTAAAGTTGTTAGTAATTTTACTTACAATTTAAGAAAAGATTTGTATAATAAGATTCAAACATATTCATTCTCTAACCTTGATAATTTTGAAACTACATCATTAATTACGCGTGTCACTAACGATTGTCAAATTATGCAAAATACTATTCTAGGTAGTATTAGGCCTCTCTTTAGAGCCCCAATTATGTTAGGTTTAGGTGTTGGTCTATCATTTGCCTTAGCCCCATCAATTGCTTGGGTCTTTGTCTGCGCAATTCCAGTACTCGCCTTAATAATGTTTTTAATTATTCATTATACTGCACCTAAATATAACAAAATCCAAAAAAATATCGATAATCTAAATTTAGTTGTTAGAGAAAACGTCGTATCAATAAGAACAATTAAAGCTTATGTAAGAGAAGATTATGAAATAGAAAAGTTTAATGATTCAAATGAAAATGTTAGAGATATTACCACTAAAACATTTAAAATCGCGGTATTAAATACTCCTTCATTCCAATTATCAATGTACGCGGTCACAACTATTTTATTAGCTTTAGGAGCCATTCAAGTACATAATAACACTTTAGAAGTCGGTTCTTTATCAGCGTTACTTTCTTATGTTTTACAAGTTATGAACTCCATTATGATGATATCTAACGTATTCTTATTAATGAATAGATCATTTGCTTCTGCCACAAGAATTAATGAATTATTAAAAGAAGAACCAACTATTAAACAAACTTCATCTTTAAAAGTAGAAGGAAGCGATATTAAATTTGATCATGTTTATTTTAAATATAAAGAAACTTCTGAAGAATATGTTCTTGAAGATATTTCTCTTCACTTCCCAGTCGGTTCATCAATCGGTATTATGGGTGGAACTGGTTCAGGAAAATCCACTTTAGTTTCTTTAATTCTCCGTTTATACGATGTTAGTAAAGGTAGCATTAAGATTAATGATATCGATGTTAAAGAATATGATTTAGTTTCATTAAGAGATTCTGTATCTATCGTATTACAAAATAACGTCTTATTCTCTGGTAGCGTATTAGATAACCTTCTTTGGGGAGATAAAAACGCGAGTGAAGAAGAAATAAATAAAGCGTTAGAATTATCTTGTTCAGATGAATTTATCTCTCGATTACCAGGAGGATTAAATTATGATTTAGGTCAAGGCGGCGTTAATGTTTCTGGTGGTCAACGTCAAAGATTATGTATCGCAAGAGCCTTATTAAAAAAACCTAAAATAATGATATTTGATGATTCCACTTCCGCATGTGATATGGAAACAGAAAGAAAGATTTTAAAAGGTATTCGTTCTTTAAAAGAAACAACTAATATCATTATCGGTCAAAGAGTAAATTCAGTTAAAGATTGTGATCAAATTATCATTCTCGACGATGGAAAAGTTAACGCAATCGGTACACATGATGAGTTATTAAAAACTAATCCAATTTATCAAGAATTATGTGCAGTACAGTTAGGAAGTGATCAACATGAAAATTAAGAAAAGAAAAAAAGGTCCTAATAACCTCTTTGATACATCTACTCGTTTGCTTTCCTATATGGGTCGACATAAATTTATTATCTTTGTCGTTGCAATACTTGTTACTATATCTGGTGTAGCTAATTTAATGGGCACATATATGTTAATGCCGATTATTGATAATTTTACTAAAGATCCTGATTTTGCTAATTTATCTTTAGCTATCTTATTTGAAGCTTGTATTTATTCGCTTGGTGCTTTATCTACCTTAGGTTATTCACGTATTATGGCGAGATTCGCTCAAAAGATAATTGCCGAATTAAGAAGTGACCTATTTAAACACATGGAAGAATTACCTCTATCATATTTTGACGGAAGAACACATGGTGAAATTATGTCTCGTTACATTAATGATATCGATTCATTAAGTGAAGCGATTAATAATGCATTCGCGATGTTAATTTCAAATTTTATTCAAATTGTTGGTTTAATGGTATTAATTCTCGTCATTAACTGGTTACTTGCTTTAATTTGTATAGTCTTCTATATCATTATGTTTACATATATAATTTTTGCAAGTAAGAAATCTAAATCTTATTATTCTAAATCAAGTGTTGTCTTAGGTTCACTAAACGGCTTTGTTGAAGAAAGTTTAGCTGGTCAAAAAGTAGTCAAAGTTTTTAATCATGAAAACGATAATATGCAAGCATTTGACGTAAAAAACAATGATTTAAGAGCTTCTAATTATAAAGCGATTAGATTCTCTACATCCATGGTACCAATGGTTGTTTCATTATCTTATATTAATTATGCGATTGTGGCTATTTTCGGTGGTCTTATCGCATTAGATTTTATTCCAATTGTTAGTTTAACTATCGGAGGAATTTCTTCATTCCTTGTCTTTGTTAGACAAGCCGCTCTACCAATCAATCAATTCACTCAACAAGCTAATTTATTATTAAATGGTTTAGCTGGTGCAGAAAGAATATTTGCTTTACTAGATGAGAAAGTAGAAGTTGATGAAGGTCATGTCACCTTAGTCAAAAGCTTAGATAATACATATTATTGGAAAAATAATGATGAACTTGTTCCTTTAAAAGGTGACGTAAGATTCTTCAATGTCGATTTCTCTTACGTTCCAGGAAAACGAATCTTAACGAATTTATCGCTATACGCTCATCCTGGTCAAAAAATTGCTTTTGTTGGATCAACTGGAGCTGGTAAAACAACCATCACTAATTTAATTAATCGTTTCTATGAATTAGAAGGTGGCCATATTGAAATTGATGGAATCGATATTAAAATGATCAAAAAATCTTCTTTAAGAAAAGCTCTCGGTTTCGTTTTACAAGACACTCATCTCTTCACTGGCACAATATACGATAATATCCGTTATGGTAATTTAGAAGCTGGTGAACAAGAAGTTATTGAGGCAGCAAAACTTGCGAATGCACATTCATTTATTAAACGTTTACCTCAAGGTTATAACACGATGATCTATTCTGATGGTAGTAACTTATCAGAAGGTCAAAGACAACTTATTTCAATCGCAAGAGCCGCCGTATCTAAAAGACCTATCTTAATTCTTGATGAAGCAACTAGTAGAATTGATACTCGTACTGAATCATTAGTTGAACAAGGTATGGATGCTTTAATGGAAGGAAAAACTGTCTTTGTTATCGCTCATCGATTATCAACAGTTAAAAATTCTAATGCCATCATGGTCTTAGAAAAAGGTAAGATTATTGAACGTGGTGATCATGAAGATCTCTTAAAACAAAAAGGAGTCTACTATTCACTAGCGACTGGAAAAACTGAACTAGATTAAATCGTCTGTAAAGACGATTTTTTTTAAAAAAAATCATATTCAACAACGAATATGATTTTTAGTATTATAGAACATAATGATTCTTACCATTTTGTTTGGCTATATATAATTTTTTATCTGCTTCAATTTTTGCTTTCTCAAATTCTTCTATGGAAGTCATAATACTTGCACCTAAAGAAATAGTAACAATTTGGTCATGAGCTTTAATATTTCTAATTCTATTCATTAAAGAATCAAGAATAAAAGTTATTGAAGAATTAGAAGCATCAACTAAGCCTAAAAATTCCTCTCCACCAATTCGCGCGACATTTCCTTTACCTAGGCAAAAGGAAAGAGCATCGGCAACAGATTTTAAAACCTGGTCACCTTCTTCATGCCCATAAGCGTCATTAATTTTCTTAAAATCATCTATATCAATCATTAATAGATATAAAGAAAAACTCTTTTTAAAATTCTCTTGAAGAATATAATTTAAGCCATAACGATTATAAATAGAAGTTAGTTGGTCATGAGAATAATTTTTTATTGCTTGTTTATAACGCTCAATTTGTAATAAAACTGGAGTTAAAACTTCTTTAATTAAAGAAATCATATAATCATTCTCTTTTTTCTCTAGTGATCCCATAATAGGTAAGCCAATAACTATATATAAGTATGTAGATTCGTTTATATCATGAATTTTAATACATGTTAAATATGCAACTACCTTCTTTAATTCAGGTGATAAATCATCATTTTCATAAATATGAAATCCTTCAACAGAAGACAAATCTAATCCTTTATAAGAAAAATCATTACCTTCAATATATGTTTCAACAAAATTAGCTTTAAGGATATCTTTTAAAGAGGAAATAAGAAGATCATTTACTTTATTAATATCATTAAGATTATTTAATTCTTTAATGAAAGAAGTTAATTTTTCCATCTTTTGATATAAAAATTTATAACGGAAATCCGCGAAAGCATCATATATCTTTTTATCTTGATTAGATACAACAATTAATGTTCTATTAATTTCTTCTAGATGTTTATCTTTATCAACTAACGCTTTAAAATAAAGTTCTTTATCTTGATCTTTAAATATTTCAAGAGCTTCATTTAACGCTATTAATTTACATCCTAAAAGATTCTTATAACGAAGATAAACTTCTTTATACCATTTAAAAGCATTTTCTTTATCGCCTTTAGCTTTATAGTAACGGGCTAAAGCTAAATATGCTTCATTTATATCAATCTTATCTTTAATACCACTATTTTCACTAATCTCTTTTAAGATAAGTTCTGCATAGAATTTAGCACGTTCATCATTTAATTTAGTTAAAACTTCTAGTAACGAAGAATGAACTATATATTCTTCTAAAATACCATGCTCATCATTATATTCTTTTAAACTAAAAGCAACTTTAATAGCTTCATCATATTTTCCTAAATTATAATTGACCTTAATGAGTAATGTTTTCATAATGGCGATATTTGAAGGAATAAGCGTTACTTCATTAGAATCTAATTTATTAAGAATTTCATAAGCTTTATCAAATAAACAAATATCAACTAATAAATAGAAACAATTAATTGAGAAAGCAAAATAATAATTAATACTCTTATTAAGTTCGGCAATTGTCATCCCTTCATTAACTAGTTCATATGATTTATGTAAAATACCGCAGTAATTGTTGTAGATGATCTCATTATTTAATGCCGATAAATAACCTGTTTTATTTTGATAATCGTTAATTTTACGATATAAGTCCAATGCTTTTTTATTGTAATCGTGAGCTAATTCAATATTACTTCCATGATATACCCAGAAATACATCGCATTAACTAAAGCAATACCAACCTCATCTTTAACTTCACTTGCAGTTTTGTTAAATAAATCAATGTAAGAAACAATATCACTTTCAGTATAAAGGTGGTTTAAAATATAAATTCTAATAGAATTATTTAATGTTAGATCAGATTTATAACTATCAATTAAATCTAAATAATCTTGATTCATAATTCTCACCTCGATAGAAATATAAGTTCTTTAAGAATTTATAATTGAAAAAATTATATAATATTAATATTAAAATAAAAAGATTTTCTTATCTAATTTAACGTTAAAAGGTCTAAAAAAGCCTAGTAAGAATAATCTTACTAAGCTTAAATTGTTCTACCAAGTATCTCTTAATGGGAATTTATGGCTTGTCATATAATACCAATCGTATTGATAAGGACATGAATCCATTACTTTATAACAATTATCATATGTATAAGCTGAAGAATAATTACCATCAATATATTCAACGCCATTTTCTTTTGTTGCAAAGCATAGATAATAATCATTATCATAAATTCTTAAATCTGCATGATCAACTTGCCATCCCCAAATGTGATATGTAGCAACATCATAAACTTTTTTAGTTGTATAGTTACATCTTCTATCATAATATCCTGCAATATAATCATGGTCATCATCTTTGACACCATAGCTAGTTACATTGAAGTCACCTTTATATAAACCAACCGCTCTTTCATATAAATCTTCATTATTCGCGTGGAATCCACAGAATGTTAAATAATCTTGAATAGTATAATCTGCCGCGCAGTATGAAGTTGCATATTCTCTAAAGCTATTTGCAACCCCTTCAACAGTTCTTGAATCTGGATTTAATTTAAAGCAATATGCACCATAATCATATCTACTATTAGTGATTGCATATAATAAACCTTGACGTGATTCACTAGGTTTATCATCTTCGTAAGGATTATAAGTTAATGTCGCTAAACGAGTTGAATATTCTTTACCAGTTGATAAGAAGATATTGAGACCTTCTGCTGCTTTATCTTCATAAACTTTTAATGCTTCAATTTGGTTCTTAAATAATAAGTTAACCGCGTTAACTTGATTAGCCATCGTAGTCATAATACCTTCATAAGCTGCTCTTGCTGCATCCCCTTTACCTTTAGCTAAATAATACATTTGGAATTTAGCTAAGTTCGCAGTTAATAATAAGACAGAGTCAATATAAGCAACGAAGCTCTTAATATTCTTTACACGTTGAATTGACCATACATCAGTACATGCAATTGTATTGAAATAATAATAGAAAATATTATTTCCACTTGCTTCATTTGGTTTTAAAATATAGTTACATAAATTAGTTAATCTACTCGCGATTGGAAGTCCACCGGTCATAAGATCTTTAACAATATCGTTATAATATTCTTCACGTTTAGTTTCGATTTCTTCTTCAGTTAAAGATTCATCTTTTTCAGCATTAACTAAATATTCTATACCAGTTGTCGCGATACCATTATAATCGTATAAGCATTCTTTAACCGCTTTTAAGACAGGGCTTAAGATACTTTCAGAATGGTCTCTTTCAATTTTTTCACATAAAGAATTTAATTTATTTTCAATTTGATCTAATTGTTGTTGAATCTTTTCTAAGGTTTTTGCGTTCGCATCACGAAGATCTAATCCACATTCTTTTAAAAGGTTAATAACTAATGTTTTACCATATGATGCAATTCCACCGCTTATTAGATCTCCACCTTTATCGATGACGATATCTAAAATCCATTTATCAATATCTTCAGATGTAGGTTCTGCGCTAAAACGACGATAACCTAAATCTGTTAGTAAGTAATTATTAAAGTTAGTTGTGTTATCTCCATTAATTTCTGAAGATGTGCTATTTCCGTTAGATTGTGAGGTGTTAGTATTATTTCCTCCGCAGGCAGTAGCTGTTAATAAAGAAGAGAGTAATAATCCACCAAGTGTCAATTTTTTAATATTCATATATTTTTTCTCCTTTCGTAAAGCACTTGTTTATCTCTTTACAACTATATTGTATCACACAAAAAATAAAAAGCAACACTTTTTTATATTTTGTTAACATAATTATTTTTAAATATACAATTTATTTCTTTTTTTATCTCTTTCACTACAAAATCGTATAAATGTAAATATATTTAATTATTTAAGTTATAAATATTAATTATTGTAACTGTAATCTAATAGTTCATGATATGTTAATAATAAATTACTAAATAATTTTTGGATTATAAAAATAATATAATACTCTTTTCCTTAATCAAATTAAGCTTATAAGTTTAAATGATAAAATCAATAATATTTTGTTATTAGATAAAAATTAACATTTAATTTTCTTACTAAAAAGTAATAAATTTAGGAAAAGTGTATTTTTGACTACTTGATTTTTATGGAAAAGTGTAAAATATGTCCATAAATAAAAAGTGAGTCTATCCTAAATAGGAAAATAATAGTTTATTACCAAATAAGTTTTAATAGAATATTTTTATCAATGAAGTTAGATAAACTAGCAAATCTTTTACTATTAGATATGTAGATAATGGCATTTTAAAAGATAAATTTATAAATTATATTTATCGAAAATAATTAATCAAATTTTAAATCTAGTATTTCTTCAAAGCTATTAATTGGATAATCCGTTTTATAACATTTACTTGCATAACTTATTCCAATAGTTTTAAATTTTCCGTTAATTCCGGCATTAATTCCTGAAATGGCATCTTCAACAATCACACATTCACTTGGTGATAAATGAAGATATTCCGCGGCAAGTAAAAATACTTCGGGGTCAGGTTTGGCACGCGTTATATTAGTTCCATCACTAACTGCATCAAAATATTTTCTTAAATCTGTTTTTTCTAAGATTAATTTAGTATTTTTACTTGAAGAACCTACCGCTAGTTTATAGCCTCGTTTTTTTAATTCTTCTAAAGTTGATCTTACATTATTAGGAACTTTTTGAGGCGACATATTTTCTAGATAAGTTTTATATATATCATTTTTATATTCAGCCATTTGTTCTTTTTCTTCTTCACTATATTGCTTATTAGAATAAGATAAAATAGCGTTTAAACTATCCATTCTTGAAAGTCCTCTTAATTCATCACTTATATTTTTATTAAAAGGAATATTTAATTTATCAGCTAATGCTTTCCAAGCTAAATAATGATATTCATCAGTTGATAATAAAACGCCATCTAGATCAAAGATAATACCTTTTATCATAATTCTCCTCCATTATCTCTTAAAAACACAAAGTGAACCCCAAAGTTAGTTATCATCTAACCTTAAGATTCACTTTTTAATTATTTATTATTCAATAGTTAAAGTACCTAAGCAAAGAAGTTCTTGTGATTCACGGTCAAATAACATGATATGATTACCTCTAAAACCTAATTTAATATCAGTTCCAATCATATAATCAACCGCGCCAAATTCATCACCGGTCAGTAGATAGTTACCTACTTCTAAACGAATAGTTGTTTCTTTACCAGTAGGCATTGCGCTATAAACTTTTGCTTCAAGATTACCACCTTCATTAATAGTGATATATTGTGATCTTACCCCAAGAACAAAGTCAAATTCATCGATAGTTGGATTATCTGGAACATCGATTGGTTGAGTAATTAATGGAATCTTATAAGGGAATGGTCCATCTTTATTTGATTTATCTTCATTAACTGGACGAATATTCTTCTTAATTTCTTCACGACGTTTTTCTAAATCGAAATTTGGATCAGTTGGAGTAAAAATAGCCACTTTATCATCAAAGATTTTAAATTTAAAGGAATTACCTTCTTTTTTACCTCTTGCTTCAATTAAGTTAACTGCTGGGGTACCAATAAAGTCCGCGACAAAGAGATTATTTGGATAATGATAAGTACGAATTGGAGGTTCATATTGTTGTAAAACACCATTATTCATTAAGCAAATTCTTGTTGCAAGAGTCATCGCTTCTAGTTGGTCGTGAGTAACATAAACGAAAGTCGCTCCTGTTTCCATATGGAGACGTTTTAATTCAGAACGCATTTCTAAACGTAGTTTTGCATCAAGGTTACTTAAAGGTTCATCCATAAATAAAACCTTAGGTCCAGGAGCTAAAGTACGCGCAATCGCGACACGTTGTTGTTGACCACCTGATAATTCAGCAGGATAACGATCCATGAATTGAGTGATTTTTAATGTACGAGCTGAAGCACGTAATTTTAAATCGATTTCTTCAGGAGAAAGATGACGTACTTTTCTAATTGGATTACCATTTTCATCTAAATAACAATATTTATCATTTAGTTTGTCACCCTTCTTTTCGTGTTTGTCTAAGATCTTTTTAATTTCTTCATTTACTTTTTTTCTTTCTTCTTCTACTTTAGTTACTTCATAGCCTTTAGAAAGAAGTTTATAAGCTTTCTTTGCAGTAGGATAACTTACTTCAAAGAAATCAGTGATTTTAATAATCGCCGTTTCATCTTTAATTCTACCGTTTTTATCCGCGGCATCTTTAATTAAAGAAACAATCTTTTCTGGCTTATCTAAAACATTTAAATAATCATGTAAAGCGATTAAATCCCAATCATAGACATCCATTTCTTCATTGACATTCTTTAAACCAAAAGCAATGTTTTGATAAACTGTCATATTAGGCCATAAAGCATAGTTTTGGAATAAGAAACCAACATGACGTTTACTCGCAGAAACATTAATACCAAGTTCAGAATCAAAGACAACTTCATCACCGATAATAATTCTTCCAGAAGTCGGAGTTTCAAGTCCTGCAATCATACGTAGCGTTGTAGTTTTACCACATCCAGATGGACCAAGTAATGTAACGAAACTATTATTAGGGATTTCTAAATTTAAATCATCAACGCCATAAAATTTACCCCATTTTTTATTGACGTGTTCTAATACAATTTTAGGCATGTTTATTTTTACCTCCTCCGATACCTGAGTCAATTGAAGCACCGGTTAATTTATTTACACCAAAGTTTGCGATTAAGACAAAGATAATAATTAATAAGTTAATCGCACTTGAGAAGGCTGATAAGCCCATTTCATCATAATAAGATAATGATGTAGTCGCGATTTGATCGTTGTTTGTTACTAAGAACATGAATAAATTTAATTCACGCATACCAGTAATAAATGGTAATAAGTAACCTGAGATAATCGCGGATTTTTGAATAGGTATAACAATATGTGTCATACGTTTCCACCAAGGAGCCCCTTGAATAACGGCAGCTTCTTCAATTTCTGAAGATAATTGCATCATCGCGCTTAATGAAGAACGAGAAGCAAATGGAATATATTTAACAGATCCGCAGAGAATCATTAGGAACATTGCTCCTGCTGCTCCGGATATACCGGCATTTAATCCAAAGGCATGATATGCTGCTGAGAAAGCAACGGCTGGAATTAAATAAGGAAGGAACGAAATACCATTTACATAACCTGCAAATTTATTCTTTCTCTTCTTTGATACACAATATCCAACTAAGAAGCCAAGAGTACCAGCAATAAGCGCACAGCTAACTGCAACTAAAGCTTGATTTCCAAATGATTTCCAAATATTTGTGTTATAGAAAATACCATAGTTACCATACATTCCAGCTTCACCATTTTCGTGATATGTCCACCATTTAGTTGTCCAAGATGAATAGTCTCCTGGGTTAGATAAGAACGTTTCAACACCGAAAGAAATAACAGGTAAGATAGAAGTAAAGGCAGTTAAGATAATTAAGATAACTGCAATAACCCATTTACCAACTTTATTTAATTGAATCTTTGTTGCTTGAGCTGATTTACCAGAAACTGTAACGAATTGTTTTCTTGAAGTTAAAGAAGCTTGGTTAATAATTAAGATAATAAAACCGATAAGAAGCATTACAATACCGATAATAGAAGCAAATCCTTCACCAGTAATCGCTCTTAAATCAATGTAAGAAGTCGCAAGTACTTGGAAGTCTTTTCCGCCGACATAGTGAACGACTGGATAAGAACCAACTGCACTTGAGAAAACAAGTAAGATAGTTGAAAGTATCGCTGGAATAATCATTGGAATTGTAATTCTAAAGATGATTTTCCATTTTGGTGTATTTAAGATTGTCGCCGCTTCTTCAAGTGAAGCATCCATATTCTTAAAAATACCACCGATTAAAATATAAGCAAATGCTGCATAGTGAATACCTAATACTAATGCTGAAGGGAATAAGCCTTGACACCACCATAAAGGGAAACGCCACGAAATTCCCATCTTAGAGAACATATAAGCAAAGAATCCATTAGAACCACCTGTTACATCCGCTGACCAGAATAAGTTTTTCCAAACAACTGCCAACGTCCATTGAGGCATGATGTAAGGGAAAATGAAGATTGATGAAATCCACTTCTTACAAGGCAAGTTAGTTCTAGTAACTAAGAATGCCGCAATACCACCAAAAACTAAAGCAAACAAGCAACTTAACGTTCCTAGAAGTAACGAATTACCTAATGGAACCCAAAGATATTTATTCGCATAAGCGCCGCCGAAAAGATTAGCCCAGTTAGAAACTGAAAGTCCAACGGTATTATATCCATAGGCTTTTGCAAATTGCATTTCTTTACCAGCATGGACGGTAAATGAATTTTGAATAATAGACCAAAGAGGATAAAGAACTGCGAAAGATAACACTACACCCAATATTAGTAAAATTAAATTTTCAGGTCGAGAAATCCACGTGCCAACATGTGACATTACTTTATCCATTGTTCCAGGAGTCTTTATATTACTAGAAGAATCTGAATATTCTTTTTTGTTTTTAAACATGAAATCTCCTTTCAAAAGAAGAAGACCGTAGAATTAATCTACGACCTTCTCAATAAATATGTCAAACTTTTATTTAATACCTGTATCGATCCAAGTACCAACAGTTACATCTTTTTCCGAGCAATAAGAGCCGTCTTCAACAACCATATTACCCTTACCATCACCAGTACCTGTCCAGAATTCATAGCCTTTATCATTTAAGCAAGCAAATTCTGTTCCACCGTCTTGAGAGTGATCTTGATTAATACCAGCTGTATTATTTGAACAATATCCACCGATATCTTTGCCCCAAGCTTTAAATCCGTCATAAGTACAAGTCATAAAGTGAATAAATGCACATGATGTCCATGGATATGGAGATGTTTTTAAAACTTGAAGATAATGTTTATACATGAATCCGCCGATACCTTTATAGCCATCTTGATAAGCTGCGATAGTAACATTCTTCTTTGATGATTCTTCAGTTTCAGTAACAGAACGAAGTTTTGAATAAACTAAGAGGCCTGAAGCTCCTTTAGCTGACTTAGTGACTAATTCATTACAAATTGGACCGTCATCTGATCTTTCTGCATATTGTTTTACAAATAATTGAATATACGCTAATGCATATTTTGCTGATTCATGAGTTAAGCCAAGTTGAGTTGCTTTTTCTTTTAAGCCATCTGCTGTAGTTTCAATACGTGCTTTTTGCGTAGCATCGCCAATTGCTTCATATGCAGTTTTAAGAATATCAGAATATTTTTGTTGTGTAAGCATAATTAAGAAGTTACGACCAACAGGCTCTGAAGAAGGTTTCATAAATAATGGTGTTTCGCCTTCTCTAACGAAATCCCAACAGTTCATAAATGATTTAGTAGTATCTAAATTATTAAATTCAAATACTTTATTAAGTGATTGAAGTGCAAATGGTTCTTTATTATCTGCATCACCATTCCATTCCTTTGGTACATAATTTAAAAGATTACCTGTTTGAATTTCTTTTGCATCAATTTGGTTTGCGTCTTGAATAAGAGTCATTGCAATTGAATGATTAGAGCCATTAACATCACTATCAATCATAGTGAAGATACTGTTTTCCTTTGGTTGAGTCCATTCAATTTGTCCGCTGAACTCTGGATTATAATAAGGGAATGCTTCTTGAACTGCAGTAGATGGATTTCCATCTGCATCATTACCTTTTAAATAGTTAATAAAATATTCTTTTGCAGTTTTACCTCTAGATGAATTACCAATACCTGTCATTGTTTTTCCATCTAATTCTTCCATAGCTTTTTTATAGAGGTCTTTAGCGTCAAGAGTCATTGCTTCTTCAATAACTTTTTCGACTTCTGACTTACTAGTTCCACCACAAGAAGTAAGTCCACCGAGTGTGGTTGCAGCAACTGCAAGTAATATTGCGATTTTTTTCTTCATAAAAATCTAAATTTCCTTTCCACGGAGAGCCTAAGTCTTCCGCATATTGTGTCAAAGGATTAGTTTGATGAATCCCTTTCCATCTATCTTCAAGATAGAATGTAAGCGTTTACAAGTCAATTTATTAAATATTTAAGTAACTAAAAAAACTTAAAAAACTTAAAAATATATTATTTCATCCGATTTTAACGAATAATTTAATTTCTTTATCATATTATTTATATAAAATCGTTTAAAAATATTTAAATTAACAAAAGCATTCGAATGTAAAAAAACTTGTTATATCAAAAACTGCAGTTCTTTATCCTTATAAAAATTGATTTTAGGTAAAAATCAACTATAATCTAATTAGTTGTTTCAAGAAAACAATTTTAATTCTATTAATTAACTTCTTACTTTAGATTTAATAAAAGAATTATCTTTAAATTAAAATCCAACGAATTTTTAATATAAAATTAAGTGATGCAACCCATAGTTGCGTATTTGAAAACTAGAATGTATAGACCTCTTTTTCCTATTTTTATAAGATTAAGGTACTTCAAGGAGGAAAAAATTATGAACATCAAAATATCAAATCGTTTAATCGAATTAAGAAAGAAATATGGTTATTCACAAGAGCAACTTGCTGAAAAACTAGGTCTTTCACGTCAAGCAGTATCTAAATGGGAAAGAGCCGAGGCAAGTCCCGATACTGATAATCTTATTTGTTTAGCTAAATTGTATAATGTATCTTTAGATGAACTTCTCTCTACTGATGAAGAAGATATCGAATCAATTATTAAAGATAACAAAGAAAAGAATAATGATAACGAGAAAGAACAAGGTATCTACATTAAAGATGGCGAAGACACTTTAACTATCAAAAATGGACAAATCCATATTGTAGGAAATGATGGAGATAGTGTTCACATAGCTGATGGAAAGATTAACCTTAAGTCCAGTGATGGAGAAAACCTCACAATTAATTATAAGAAATGGATCTATAATATTTTTAAAAGTATCATCTTTGCTTTAGGATTTATCACCTATGTTGTTTTAGGTTTTGCTTTAAATAATGGGTGGGCATTATATTGGCCAGTTATCCTTATTTCTCTTAGTTTAGCTAGTATTGCTGACGCTATTGAAGCAAAGAAATTTTGTAATTTCTTATTCCCAGTTTTAATTAGTGGAATTTATTGTTTAATCGGAATGATATTTTCTTTATGGCATCCAATGTGGGTTATCTTTTTATCTATACCTATTTATTATGCAGTCTTTGAACCACTTGATAAATTTTTAAAACATAAAAAATAACTGTGTCTAGTTCTAACTAGACTTTTTTTATTAATAAAAAGGATCATCACCTTTTAATATAGGTAACAATCCTTGAAATTATTAAATATTTTAATTATCTTCTTTTGAATAGATATGGCAACCTTTCTTACCATGTCTTTTTACATAATATAATGCGTTATCCGCGTCTTTAAATAAACTATCAGAGGAAGAATCTTTATCCATAAAAGCAGTTCCAACGCTTAGGGAGACTAAAGGAATATCAATGGTACGAGAAGAAAGTAATTCATTAATTTCATCGATTTTATTAATAATCTTAGTTTCAAAATCTTTTTTTACATCCATCATAATTACCGCGAATTCATCGCCACCAATTCGACAAATATAATCTATAGATCTAAATTGTTCTCCGAGCATTTTAGAAATCTTTTTTAAAACATCATCTCCGACATCATGACCATAATTATCATTAACATCTTTAAATTCATCAATATCAATTAAGACAAGTGCGAAATTTCTTTTTTCTTTTATATTCGAATTAAGAATTTGATCAAATCCTCCACGATTTAAAACTCCAGTAAGAGCATCATGTTCTGCTTCATATTTCATAAGTTTTTCTTCACTTATATCACGTGCGACATATAAGCCTTCGATGGCATTTCCATCATTATCTCTTCTTTTTACGATAAAACGTGCTTGAATCCACGATCCATTAGGTGCTTTATAATCAGTAGTTACTGTATTTACATTCTTAAGTCTATTAGCTAATGTATCAATATTAAGGAATTCATATAATGACTCTTTAAATTCTGGTTCAATAAAGTTATTGATAATTATATCCTTTACATCATCAAAATTTCCTTTTTGTGGAACTAATTTTTCCATAAGTGGAACACTAGTTAATATCTCATATTTATGAGTAACAATATCAGCTTGGAAAATAGTTGAATAAATTGTCGATAAAGAATTAATAACTTCTATACGTTCTTTTTCTTCATTAAAACGTGCTTCTTCTAACACTCTTTCTCTTCTTTGATTTTCTTTTTGTTCTTCAACAATTTTATCAATAAGTTGAAATCCAACAACGACATATTCGGTATTATCGACTCTTCTACAATCATATTGATAATAATGTTTTATTCCTTCTTCAATGCTTCGATATGTTCCAACATAACTATCTTGCGTTGCAAATACTTTTCTAATATTATCAACATTTAATGATTCTTTAATACGTTTTTTATCATCAGGGTGAACATTTTCTTTAATCCAACGATCAATAACTGCATCAAATGGGAAAGCACCGCTACTGACATCTCTAACTGCTTTTACATTATAACTATCATCTAGACGAATAGCTTTTGCAGTACCCGTTTTTAAATTAGCGACAAAGACATTTCGAAAGCTTTTAGATAAAGCCATGATAATTGCTAGTTGATTAGCGAGTTCTCTTTCATGAGCTTCTGTTTCTTTTCTTTTTTCTTCATCAAGTTTTTTATGTTCTTTAATAATATCATCAATATTTTGGAAACCAATAACTGCCATTTTACCATCTTCACTAGATTTAGTAATTTTATATTGAAAGTAATGAATTTCTCCATTAACTAAACTACGATAGTTTCCAACAACTTCGTCTTGAGTTTTTAAAATTTCATTAATCTTTTCAACTTTAAAAATTTGAGTAATTTTTTCTCTATCATCTTTATAAACAATTGTATTAACCCAGTTAATAATAACAGGATCAAAATGAAATTCTTGATGATTCTCTTTACCAGGAACATCAACATAAGAAGCATTTAGTTTAAGAATTCTTGCAGTCTTCTTCTCCATGTTTAATAAATAAACATTTTCAAAATGACGAGCGAGTATATCAAAAACCATCAATTGCTCTTTAAGTGATTCAATTTTATTACTTGAAACGTTATTGTCCATATAATCACCCTTTACACATTCTTAACTTCCTTTTAAAACACATAGACTTTAAGCAATTTCATTCTATCACTAATAATTTACTTTTACACTAAAATCATATTCTTTTTAGATATATAGTTCTGATATACCACCATTGCTCAATAAAAGAGATAATCATATGAAATACCAATCCAAAGCCAAACATATAAACGATAATATCAATCGTAAATGTAATAGAATTTGTCTTATAAAGAATAAACCATACTCCGTAATAAATAAAGTTAACAAGAAGGCTATTTAAGGCATTAAGGTAAGTCTTACCTTTTCCAATAAATATTGAATCAGGTATTAAACATAATGTATAAGCAATATAAAACGGAACAAGCTTTAATAGAATTTGAAATATATGTTCTGCGTTATCTAACCTTTCTACATAAGTAAGAAAAGGATTCCAAGTAGGTAAAGTTAAAACCCATAAAACAAATATAAATAACGCTATCAAATAATAATTTGATTTTATGATATTATTATTATTATTATTATTATTTTCTTCCTTACAGTCAGTTTTTACAATTTCACTAAGAGCAGTGGCAGGAATAAGTAACCATCCCCAAATAAAGTTATTAGCCACCCAATAATTACCTTGTTCACTTACCATATTGACCATCTTTCCAATCATTAAAGCGTAAACAATATTATCGATAAATTGTTGAGTTCCAGAGAATAAGCCAACCTTAAGCCAAGAAGCATATTCTTTTTTATCATCTTTTAATGAAAAACTAGGTTTAATGAGTTTTTCTAAATATAAGATAATAAATCCTATAATCGCTAGTAAGGAGTTTGTAATGATATTACTTATAGCAATTCCATTCACACCAATTGAAGGAACTAATAGGAAATCGGTAGTTATGCCTAGAATGACTTGAATTCCTAAGAACACGTAAACATTCTTTTCTTTTTCGCTAACAACAAAAATAATATTAAAGAAAGAAGGAATAATACCTAGCATAAAACTAATTGTCTCAAGCTTAAGATAAGTACTTATGGCTGAAATATCATTTTCCTGCGGATTCATATAGGAAATAAGTGAATTACCATATATAAAAATTCCAATATTAAATATGAAATATAATACAAATACAATTAATAAAGATTTAAAAACAAATGATGGACCTTGTTCTTTATTGTTTTTAAAAATTCTATTTAGAATTGAATATAAAGGAACAATTAAGAATGCCTTTATTGTTTCATCAATAAGATCATACCATTCCATTTGACCAATAATATCGATTCCAGTTGAAGATGTGTTAGTTGAGATAAGAAAAGTTCTTATCGTTTGATAAATAGAGGGTACTAAGGCTAATGCACATAACGAAAGCCATAAACTCCATTTAAAATGTTTCAAATTTTTAAATGTTGATTTTATCTTCGAAAAGATCATTTTAATAACCTCCATAATATTTTTTTAAAATTAATCTACTTATTTTTTATAAATAGATATATAGAAATAAAATTAAGATGATCGCTAAAGGAAAATTAAAGAAATAAGCAAATAATATACCAAGCAAATCGTTAACGTTTCCTTCTGAAGAACCAAAAATAAAAAATAATCCATAGATAAATAACGCAATAGATATTATTAATAACATAATTGAAGCAATGTTTTTCTTAATTTTATTCATTTAATTAACCTTTCTTACATATAAATTATAACTAATCTAAAAATGCATTAGTAAAATAATTTAATTACGATTTAAGAATTACTCACTTTCGCTAAACGAATGAATTCTTTACAAGCAAAACTAAGTTCTTTATCTTTAAGATAAATGATTTTACGTGAATTTTCATTAATTGCTTCAAGTTCTAAAGGTCTCATAAATTCATTATTAATCACTTCATTATAAGGTAAAGGAACTATCGCGATTATTTTCTTTTCTTTAGCAAAACTCATACTGGCCATGGTAGTTACTGTCGTAATATCAATTAAAGGATTCATATTTAACACATGGAATCTAGAAATAATATCACTTTCATAAGCACGAGGAACAACTAAGTGTTCATTTTCTAAATCAGAAAGTTCTAATGCTTCTTTTTTTAATAATTTATGATTTGGAGGAAGATAAACAACAAATTCTTCTTTATCTAACACTAAATAATTAACTTTATCAAAATCTTTAATATGAGCGTTAATAACTGCGATATCAACAATATCATCATTTAAATATTGTTCAGCAGTTAAAGCGTTACATTCATATACATTAAATTTAATATGTGGATATTCTTCAAAAAATTTAGAAAATAATTTATGAATTAATAAAGAATAGACACTTGGTGGTAAAGCAATATTAATCTTATCTTCTAAACCATTATTAATATTATTTAAATTAACAAAACTTTGTTCATATAAAGAAACAATTTTACGAGCTTTGGCATAGAGTTCTTTTCCACTTGAAGTTAAGCGAATTGTCTTTCCTCCACGATACATTAGCTTAGTTCGATACATATCTTCTAAATATTTAACTTGATTAGATAAAGAAGGTTGAGCGATAAATAATTTTTTACTTGCTTTAGAAAAACTCTTCTCTTCAACAATAGTTATATAGTTTTTTAGATAATCAATGTTCATAAATGCCTCACTTATAATGTTTTTAAATAGAAATCATTTAAAATTAGTATAATCATTATAACTTAAATTGATAAAAATTTACCAATATATTTTATAATATTTTTTGTAAAGGAGAGAAAAATTATGATTTTTACATTAGCCGGAATCGGCGATAATATCGCAAGTGCACTTTCGTCCATGAGTTTATGGGTTGCTGTTGCCAAAAGCGTATTCATTATTTTAATCGGTTTTATTTTCACAAAAACCAAAACACTTCCAGAAAATACTGGTAAAATTTTAACTAAACTTGTTATGACAATTTGCTTACCTTGTTTAGCATTTGGTTCATTCATGACAAGTATCTCACAAGAAAGCTTCGTTTCTTGTATCGTATCTTTCGTCTATGGATTCGTCATCTATATCGCATTTATCTTTTTAGCGAAACTCATCTTCAAATGGGTTAAAGATCCAACTAGAAGAAAAGTAATGGAAATCTTATTCGTATTTGGTTCAACTACATTCTTCGGTCAACCATTAATTAAAGCGGTCTTCCCAGGAGCATTTAATGATTCTAGTATGTTTAATATCGCATACCGCGTATTCTTATATTCATATGCATACTATGCAATCTGTCAATCTAAAGAAGATGAAAATACTTCTGCGAACAAACCAACTATTAAAGACATCTTAAAAAGAATTTTCGTTAACCCAATCATCATCGCGACATTTGTCGGTTTTATCCTTTGGTCATTACAATTAATTGGTGATTCAAGTGATGTAACTAACTGGTGGGTTGTAACAGTAAATAATACTTCAGGAACAACTTCAACAGGTGCTTTCTGGAATCTCAGCGTTTCTGCACCATGGTTATATCAAACAATTAATACTTTAGGCGGATTATCTTCTCCACTTGTTTGGATTGCCATTGGCTGTACATTAGGTAAAGTTTCATTTAAAGATGCTGCAAAAGATAAAGATGTATGGATTTTTACTTTCATTAGAGTCTTAGGCGCACCTATCTTAAACTTTGGATTCTTATTATTAATTAACTTAATCCCAGGTATTAATGTTTCATTTAATACACTTGCTGCGACAACATTAATGTGGGCAGTTCCACCTGCAACAGTCGCGATTACTTATTGTATTAACTCAAATAAAGAATCAACATTCGCTTCATCTTGTTCATTAATTGGTACTTTAGTATCTGTCTGTTTTATTCCAGTTTATATGATTTTATTAACTGTCATTCAATCTGCAGGAATATTTGCTTAGGAGGAGAAAAAAATGTCATTTAAAAAAGAAATTGCTTGTTTCGGCGTAAGAGAATATGAAATTCCTTACTTTGAAAAATTAGGCGAACAATATAATTACAAATTAACTTTATTCCCACAATTCTTAAATACTGATAACTATAAAGATGCATTAGGTTATGAAGTAGTCATGGTTAGAGGTAACTGCGTAGTTAATAAAGAAGCTATGAAAGACTTAGCTGACCACGGTTTAAAATATTATTTAACCCGTACTGCTGGTTATAACCATGTCGATATCGAAGCTTGTAAAGAATATAATATTAAAACTGCATTCGTTCCAGGTTATTCACCAAACGCAATTAGTGAACTCGCTTTAACTCTTGCGATGATGTTATTAAGAAATACTGCTTATACTGTTGATTATACTCACAAAGGTAATTTCAAAGTAACTAATCAAATGTTCTCTCGTGAAGTAAGAGGTTGTAGAGTAGGTATCTTAGGATGCGGAAGAATTGGTTGTACCACTGCTTCTTTATTTAAAGGTTTAGGTGCAGAAGTGGTTGGTTACGATGTCTATGAGTCAGATTATGCCAAAAAGATTGTTACTTTCTTACCATTAGATGAATTTAATAAAACATGTGATATCATTGTCGCACATATGAATTATGTTAAAGGATCTAACGATAACTTCATCTCTAAAGAATTTATCGCGAATATGAAAGAACATTCTATCTTAGTTAACGTCGCTCGTGGTGAAATCTTAGATTTAGATGCAGCTTTAGAAGCTGTTGAAAATTCTCATTTAGATGGTTTAGCGATTGACGTTATCTCAAATGAAAAAACTCTCTTCTTCAAGAATTTTGAAGATCCTCAACACATGGATACACCTCAACATCAAAAATTAATTGATTTATATCCTCGAGTACTCGTAACTCCTCACGTTGCTTCTTCTACTGATAAAGCATTAATCGATATGATTGAAGTTACACTCAAGAACTTAGATGAATTCTTAGAAACTGGTTCTTGTAAAAATTCATTAATTAAATAAATTATAAGTCCACTTAGAAATAAGTGGATTTTTATTACATTTAGTTCAATTAAGTAGTATCATTTATTTAATTTACGAAAGGAATTTATATTATGAACGAATGGAATTTAAAAGAAATTTATGCCGATAAAGAATCTTGGGACAAAGATTATGAATTACTAAAAGAAAAGATCCCACATTTTGCTGATTTTAAAGGAAAACTAAACGAAGAAAAATCTTTAGAAGAATTCTTCTTATTTCAAGATGAATTAGAAAAAGTCTTAGAACGTTTTTATTCTTATATTGCGATGAGTTATGACAAAAACCAAAAAGATCTTGAAACACAAGCTTCCATTATGAAAGCAAGATCCTTATTCCCAGATTATGGTGCGGTTACTTCTTATATCAATACTGAATTATTAGAAAAACCTTATAGTTTCTATGAGGATTTAGCTAGCAAAAACAAAGTCATTAAAGAACACTTATTCTCTATCAAGAAAACATTTGATTCAAAGAAATTTGTTCTCTCACCAAGTGAAGAAAAGATTATCTCTGATTATTCAATGGTTTCTTCTGCCTCAGCTAGATTATATTCAATGCTCCAAAATAGTGATTTTACTCCAGTAGATGTCACTTTATCAAATAATGAAGTAGTTAAAGTATCACCAAATACTTATACAAGTATTTTAATGAATTGTGAAAAACAAGAAGATCGTAAAAAAGTATTTGAATCTTTATTTTCTTATTATGATTTACATAAAAATACCCTTTGCACAATCTATAAAGGTGTTGTTGATGCTGATATCGCAAAAATGAAATCAAGAGGTTATAAATCAATCTTAGAAAGCGTCTTAGATCATAATAAGATTCCTGAAGAAGTATATTTATCTTTAATTAATACAGTAAAAGAAAATACTGCACCATTAAAAAGATATATTAAATTAAGAAAAGAATTCTTTAAATTAGATGAATATCATACTTATGATCGTTTCTTATCTTTCTCTACTAGCGATGTTAAATATCCTTATGAAAAAGCTTATGAAGATGTTTTAAAAGCTTTATCACCTTTAGGAGAAGACTTTGTTTCTCACGCGAAAGTCGCTTTAAAAGAAGGTCACGTTGATGTTTATCCATCTGAAGGCAAAAGAAGTGGAGCTTATTCAACTCAAGTATATGGTTACGGACCTTATATCTTATTAAATCATACTAATACCTTAGATTCAGCATTCACTCTCGCACATGAATGTGGTCACTCAATTCACACTCTTTATTCAAATGAAAATCAACCTTATGCAACTAAAGATTACACCATCTTTGTCGCGGAAATCGCTTCAACATTTAATGAAGCAGTCTTCTTAGATTATTTAATGAAGAATTCAACTGATAAAGAACTTAAGGTTCAAGCTCTTGAACAACAAATTGATGGTATAGTTTCTACGTTCTACCGTCAAACATTATTCGCAGATTTTGAATATCAAGCACATATGTTAGTCATTGAAAATAAACCATTTACTTATGAATCATTAAATAACATTATGGCTGACTTATATAAGAAATATTATGATATTGATTTAGACACAGAACCATTAAAGAAGATGGTATGGGCATATATTCCTCATATGTATAATACTCCATTCTATGTTTATCAATATGCAACTTGCTTCTCAGCTTCAAGTAAGATATATCAAGATGTTAAAAATAATGTACCAGGTGCATTTGAAAAATATGTTTCTATGTTAAAAATGGGTGGATGTACTTACCCAGTCGAAATCGTTAAACAAGGCGGAGTTGATTTAACTTCAAAAGAGCCATTTGTCGCAGTTTGTACTAAGCTTAACGATTTACTCGATGAATTCGAAAAACTCGTAAAATAAGCTTTAAAAAAGCGTTCTAGAGATTATCTAGAACGTTTTTATTTGTCAATCATTAAATTTATCTAGTAAGACAGGTCTTAAAGGAACATAAATAAACATTCGATCAAATAAGGCTGAAAAGAAACTAATTAAAACTGAATTCATTATCGCGGCAATAAAAGTACCAATTCCTACTCCACATAAAGGAAGATTAAGTGCATAACCCATTCCAACTCCTAAGGCTAAAAATAATAAATCAAAAGCTAATTTAAAATAGAAATACTTAATATTAAATTTTCTTGATACGTATTTAGTAAATAAATCATATACTTGAGGATGGAAATAAGATTTAATTAATAAAGCAACAGAAAAGCCTGTTAGAATAGTACCTAATACAAAGAAGATAATTCTTAAATACAAAGGTAAAGAACTAAAATCAGTAACACTTGGATTAAAGATTGGAATTAAACGAAATAGATCTAAGAAGGCGCCGTATAATAAGCAAGTCACAAAACTCCATAAATAATGAATTTTAAATTTACCCATTACAAAACAAAATATAATTAATAATATACCTTGAATGACATATTCAGCTTGTCCAAAAGTTAAAAGCGATACTTTTTGACTTAATACATAAGCTGGTAAAACTATCATCGATACTCCTAGATCACTCGCGGTCACTACTGCGACTGATAAACTAAGAAGAATAACTCCTAATAAATAAGATATTTCTTGAAATAATTTTAATTTATTTTTCATACACAATTCCTTAAGCATTAGTAATTATAAACGATAAATTAAATATAGGCAACCATGAAAAAAGCACTAGGTTTCCCTAATGCTTAGTTAACAAATTATTCTTCAACTAATGTTGCGAGTTTAGCTAAACGTTTAATTGTTTCAACTACTGAAATAACTGCTTGTTTAGAATCATAAACTTCACCTGCAAGAACTAAACGTGATTGCTTGTTGTAGAGTTTGAATTGATATTTAGCATTCTTATCTTTATAAACATAGAATGAACCTTCATAAACTACAGTTCTAAATTTTTCTAATGCTTCTTTACATGAATCTTTTGATTGGTAAACTAAAGAAGTTGCAATTACTCTCTTATTAGCCGCGATTAATTGATAAACAAATCCATCGCCTTCTTCTTTAATAATATAAGTACCAGTATTTTCTTGTTCAATTTCAAATTCAACTTTTTCTACTTCTGAATGATCTGCATCTTCGCTATCATCGACAACAATGTTTTCACTCTTTGCCCAACGTTTGTAAGATTCAATCGCATTTGTTGCGCTTGCTTTAGTTGAATAGTTCGCGGAAGTCGCTAAACATCTTCCTTGAGGAGTCATAACTCTAAATGAGAATAAACCATGTTTATCTTCAACAACATCACAACGAGATGTATCAAGATTCTTCTTTAATGTTTCAATACCAGTTCTAACTGATTTTTCAGATGTGTATGGTTCAGAAACAATAATTACTTCACCATTAGATGCTTTTAATTTATAACGATAATTTGGTCCTTCAGAAACGATGACATATTTACCTTTTACAGTATGTTCTTTTTCTTCATCTTCGTCATAAGATTCTTTTTCATCAGTTTTAACTGCTGCAACAGGTGCTTCTTCTTCAGTCACTTCTTCTGCAGCTTCTTCTTTTTCTTCAGAAGGTTCTTCTACTTCTTCAGTTGGAGTTTCTTCAGTTGGTTCTTCAACTGGTGCTACTTCTTCAGTTGGTTCTTCTGTTTCTTTTGATTCTTCTACTTCTTCAGCTGGTGTTTCTTCTTCAGTAGCTTCTTCAGTTACATCTTCTTTTGCTTCTTCAGCTTCCTCTTCTGCAGCTTCTTCTTCAACTGCTTCAACAGGAGATTCTTCTGCAGCAGGTTCTTCAGCAGGTTCTTCTACTGGAGCTTCTTCTTTTGTTTCTTCAGTTTCTAAAGATTTTTCATAAGCTTTGCCTTTTTTTCTAACGACTACGCATAGAATAACAAGTAATACTAGGAAGACCGCCGCACATACTGCAAATAAAATAACAAATTTGCTAGAAACGGTATTCGCTAATAAATTAATGAGATTACATTTCATAAACTTTTTCCTCCAAAATTTAATATAAAAATATTTTACAAAAATTAAAGTAATCTTTAAAGATTATAACGAAAAATTTATTTATTTAAATAAATATTTTTTCATAAAAAATGAGCGATGTAAGATTTTTTATATTTTTTTCTAAAATTTTAAAATTTTTGTTGCAAAGTTATTTTACTGTGATATAATCTTACTTGCTTGAGGCAAATGCCGACCTAGCTCAATTGGCAGAGCAACTGATTTGTAATCAGTAGGTTGCTGGTTCGATTCCGGTGGTCGGCACCATTAAGTAGATTAAAGCTTTGATTAATTCAAAGCTTTTTTTGTACCTTAAATAAGCTACATTATAGGAGATAATATATGGATATCATAGATAGAATAAAAGAAAATAAAGGTTATAATTCATCGCACTGCGAAGAATTAAGTTCTTATCAATTAAAAGCTAAAACGCTTTGTCAAAAATATAATATGACTTTACCCAATGAAACTGAAGTAAGAGAAGAAATTCTTCGTTCATTACTTGGAACTTACTCTCCTTGTGGCATTGAACCGACATTTCATTGTGATTATGGTTTTAATATTCATCTAAATGGTTTTGTCTTATTAAACTATAACTGCGTCATCCTCGATACTTCTCCAGTTAATATTGGTCACATGGTCTTTATCGCTCCTAACTGTGTCATTGCTTGTTCAGGTCACGCAATTCATCCTGAGCAAAGATGTAACGGTATTGGTACATCTAAGCCTATCACTATTGAAGATGGTGTTTGGATTGGTGCTTCTAGTACTATTTTAGGAGGAGTAACGATTGGTAAAAATTCTATAATTGCTGCAGGAAGCGTCGTAACTAAAGATATTCCTTCTAATGTCATTGCCGGAGGAGTACCTTGTAAAGTTATTAGAGAAATAACTGAAAAAGATAAAATTGATCCTTCGAATATCGCATTCTAAAATAAAAAGAGAGCTAAGACTCTCTCTTTAAATCTCTATTCATTAAGGAAATAATCTCCTCACGAGGAGATTTTTTTTCGAATAGCACATGATAAACGCCAGCAACAATCGGCATTTCAACATGATATTCTTGACACGCTTTATATAAATAAGAGCACGCTTTAACTCCTTCAACAGTTTTAGAATTATTCTTCAATACTTCTGTTGCATCATTAGCTTGACCAATTGCATAACCAAAGCTAAAGTTTCTCGATTTAAAAGAAGTACAAGTCAAGAATAAATCTCCAATACCAGTTAAGCCTAAATATGTCTCTTTTTTTCCACCTTTATAAACACCAAACTTCGTCATTTCATGTAAGCCACGGGTAATTAAAGCAGCTCTTGCATTATCTTGAAAGCCAAGGCCAGAACAAATACCACTGGCAATTGCAATAACATTTTTAATACACGCTCCATATTGAGCACCAATTTCATCATCGTTAGTATAAACTCTAAAATATTGATTAGAGAACATCTTTTGTACGATTTCTGCATAAGCTAAATTTTTACTAACCGCACTTATAAGGGTAAATTCTTTATTCGCTACTTCTAAAGCAAAACTAGGTCCAATTAAAGTAACAACATCTTTATAAGAATATCCTTCTAAAGCTTTTTTTATTGTATCTGATAAAGGAGAGAAAGTTGTTCCATCTAATCCTTTAGCCACATTTATAATTAAAGTTTCCCCTAAAGAATATTCTTTAATTTGTTCACATACTGAAACTAAAGAAGAACTAGGTACGGCAAGAAGAATTACTTCTGGAAGAAAATCTTTTAAGCAATATGAAATAGAAGTAGTTGCTTTTAAAGATGAATTTAAGATTGTTTCATTAAAGAATTTAGAATTTTTATGATTTAAATTAATATCATTTACTTCATTTTCATTAATACCATAGATTAATACTTCATGTTGGTTATCTGAAAGAACATTACCTAAAGCAGTTCCCCAAGACCCACTTCCTAAAATCGCTACTTTCATAACTCCTCCTTAATAGATTTTTTTGTCTTGTGTAGATAAATGATCATATCAATTACTAATATAATTAAAAATGGAATACTCACACCTAACATATCAATACCGACATCTTTAAATGATGGTCCTCTAGATCCGGCAAATATTTGAATAATTTCACTACCTGAAGCAAGAATAAAACTTACTCCAATTGAGATAGGATAAGCGATATATTTCTTTTTAATAAACATTAAATAAGTTAATGTACCAAATAAACTCATCGCCATAAATAAACCAAAGTGACCGACTAACTTTCTAACATAATATGAGAAAGTATCTAAATCACGAATATAAGGTTGTCTAGTGACATTTACTTTTATTATTTTTTCTAAATGCTTAGAATCATAATCTAACGATATTTTAATATATGTTTCACCTTTTTCTAAAGTACGAATTAAACCATTATTATCAATGACTAAGATAGATGTATCGCCACTTTCATACTGAATATTTTTATAAGTAGCTTCTTCATTAAAAGAAATATTTAGTAATGCTGAATTTAATACGCTTAAAGATAAGGTATCATTATCTAATTTATTATTAATAATTATTTCACTAGGAAATACATCAAAAGTTGTTAAACTAGTTTTATATAAAACATTAGATGAACTACGAGAAATAACTTCAAGATTTAAATTATCACTTGCTTTATAAATATATAATTTATCATCCTTAACTTCGCCATATTCATTATCAATTTTATAATATAAATCATATTTGTTTCCGTTAGTAGGTAAGAATGAATAATCTAAATTATAAACTCCATTAACATATAATTTTTCATTAAAAGAAGATAACTTATAAGAAGAAATTGCTTCATTCTTCTTTTCACTACCTAACCTAAATTTTAATGTAATATTAATATTATCATTTAAATTAACATCCATTGAAAATTTAGTTATAGAATCGCCTAAATAGAAGGCACCATATTCATTTACATTAGTTAACGATGAAGTAAATTCTTTTTTATAGATATTAGTATCAGAAACTACATCAATATAATGATATGAAGAAGAACTGATAGCCATATTTTCAATATATTCATTTCCATCAATATAGATTTTATAATCTTTAATTTCAGGATAAACTACATTGATGTGTTTAACTAATTTAACATCCTTATTCGCATTAGAAGTAATAGTAATATCACATTCTCCTAAGGAATTAAATTCTAGAGTACCACTAGAAGAAATTGAAGCTACACCATTATCACTGCTAGAAAAAGATAAGCTCTTATTAGATGCATCACTAGGTAAAACATTTAAATTAAGTGTTACTTTTTCACCAAGATACATCTTATCTAAAGAAGAATTTAATTCAATATCACTTACATCAATATAAACATTATTTTCTCTAGTAATCTTATTTAAAACGTAAGAAAAAATGTTCACCACTTTATTAGATTCATTACTAGAAACATTTCCATTAAACGAAGAATGAACAATAATTAATGTTGAACAAATGATATATAAAGCTAAACAAATGTATTTAAATATCTTCTTTTTCATTCATTATCCTCACTTTTAAAAAGTATAGCACTAAAAAAAAGAAATATCATTTATTAAAAATAATTCTAACCACTTTTTAAAAATTAGTTTACAATAAATACAAGAAAGGGGCCATATGGAGAAAATATCAAGTTTAGAATTAATTATCTCTTTTTTAAAAGAGGGTCATATAGTTACATATAAACCTTATAATAATCCTAGGAACTTTCTAATTTTAAAAGAGGACAAAAAGATTAAGGTCTTTAATGATCATCTTTCTTATTTTATTTCTGAAAGTGACCTTAAAGAATTAGCTAATCTCTTTGAATTCTATTTATATAACTAATAACATCAGGAGGTTAATATGTTAAAAGTTTGTAATCACCCATTAATTGAAGTTAAATTAAACCACATGAGAGACGAAAATACACGTCCAAAGGAATTTAGAGAAGCATTAGATGAAATTGCATCTTTAATGACTTATGAAGTATTTAGAGATTTAGAAGTAATTGATTGTGATAAAACTATTACAACTCCAACTAGCGCAGTTCTACCAAAGAAGAAGATTAAACAAAATTTAATCATCGCACCTATCTTACGTGCAGGGCTTGGTATGGTTGAAGGCGTTAGAAATATGGTTCCAACCGCAAGAATTGGCCATATTGGTATGTTTAGAAACGAAGAAACATTAGAACCACAAGAATACTATTTCAAACTTCCTGAAGTAGAAAACCCATTAGTTCTTATTTGTGATCCAATGCTTGCGACAGGTGGAAGCGCGAATGCAGCTATCGCAGCTGTCAAGAAAAGAGGCTATAACAACATTAGATTAATGTGTTTAGTCGGTGTTCCTGAAGGAATTACTGCTGTACAAAAAGCTCATCCAGATGTTGATATCTATATCGCGGCAGTTGATGATCACTTAAATGAAAAAGGTTATATTTTACCAGGCCTTGGTGATGCTGGCGATAGAATCTTTGGAACTAAGTAATATACATTTTAAGCGAGGTCTCCTCGCTTTTTTGTTGCAAAGAAAAAAACCTAGGATTACCTAGGTTAAGTTATTAAATTTGATTATTTTCTTTTGCGAGTAACATTTCTTTTAATTGGATAGAATCTAAGATTAATTTAACAAGTTTTTCTAATGGAGAATTAGATTTAAAATCCGATCTACATGCATAGTTAACTCTATTATCTTGTAATAATTGAATAGATATATCCTTTTTATTTTGAGGATAGACAGCAATTGCAGTTCCACCTTTTTCTTTAACTAAAGTCATCGCAGGAATATCTGTCATTCCGTCACCAATATAAATCATATTTCTAAATTGAACATGTTTAGTTTCAATTCTTTGGTTAACAGTTTTATCATCAGAGATATTCATTGCCCCTTTATTAATTCTAAATAAATATTGAGTTTTTAAAGTATAATTAACAATGGTCTTTGGCCAATATGCTTCACCATATTGATCATAAAGGAATTCACATCCATAAACTTGTTTGAATTCTTTATAGATTGAACTACCTTCAATAATTTCTTTATTACCAGAAGAAATAATATAGTGTTCAACGTTAATACCATGTTCATCACCATATTGATTTATTCTTTTAAACCAGGTAGTAACACCTTCATAAAATTTAACATCTTTACCTAAAGAATTTAAATATTCTCTAGTTAATTTAATCTTCTTCTTGTTGCATTCTTCAATCATCACTCTTAAATAAGATAAGATTGATTCAACTCCAGTATTCTTTGATAAACTATCAGTTTTACTCCAGAATTCTTCTGGTGTTAAACCTAAATTTGGGATAAAAGAAAATGATTGCATATCATTAGTTGCAAGTGTTTTATCAAAGTCATAGCATATTGCGACAGTAATTTTTTCCATAAGTGTCCTCCTAGAAAATTAATTATACTATCTTTTAATAAAAATAGCAAATCACGTAATTTTAACGATATCTAATCACTGCTTTAGAAGAAATAGAACCATTATTTTTTAAGATGTTAAAGACGATTTGATAATCATCTTCTTGATAGATAGTAGTTATCTCTTCATCTTCAATAACTTCAGAAATAAAATTAATTTCAAATTCATAAATATCTAAAGAAAGATAATATTCACTCTTTAATGCATTTAAATAATATCGAACATAACTAACATTATTTAAATGATGTGAATAATCAATATCACTTGAATAGACTTTATGAATTAATTCATTTTGTCTTTCAATTTGAGGAATACGAGAATAAATTCTAATTTTTGGAAGTAAACTATCTTCTTTTAAAGAGAGAAATTCTAAAGAAACAGATTCTCTAGTAACATAATTAATTCCACATATCTCTGTAAACGAAGTAACTACTTCTTCATCATTTAATATAACATTAGTTTCTAAAATAAATGACATGAGATTAACTTTAACTAAATGTACTTTAAAATCTAAGATATCATTTAATTTAGGCATCTTCTCTATCACAAGTTTATTTCTTAATACTACTAAAATTATGTTATATTGAGGCTTTAAATATTCATTATTTAAATGATGTTCTTCTAAATATTCAGTCGTTACATCTTCAATTAAAGAACTTAAAGAGATGAGATTTAATTTAAAAGAAGCATCAACTTCAGAATATCTTACTTTAATCTTTTCCATTAATACCTCCAACTAAACTCTTCTTAATATTAATTTCATTTGAATTAATAATATGTTTTTCATTGTTATTACCTATCACAACTAAATAGCCTTCTTTAGTAAAATCAATTACTTTATAAAGATTACCTTCATGAATAATTTCTCTATTCATAATGATATTGTTATTGCGATAAATAACCATTAATTCATCAATATTCTTATTTAATAAGTAATCAAATTCAATTAGAACTTCATCTAACAAAGTTAATTTACTAATATTAATAAATTCATTAATTCCAGTTGCATTAAATTCTTTATTAGCTTTTAAATTGATTCCAATACCGAGAACGATATATTCTAGTTCACTTCCTAAATAAGAAGATTCAGCAAGAATCCCACATATTTTTTGGTCATCTACGTATATATCATTAGGCCATTTAATAAGTGCGTTAATACCATGTTTTCTTAAAACATTCATAATAACTAAAGAAGAAATAATTTCATAACGAGCGTCTTCTTTAAAAATAAATGAAAATGGTAAGCAATTAGATGAATCCCAAGTATGAGTCATTCTTCCTTTTCCTGCAGTTTGATTATCAGTATAAAGAACACTCCTAGAGGTTAACTCAGAGGAGTGTTCTTTTAAATACGTATTTGTAGAATTAACTTCATCGATATAATAAAGATCAAAAGAAGCGACTTTTTTCTTAAATACGATATCCATCTTATTTGCCTAATTTTGAAACTATATCTAAATAGCCATTGTAGTCAGAGACATTATAAATAGTCGCGGTAGGACTAATCTTTCTAATAAAGCCTGTTAAAGCTTTGCCAGGACCGATTTCAACAAATGTATCAACACCTTGTTCAAGAAGATATTTAACTGAATCTTCAAAATAAACGCTGTGACAGATTTGATCTTTTAAAATGTCATTTAATGGACGAGTTTCTTCTTTACCTGATACGTTATAAACAATTCTATAAGTAGGAGTAGCAGGAACAAAACGATCTAAAACTTCTTTTAATTCGATTGAAGCATTATTTAATAATGATGAATGGAAAGCACCTGAAACATTTAATGGAATCGCTCTCCTAGCTTTTGCTTCTAAAAGGAGTTCACAAGCTTTATCAACTGCTTCATTAGTACCAGTAATAACAATTTGTCCTGGACAGTTATAGTTTGCAATTTCTACTACACCAGTATCAACTTTCTTTAAAGTTTCTAAGATAGTATTTCGATCTAAACCGATAATAGCGGCCATCTTTGTTGTTCCTAAAGGTAAAGCATTTTGCATAATTCTACCTCTATTAGAAATAATTTCGATGGCATCTTCAATCTTCCAAGCATTCGCAAAAGCTAAAGCACTATATTCACCTAAAGAAAGTCCGCAGGCAAATTCAGGAACAATTCCTTTTTCTTCTAATGCCTTTGCAATTGCAAAAGAAGTAAGTAACATTGCTTTTTGAGCGTAAGCAGTTTGATTTAATAATTCATTTTCGTTGAAACATAAGTCTTTAATTTCAGGGAAAGCATCATAAATCTTTTTTACTAAATCTAAATTTTCATAAAAGTCTTTACCCATTCCAATATATTGGGCGCCTTGACCTGCAAAACAAAATGCAATTTTCATAAGTCAACCTTTCTAACCGATATTACGGTATTTGTTAAATCTGTTATTTAATAATTCGTCTTTACTTAATGCAGTTAATTCATCAAGTTTTGCGACGAGTTTTTCTTTAATTTGATTACCATATTCTTTAGAAATATAAGTAACACCTCCAAGAGGTTCTTTAATTACTTCATCGATAATTTTAAGTTCTAATAAATCCTTACTAGTCATCTTCATAATTTCGCATACATCTTCAACTTTAACGCTGTTTTTAAATAAAATTGAAGCAAATCCTTCAGGTGAAAGAACTGAATATATCGCGTTTTCAAACATGTAAATATAATCTGAAACAGTGAGAGCTAACGCGCCTCCTGATCCTCCTTCAGATAGAACAACTGCGATAACTGGTACTTTTAATGAAGCAAATTCCATGAGGTTATTTGCAATCGCGCGAGCTTGGCCTCTTTCTTCTGCCCCTTTTCCTGGATATGCGCCAGAAGTATCAACAATAGTAATAATAGGGCGATTAAATTTTTCTGCTTGATGCGCGAGTCTTAAAGTTTTTCTAAAACCTTCTGGAGAAGTCATACCAAAGTTTCTTTTAATATTTTCTTTAGTATTTGTTCCTTTAGCTTCAGCTAGAACTGTAACAGGATATTTACCTAGATAACCAACACCAGCAATAATTGCTGCATCATCACCATAATATTGATCACCGTGTAATTCATAAAAATCATCAATTAAAGCATTAATTAAAGCTTTCGCTTTAACTCTTTTTTCACTACGAGCGATATTTACTCTATCATAAGCACTTAAAGAAGAATAAGTTTCAATTAATAAATTCTTTAATTCTTGCTTTAATTCTTCATATTCTTTATCTTGTGGATCAAGGTTAACAATTTGCTCTTTTAATTGAGCTATTTTTAATTCATTCTCTTCAAGTATCATATTATCTATAATTATGAAGTTTTAATAGCTTATAAAGCGTAACCTTCATATCCTTTCTTTCAACTATATTATCAATATAACCTTTATCTAAAAGGAATTCTGATGTTTGGAAATCTTTAGGAAGAACTTCTTTAATTGTTGATTCAATAACTCTTCTTCCAGCAAAACCAATTAAAGTTTTAGGTTCAGCAAGAGTAATATCGGCAAGAGAAGCAAAAGACGCGCTTACTCCGCCGGTAGTAGGATCAGTTAAGACTGCAATATAAAGTTCTTTTTCTCTTAATTTACCAACTGCTTGGCTAGTTTTAGCCATTTGGAATAAAGAGATAATCCCTTCTTGCATTCTTGCTCCTCCAGAACAAGTAAATAAAATTAAAGGTAAGTGTTCTTTAAGCGCTTTTTCACACATTAATGTAACTTTTTCGCCGCAGACAGAGCCCATACTTCCCATCATAAAGAAACTATCCATAACGCCAACTAAGCAAGAGATACCGTTAATTTTACCTTTGACGCAGACAATTGATTCATCAATTTCTGAAGTTTCTTTAGCCTTAGACAATTTTTCTTCATAAGTAGGGAAATCTAAATGCTTTTCTTCAAGATTAGAAAATATTTCTTCATAACCTTCATCCATAACTTGTTTTAAGCGTTCTTTAGCGTGTAAACGCGCATGATAACCGCAGTTAGGACATACATATAAAGCATCTTGATATGCTTCAGAAAGTAAAGTTTTTTGACAAGATGGGCATTTAACCATTAATCCATCTGGAACTTTAATTGGAGTAGTTTTTTCATCACGTTTTCTAAATTGAAGATCCGCTAGAACGGAATTAAATTCTTTAATTTCTTCTTTTCTTTTATCGAATATATCTGGCATTTTGTTCTAGCTCCTTTATCGTTTCATCAACAAAGCCAGTATTAAAGTTTCCTAAAATATACTTTGGATGATGCATAATCATATAATGGAATTCAGTTGTAGTTGGTACTCCATCAATTAATAATTCTTCTAACGCGACTCTCATTTTTCTAATTGCTTCAAGACGGTTTTTACCTAATACAACTAATTTTAAAATCATTGAGTCGTAATAAGGAGGAATGACGTATCCTGGGAAAACATGAGTATCTACTCTTACACCATTTCCACCAGGTAAATGTAAGAAATTAATTTTACCTGCTTGAGGTCTAAAATCATTTGATACATCTTCAGCATTAATTCTACATTCAATCGCGAAACCATTGAGGTGAATATCTTCTTGTTTATAAGGAAGTTTCATACCTGCCGCAATCTTAATCATTAATTTAATAATATCTACGCCAGTTACCATTTCTGTAACTGAATGTTCTACTTGAACTCGAGTATTCATTTCGATGAAATAGAAATTTTCTTTGTCATCAACTAAGAATTCAATAGTACCGACTGAATCATAATTAACAAATTCAACTGCTTTTAAAGCATTTTCATATAATTTATTCTTTAATTTTTGTGAAATAGATTGGCATGGAGCTTCTTCAAGCATCTTTTGTTTTCTTCTTTGCATTGAGCAATTTCTTTCGAAAAGATGAATGTAATGGCCGAACTTATCACCAACAACTTGAACTTCGACATGCTTTGGATTTTGTACTAATTTTTCAATATATAATTCATCGTTTGCGAAGAATTTCTTTGCTTCTTCTTTAGCTTCTTTATACATATCCGCGAATTTAGCTTCGGATTCGACCATTCGAATACCTTTTCCTCCTCCGCCGGCACTTGCTTTAATTAATACTGGGAAGCCAATTTCTTTTGCGATGGCTAACCCTTCATCTAACTTAACTGCTTTATAAGAGCCTGGAACAATTTGAACACCAGCTTGACGCATTGATTTAATTGCTTCAGATTTATTACCCATTAATTCCATGACTTCTGGACGAGGTCCAATCCAAGTGATACCACATTTTTCAACCATTTTGGCAAATAATGGGTTTTCGCTTAAAAAGCCAAAACCAGGATGAATCGCATCACATCCTGTTACACATGCTGCTGAAAGAATTCTTTCCATGTTTAAATATGAATTGGTAGAATTAGCTTCACCAATACATATTGCTTCATCCGCGATTTTAACATGTAAAGAAGATTTATCCGCGCTTGAATAAATCGCGACTGTCGCAATTCCCATTTCTTTACAAGCACGAATAATTCTAACTGCAATTTCTCCTCTATTTGCGATTAATACTTTCTTAAACATAATTAATCACCTATTAAGAATAATTTTTGATCAAATTCAATTACTCCACCTTCACTTGCATAAATTTCTTTAACAGTTCCGTCTTTTGGTGCAGTAATTTCATTCATAACTTTCATTGCTTCAATGATACAAAGTTTATCACCTTTTTTAACTTTAGAACCAACTTCAACAAATGGTTTAGCATCTGGATATTGAGCTTGGTGATAAGTACCAACTAATGGTGATTTAACAATGTCTTTTTCATTGATAACTTCTTCTTCAGAAGTTGAAGGAGTTACACTTGAAGAATGTTCATTAGGAACTACAAATCCTACTTGATTTTCACTCTTTGTTAATTTGATTTTCATATCATCAACTTCAATATCTAAAGATGTAATATTTGCTTTTTCAAACATCTTAACAATCTTTTCAATTTCTTCAATTTTCATATTAAGCATTTAACTCCTTTTCTTTTCTTGTAACTAATTTAACTACATCATCAACCGTGATTAATTGTTCCATTTCTTCATATTCGATTTGAATGGAGAATGCAGTTTCAAGTTCAAGAATCATTTCAACTGCATAAAGGCTATCAATGCCTAAATCTTTTAATTTCGCATCTTTCGTGATTTTTTCTTCATCAACATTCGCGCATTCAATTAATAATTGTTTAATTTTTTCAAACATAATAAGCCTCCTATGCTATATTAATTATTTTTTGCCTTTTTCTCTTTCATTAGTCCAAAAGTTATTTAAGAAAACTTTATAAGCACTAGTAGTAAAAGGTGGTTTTAATAATTTAATTTTGGTTTCTTCACTTAAAGAACCATTTTCGATAAATTCTTGACCAGCGAGAATAAACTTTTCTAAGAATTTATCAATTTTATTTTGATTATTTAATTCGACTAAAGTCTTCATTTGAGGAACTAAAATCGCTAAATAATTATTTTGACCGCAGATACAATCATATTGTTTTAATAAAGACGTATAAGCTAAATCAGTTTCAGTGTACGCACAAGTAGAAATAACGATAAATTTTCTATTTGGACGAGGATTTCTAATACCGTGGAAAGACTTTCCATCGCGAGGAGCGATTTGTCCTTCGTAAGTACACATCATCGATAAAAGTCGATCAGTAAGTACCTTATTAATTCCAGGCATTGAGAAGAAATATAAAGGATAAGAATTAATAACGATATCCGCGTTATCTAATTTTTCTTTAACAGTATTTACATCATCATTTTTAATGACGCATTCTCCTGCCGTTCTTCCCCAGCAAGATAAGCAACCTAAACAAGGGGTAATTTTTAAATCAGATACGTTAATAATTTCTATATCTAAATCATTATTTACATTTAATCCTTTTAAGAAAGCATTAGTTACTACCATTGTAGAACTTCTTTCTTTTTTAGGACTACCATTTAAGACGACAACTTTTTTCTTAGTTTCCATAGATTTGTTCTTTTTTAACAGCAGTAAATGTCATTGTTCCTTTTGAATAGATGACATCATTTACTTTAACAACTGCATCAAAAGTTGTTAATGGTCCCATTACCTTAGATTTTTTTACATTAATAATTAATGTATCACCAGGAATAACAGGTTTAATAAATTTGAAATTGTCTACTTTTAATAATACGTAAATAAGATTTGCATCAGAACCATCAGATTCAATTACGAGTGAACATAATTGAGCACATGATTCAATAATTAATACTCCAGGCATGATTGGATTATCAGGGAAATGACCCATAAAATAAGGTTCATTTACTGAAACGTTCTTTAATCCAGTCGCTTCAACATTTGGAGTAAGTTCTAAGACCTTTTCAATCATTTGGAAAGGAGGTCTTTGTTTAATTCTTTTATTTATTTCATTAATGTTCATCATATTATAAAGATAATCCTCCATCAATTGTAATTACTTGTCCAGTAATGTAGCTTGCTTCATCACTAGCTAAGAAAGAAACTAACGCCGCGATATCTTCAACAACACCTAATCTATGAAGAGGAATGTTCTTTAAATATTCTTCTTTTTTATCTTCTGGGATATGATCTAACATTTCTGTTTGGATAAATCCAGGAGCGACAGCATTAACTCTAATTCCATAAGGAGAAAGTTCTTTCGCTAAAGTTTGAGTCATTGAGTTAACTGCACCTTTAGTTGATGAATATACGCTTTGTCCAGGTAAAGCAAATTTACCTGAGACAGAAGACATATTGATGATGACACCTTTTTTCTTACGAAGCATTTTTAAAGCTGCTTGTTGAGCACAATAGAAATATCCTTTAACATTTAAATCATAACATGCATCAAGATTTTCTTTTGTCATCATGAGTAATAATTCATCTCTAACGATACCAGCATTATTGACTAAAACATCAATTTGTCCGTATGTTTTAGCGATTTCTTTCATCATTTTGCTCGCTTCTTCAAATTTAGAAACATCAGCTTTATAGATAATTCCATCTCCTCCATTAGCCTTAATTTCATCTAATGTCTTAAGAGCGGATTCATCGCTTCTAGAATAATTAACAACAACAAAATAGCCATCCTTAGCAAGTCTAATTGCGCATCCTTTACCGATGCCCTTACTTGCGCCTGTAACAATTGCAACTTTCATAAAATTCTCCTTTTTTATTTAGATAAGATAACTGCAGTATATGAACCACCAGATCCATATGCAGTAACTAAGATATGAGATAATCCTTCAGAAGAAAGAGTTTTCTTAGTCATTTTTCCATTTTCATTTACATAAGCAAAATCATCATGGTCGATTGTATTAGATAATAATAATGATGCTTGAACAACGTTTAACGCTGCAGAAGCTGCTCTACCTTCACCAGTTCTAGCTTTTGTTGAAACTACTGGAGTAGTAAAGTTTTCACCAAATACACGTTTATATGAAGAAATTTCTTCATTATCAATAACTTCACATCCATTACCGAAACCAACGATAGCATCAATATCACTTACTTTTAATCCTGCGTGATCAAGAGCTTGTTTAATTGCTTCATCAAGAGCTTCGCTAGAATTGGATAATGTACCAAAGCTAACATCTTTATGTGTCATACCATAGCCTGAAACATAAGCATATTTTTTCGCACCACGTTTATCTGCATTAGTTTCGCTTTCTAAGACGATAGTAATGCCGCCGTCACTAAGGACGAAGCCTTTATTATGAGAATATGGTTCAACATAGCTATCTGCGACATAGCCAAGTGAAGTATATAATTCAGATGTAACATTAATATTTTCATCACTACCAGAAGCTAAAATAATATCTTCTTTTCCTTGTTCAATGATGTTCATACCATAAGCAATACTTGCTAAACCTGATTGAGCACCGTTTGTGATTGTAACGTTATAACCTTTAATCTTTGATTGGATTGATAAGTAACCACCTGCTGCATTATAAACAGTATTTGGGAAGCTAAATGCGCTGCCATTTGCGTTACCTTTTTCGTAAATATTTTCTTCGAATTCACAACCCATACCAAGAGCGCCTTCAGAAGTACCAACAACAATACCAATACGTGTTGCATTTTCATCAGTAACTTCTAAGTTAGCATCTTTTAATGCATAAATTCCTGAAGCAACTTCAATAGAAGAAATAACATCGAGTTTTCTATGGAATGACATTGGAACACCAACTGGTGCGAATAAGTTAGGAATTGATGTAGCATCAACTTTACGATCTAATACTGATTTGACGTTACCTTCTTTAACAGTTTCATTTGCGTTAACCTTTGCAATATAGTTTTCAGTACCATTACCTAATGGAGAAACAATACCAAAACCTGTAACGACTACTTTTTCTTTCTTTTCTGGTAAAGTTACATTACCAGCATTTTTACTGAAGATAATTGAAGCGTTATTACCACCGAAAGCAAATGAGTTAGACATAACATTTTCTAATTCTTTTTCATGTGCTTTATTTGGAATAAAGTCAATTTTACCTGCTTTTTCTTTTAATGTGACTAAATCTTCATCACTATAGCCAAGAGTTGCAGGAACTGTATTAGTTGTTAATGCTTTGATTGAGAAAACAGCTTCGATCGCGCCAGCTGCACCTAAGCAATGGCCAACCATTGCTTTAGTTGATGAAACACTTAAATTATCTGTTTCTGGATCAAAAATTGTATGTAATGATAAGAATTCAGCATTATCGTTTTTACCAGTACCTGTACCGTGAGCGTTAATATAACCAATTTCGTTAGCTTTAACACCTGAAGTTTTCATCGCCCAACGAATTGCGTTCATTTGTCCTTCACCATCTTCTCTAGGAGCTGTAATGTGATGAGCGTCACTTGATACACCTGAGCCTAAGACTTCACAATAAATCTTTGCTTTTCTCTTTAATGCATGTTCATAAGATTCAACAACAACAATACCTGAACCTTCACCAAGAGTAATACCTTTACAATGGTTAAATGGTGAACATGGATTTGAATCTAATGCATGAAGAGCTAAGAAGCCTGAATAAGGAACGCTAGCAAAAGCATCCGCGCCACCTGCGATAACAATATCAGCTTTACCTGCTCTAATGAGGTCACAAGCATATGAGATAGAAATAGTACCAGCTGCACATGCGTTTGCAATATTAGTTACAACACCACCTGCGTGGACGTAGCCAGCTACTTGAGAAGCAATCGCGCTAATAGGCATTTGCTTAATATCTTTTTTATCTTTGCCGTGTTGATAATAATGTTCAATAGAAACAACGCCGCCAACACATGAACCGATGATAACGCTAACTCTAGGATCATCATTAAAATCTTTTAATCCTGCATCAGACATCGCTTCTTTAGTAGCTTTAATACATAATTTAGAAACTCTATCCATATATTCTTTTGTTTCAACATCTTTTAAATCATCTTTAACTTCTGCCGCTAATGAAGCATAGCAATCTTTTGTATCAACACTAGTTGTAGTAGCGATACCTGAGACTGATTTTAATGCATTTGACCAACATTCATCAACGCTACTACCAATTGCACTGATTAAACCTAAACCAGTAACAACACAACGTAAATTATTTTCTGTCATAAAATTCTCCTTTTTTTAAAATTATTCAACCTCTAAATCTAAGATTTAGGGCATATTTTCTTAAAGTCAAAAAAATAGTTGCAAGAATAACTTGCAACTACCTAAAACTACTTATTTGCGATAATATATGCTGCAAGAGTATCAATGCTTCTGAAGTGTTCTCTAGCAACACCAGTCATTGATAAACCAAATTCATCATCAATAAATGAGATAATTTCAATTGAGTCGATTGAGTCTAAACCAATTGAAGTACCTTCAAATAATGGAGTATCGAAATTTAATACACTTGGTTCAACTCCTAAGTTTTCACAAATGAAATCTTTTAATTTTTGTTTTACTTCTACTTCGTTCATAAAATATCCTTTCTTAATAAACTAAAAAGTATGATTAGCCTTTTTTCACATTTACAATCATAACACTTAAAAAAAACTTAATCAATAACTTTTCTCTTTAAGAAAGTTAATAACTAGTGAATGAATATATTTTATATATTATTATCGATTTAGTAGAAAATTAAGAAATTATTACAATGCTTGTTACTAAGTCTCCTTCATGAGAAATAGAGATACTTATTTCAGGATGATTTAAAACATAAGGCTGACCAGAAGGATGTTTTAAAATTGAATATTCAAGATAAAGAGGATCTTGAGTCGCTTTAAAAATTGCTTCTTTAGACGCCCAACGAACAGCTAAAAAAGTGGACTTAGAATCTTCATTTAATTCATTAAATTCTTCTAACTCCACTTTCGTTAGTATTCGATTTATAAAATTTTCTTTTTTATTTTCAAATCTAGATATTCTTGTTAAATCAATTCCTACTTGCATAATTTACCTCACGTAAATTAAGTGTAGCATTTATCAGTTTTATTATCTAGTTGAATTAACAAATGAGTCGATATCAACTTTTGTTGTATCGATAGTTGATATTTGTTTTCTTAGTTTTAATACATAAGAAGGTGAAACAGATAATTCATCAATACCTAATGAAACAAAGAAAGGTAATAATTTTTCATCACGTGCTAATTCACCACATATACCAACAGGAATATTTTTCTTATGGCCATTTTCGATTGTTAATTTGATAAGTCTAAGAATAGCCTTATGATGTGGATTAAATGTTTTATCTAATAATGGATTAACGCGGTCGATTGCTAAAGTATATTGAGATAAATCATTCGTGCCGATTGAGAAGAAGTCGACGTGTTCTGCTAGTACATCTGACATAATTGCCGCGGCAGGAGTTTCAATCATAATACCGATTTTCATATCAGGATTAAACTTTTCACCACGAGAAGTAAGGTTATTTTTCGCTAAAGCACACATTTCTTTAACAAATTCGACTTCGCTTAATGAGATAATCATCGGAATCATAATTGCTAAATTACCATATGCTGATGCACGATATAAGGCAGTTAATTGGTCTAAGAACATCGCAGGACGATCTTTACAAATTCTAATTGAACGATATCCTAAAGCTGGATTTTCTTCTTCAGGTAATTCGAAATAATCAACTTTTTTATCCGCGCCGATATCTAAAGTTCTAATAATAACTTCTTTCCCCTTCATTGCTTCAACAACTTTTTTATAATGAACAAATTGTTCTTCTTCAGTTGGGTAAGTTTTACTATCTAAATAGATGAATTCAGATCTAAATAAACCGATACCTTCTCCATCATTTTTAATAACATTATCAACTTCATAACTAGAAGCAATATTAGAATAAATCTTTAATTTTTTACCATCTAATGTTGTCGTTTCTTTGCCTCTTAGAAAGGAAAGTTCTTTTATATCATTAAGATAAGATTCTTTGATTTTTGAATATTTAGTAATATCTTTTGAAGTTGGATCAATAATTAGTTTTCCTTTAAGGCCATCAATAATCGCAAATTTGCCGTTTAAAGAAGCGTCAACATTAAAATCATCAATTGCACAGATAGAAGGAATTTCAAGCATTCTAGTAAGAATGGAAACGTGAGAATTAATGCTTCCTTTAACTAAAATTAAGCCGATGAGAAGATTCTTATCAAACTTCATAAGTTCACTTGAAGGTAAGTCATCACAGATGATAATTGAAGGTTCTTTTAATAAAGTTAAATCTTCTTTTTTAGTTAAGACATCAATAATTTTATTACCGACTTCAAGAACATCTCTCGCTCTTTCTTTCATGTAAGCATCGTCCATAGTTTCAAACATACTGGATAATTGTTTACTTGCTTCTTTAACCGCCGATTCTGCCGTTAATTTATTGTTTATACCTTCTTTAACTAAATCTTCAAAATCGAGATCTTCCGCCATAAGTTTATGGGTAAGGAAGAGTTGAGCCTCTTCCTCCCCTAAACGAATTAATGTGTCTTGATAAAGTTTTTCAAATGAAACAATGGTTTTTGCACGAGCTTCAATGAAACGTTCAGTTTCTTTTTCTTCACCTAAGAATTCATTTTTAGTTTCAGTTTTTATATCTTGGTAAACAACTAGTTTTCCAAGTGCGTATCCATCAAAGATACGTTTAGATGAATATTCTTTCATAATTATAAATTAGCTTCGAATACTTCTTGAAGAGCTTTTGCTGCTTCTTCTTCATCCGCACCTTCAACTTCAATTAAAACTTCTTCATTAGATTTTACGCATAATCCCATTACACCAAAGATTCTCTTTAAATCAGCTTTTTTACCTTTGTTTGTAATAGAAACTGTAGAAGTATATTTTTTTGCTTCTGCAACGACAATTCCTGCAGGACGTGCATGAATGCCTTCTTTATCTTTAATTACATATGTGAATGATTTCATATTTATTTTCTCTTTCCGATTCTAAGGCCTTTGAACTTACCAAGTTCTGGGTTTTCGACATCTTTCTTTAATAAGCTTAACATAAATGCTGTGATAATTGTACCAATCGCTAAAGCAAGGAGATAGAAATACCATTTACCAACAACTGCGAATACGAAGATACCACCATGAGGTGCCATTAATGTACAACCGAATACAACACTTAATAAACCTGCAACTGCTGCACCAACAACAGATGAAGAAATAACTCTTAATGGATCTTTTGCTGCATATGGAATTGCTCCTTCAGTAATAAAGCCAGCACCCATAACATAGTTAACCATTGCTTCTTTTCTTTCTTCTTTTGTCCATTTTTGTGGGAATAATGTCGCGGATAATGCAATTCCTAGAGGAGGAACCATACCGCCAATCATAACTGCCGCCATCATTTGATAACAATAAGCTTGATATGCTGCATCAGTAGAACCAGCTGCTGCAGTTAACATTGCTGTACCGAAGACATATGCCGCTTTATTAATAGGGCCACCCATATCGATAGCCATCATTGCTGCAAGTAACGCACCAAGTAAAATTGTTAAATTGTTTTTACCTAACCAGTTTAAAGCATTAGAGATACCAATGTTAATATATGTAAATGGAGTATTAATAACAAACATTACTAATCCAATAAGCGCAACACCAAAGACTGGATAAATTAACATAGGTTTAATACCATCAAGCGCTTTTGGCATTTTTTCTGTACATTTTTCTAATAACTTAATGATATAACCTGCAATAAACCCTGCCGCGACTGCTCCTAAGAAACCAGCAGTTGATCCTGTATCATTACCGGAAATTTGTACTCCGATTGAAAATGAAGATACGGTAGCAAGAGATCCTCCAACAAAGCCAATCGCTAAACCTGGTCTACCAGCAATAGAATAAGCGATAAATGCCGCTAAAACTGGTAACATGAAGTTAAATGCAACTCCTCCAGTAGTTTTTAAGAACCAAGATACTGGAGTACCTGTACCGAAATTACCATCAGTAGGAACACCAGCGAAAGTATCAATCATAAATGCTAAAGCAATTAAGATACCACCACCGATAACGAATGGTAACATGTGAGAAACACCATTCATTAAGTGTTTATAAATTTGATGCCAAATAGAACCATCTGACTTAGTATCTTTTTTAGTTTGCTTATTATCTGAATGATATACAGGAGCTTCGTTATTAACAGCTTTTTTAATTAATTCTTTAGGTTCATGGATACCTTTACTTACGGTAGAAATAACGACGTGTTTTCCATCAAATCTATCCATTTCAACATTGACGTCTGCCGCGACTACAATGCCCTTTGCATGAGCGATTTCTTCATCTGTTAATAAGTTTTTAACGCCACCTGAACCATTAGTTTCAACTTTACATGAATAGCCAAGTTCTTCAGCCGCTTTCTTAATTGATTCTTCTGCCATATATGTATGAGCGATACCATTAGGGCAACCTGTAACACCTAAGATTTCAGGATAATCGACACTAGGAGAAGCATTTTGTTCTTCTTCAATTCTATCTTTTTCCGCTTCATCAATGACTTTTAAGAATTCTTCTTTAGATGATGCGTTTACTAAATTATTTTTAAAATTTTCATCCATTAATAAGTTAGATAATCTCGCAAGAACTTCTAAGTGAACATTATCTTCACTATTAGGCGCCGCGATTAAGAATAATAAATTAACTTTTTCACCATCTAATGAATCATAATCAACACCATCTTTTAATACCATAGCCGCTAATGCAGGTTTAGTGACAACATCAGATTTACAATGAGGAATTGCAATTCCTTCTCCGATACCAGTTGTTGATTCTTCTTCACGATGATAAACACCAGCTTTGTAAGTTTCTACATCTTTAATGACACCACTTTTTGAAATTAATGAGACAGCTTTTTCGATAACGTCATGTTTATCAGTAGCTGAAGCATTAATATCAATTGTTTCACTTGATAATAAATCTGTAATTTTCATGTTACCCTCCTTCTATTTTATCAATTGTTCTAATTTTTCAACTTTTTCTAATGTGGCTAAATTTTCTGAAAAAGCTGAAGCACTTCCGCATGCAATTCCTCTCTTGAATGCTTTATATATATCATCGCTACGATAGTATTCATCAATAAATCCTGCAACTAATGAATCACCTGCGCCAACGGTGTTAATAACTTTTCCTTTTGGACAATCAGTTAATTTGTATTCTCCGTTACCTCTAACTAGTAATGCTCCGCTTCCACCAAGAGAAACGATGACATTTTGTGCTCCTAAAGAAATTAATTTTTTTGCGTTTTCCACTAATTCTTCTTCATTACTAATTTTAACATTGAATAGTTCTTCTAATTCTTCCTTATTAGGTTTAACTAATACAGGATGATATGGCAAAGTTTTAAGTAAGGTATCTTTTGTTGTATCAACAATTAATTGAACATTTTGATTTTTAATTCTTTCAAGAATTCTTTCATAAGTGTTGCTTGGTAAAGTATTTGGGATTGCTCCAGAAATTACTAAGACATCATTTGAAGTAAGATTAGTAAGTTTTTCAATTAATGTTTCAATATCTTGATCTTCAACTCTCGGTCCTTGACCATTGATTGCAGTTTCAACCATACCTTTTATTTTTACATTAATTCTAGTATTACCATTTAAATGAACGAAATCACTTTCAATATTATGTGCTTTCATTTCATCTTCGATATACTTACCAATAAAGCCTCCGACAAAACCCATCGCAACAGATTTTGTTCCTAAGTTTGATAAAACTAATGAAACGTTTATTCCTTTGCCACCAGGAAGCATTGTTTCCTTCTTAGTTCTATTAATTGCACCAACTTCTAGTTTGTCTAAATCAACAATATAGTCAAGTGCAGGAGAAAATGTAACTGTATATATCATCTATTTATTCACCTCCAATACATTTTCTTTTTTATATTCTTTATTTTTAATTTTGTCTGTTATTAATGTTGCTTCGTTAAAGGAAGCAAATTTAACACCTTGTTCAAAACCTAATTTACTATTATCTGCGATTACATAAGCTTTAATACTTCTATTAAGGGCGGTCTTTTTAATCATTGCTTCTTCATAATCAGGAGTAGTATAACCTTGTGATAATGAAATAGCGTTCGCTCCAAAGAAGCCTATATCAAATGTAAATCTTTTAATCGTTTCTACTGGGAAAGAACCAACAAATGCATCAGTTGATAATTTAATTTCTCCACCAGTAACATAAACTTTATATTTTCTTTTAGTTAGTTTTTGAGCGATAGTCATTGAGTTAGTAACAAAGATGTTGCCACTTGATTTTATATAATCACATAAGCAAGAAGTTGTTGTTCCAGCATCTATATAAACTAATGTATTATCCTTAATTAAAGAAGCAGCGTATTGAGCGATTGAATTCTTTTCATCAACATGGAGTGAAGCTTTTTCATTCATATTTAACTCTTTTAATGAAGTTTTATTATTTTGAATAGATTTTGCTCCACCATGAAGTCTAATAATTTTACCTTCTTTTTCAAGATGAACTAAATCGCCGCGGATTGTTGATTCGCTAGAAGAAGTTTTTTTCATTAATTCATGTAACGATACATATTCTTTTTCATTAAGTAAATCAAGTATCATTTGTAATCTTAAATTTTTAAGCACAAGGTCATCACCTCTAATTTAATTATAAAAGCGCTTACATTTAAAAAGCAACAAAAAACATTAATTTTCATTATAAATCATTAATTCGAAATACTATTAATTATCAAAGATAATTAAAAATCATCAGATATTTTTTTATTATTTTTTCAACATCTCGTTTTAACGGGATTTATAGTAATTTTTATTGTTTTATATTTTAATATTTGATTAATACTACTTGTTAGAAATTAAGGTTATAAAAAATTGGATAAGGAAAAATACGTATTTGAAAATATTAATAAAGAATCTATAGACAATAATTATCATATTCAACTAATATAAAAAGAAAAACTAAGAAGATCATTATTCCTCTTAGTTTTATCATACGAAGTAGGGGTTTAAGCCCCTCTGGTGAAAATTGGTGGATTTACAAATAAAAAGATAATCGATTTACAAAATAAGTTTTGTATCTTGATTATCTTTTTTTTATATGGGTGTAATAATTTGACGTATGCGTTTCTTTTATCATCGTTTTATATCTATGGCGGAGAAAGGGGGATTTGAACCCCCGCGGATTACTCCCTGTCAGTTTTCGAAACTGATCTCTTCGGCCACTTGAGTATTTCTCCGTTTCTAAATTATAGCAAAAGGACCAAAAAATTAAAATAATTTCTTTCGTTTGATATAATATATCAAATTGACTATAATAAAAAGAAGAGGTGGCCTCATGGATAAAATTATTGAATTTTTTCAAAACTTAAATTTTGATAAATTTATTAGTTATTTAAAAGATTATAGATTTTGGATTGTTATCGCTGCGATTGTTTTATTAATCATTTTAAGTATAACTGTCATTATATATTATAAAAAAGACTATAAAAGAATTGCTTTAAATTATGAAGATTACAATACTAGATATTTCTCTATTCATTATGAAGAACAATATGTTTATTCCGTTGATGATAAGACATTGACAAAGAAAAGAAAAGAAAATCTTGATTGGTTCTATTCTTCATTTATTCCACAAGATAAATTAAGAGTTATCGTTTGGATTAATGCTTTACAAAAAGAAGATACAAAAGCTTCTAATTACTTAGAAGTCCATACGAAAATTCAATTTCCTAAAAGAAATGTTTATACAATTCTTACAGTAACTAGTATTAATTATGAAAAGAAGATCATTCATATAGAATCAAGAATCTTCCCTAATATTAAAAAATCTCGTATGGAATTAGGTAGAAAATTAAATATCAAAAATGAAAAAGATATGCCTTCCTTATTAAACGAAAAAAAAGATTCTCCTTGCACAATGTTCTTATGTCAATTATTTACCGAAGAGAATAGTTCAACTAAAATTACTAATATCTTAGTTACAATCTTACTTTCGAGATTACTAAAATTCACATCAAAAAATAGACTCATCTGTTCAACAGAAAATAATTATATTGCAATTGTAAGCTTTAATTCATGTACAGATGTAGAAGTTTCTTCTTTAGGTAACAAAATCGCAAAAGAAATATCAAAGATCTTATTCTTAAGTTCCATTTCAAATAATATTTCTTTTAAAATCGGAATTATTAAAGACTCTAATAGAGAATATGATTTCTATAAATTAGTTTCTATTGGTGAAGAAATTACTAATTATGCATATCAAAACGAATTATCAAGTAATGTTATTATTTATAACCAAAATATGAACTATCAAATTGAACAAGATTCAGAAGATATTGATGAATTAAAATCTGTTCTCAATGAAAATTTATTTACTCAAACTATTACTCCAATATTAAATACAAAAGGACAAGTATTTGGTTATGATATTAATTTCAATGTCATATCCGATAAAATTAAGTCCTTTGAAGAATTACAAACTATCGCCCTTGATAATAATTATACATTCGAATTAGAATCCGTATTTTATCGTAACGCACATTCATTGTTTATTGGGCATGCACCAAGAACAAATCAATATATCTTGTTTGATATAAAACCAGATTGTTGCAATTACATAAAAGATATTATTGCAAGTAATCAATCTGCAAAAAAAGCTCAAACAATCTTTGTATTAAAAGATTATGATGTAAATGATGATCTAATAACTAAATTACAAGAATTAGAAACATCAGGAATTAATTTTGCATTAGAAATTACTTCTACAACATTAACATTAAGCGCTGAATTAATGAAGATTTTCCCTTATTTCATATTAAGAGAAACTACATTCGACAGCAGTTTCACTGGTCAATATCTTGCTTTCTTTAGCGATATGGTCAATAGAATTTCTACTTATAAAGGAAAAATTATCGCAACTGGTGTCTCATCTTGGTCAAACATTGAAATATTATTAAATTTAAACGTTGGATTAATCTCTTCAAAACAAATTGCTCAATCAACTGCTGGTATGCCAACAATTGATGATAAGAGAATTGAAAAGCTTATTTCATTAAAAAAAGAAAATAAATAAAAATAAGTAATAAAAAATAGTTTCGCTTCATCTCACGAAACTATTTTTTTGTTTGTTCATTTGATTTTTTTGATATATTAGATGAACTAATCCATCTAATTGTAATTGATCAATTGATGCGATATTTTCTTTTTCTTTTTCATCAACAAATCCATATAATTCACTTTCATTGATAATAGCTAAATTCTTTGGCATTCCTTCAATATCATCAATTAAGCAAGAATCATTACATACGCAGATGCCTACAAATAAATCTTCTTCTTTAACATTTAATGCACTGATTAAATAATCTAGTCTAGCTTTATGAAGAAGCATTGGATTTTTACCAACTGCTCTAGTATTTTTTTCATCATATTTGAACCATTGATCATCCGCAAATTTACCAGATAAACCACCTCTTAATGATAAATTAGATATACAGTAAATATATTTGTTACCAAATAATATGTGATTAAAATGAATTGTTTTTGTATCAATTTCTATTTCAATGTTATTAATTAAATATAAGTCTTTATCTTTAGCAATTTGATAAGTGTAATCGTAGACACGTTTAAAGAATTGCTTGTCATCTTGATGTTCTTTTATAACAGGCAAGAGTAAAACAAGCAATGAAATTACAACGAAAACAGTTACAAAACAAATTGCGCCAACTAACATAAATTAATACCTATTATGCAATTTCTAAAGCTACTTCCATCATTTGTTTGAAAGATGTTTGTCTTTCTTCAGCAGTTGTTTCTTCTTTAGAAGTAAATGAATCGGAAACTGTTAAAATACAAAGCGCTTTTTTGCCTAAATAAGCTGCAGTTGAATATAATGCATAAGATTCCATTTCAACCGCCATACAGCCCATTTTAGCCCATTTTTTCCATACTTCTGGTTGATCGTTATAGAAAATGTCACTTGATAAAATATTTCCTACATGGGCTGGAAATTTCTTTTCTTGGCATACGTCGTATGCTTTCTTTAATAAATCAAAGTCAGCAATCGCAGAGAATGTACCTGGTAAGCCATATTGATGTGACCAATTAGAATTTGTACAAGCTCCTTGCGCTAAAATTAAATCGTATAATTTACATTCTGGAACATATGCTCCGCAGCTACCAATTCTAATGATATTTTTTACGCCGTAAAAAGCATATAATTCATAGCAATAAATACCAATAGAAGGCATACCCATACCAGATCCCATAACTGATACTTTCTTTCCTTTATAATATCCTGTATAAGCTAATGCATTTCTAACTCCATTTACAAGTTTTGCATCTTCTAAAAATGTTTCTGCAATAAATTTTGCTCTAAGTGGATCTCCTGGTAATAAAACTGTTTCTGCGAAATCACCTAAAGATGCACTGTTGTGTGGTGTTGCCATAAAATTCCTCCTTAAAAATATACCTCTATTATACCAAATTATTTTTAAAATATAACCTATAATTTTATTAAGTAAATAAATTGATATTTTAATCGTTATTTAAGGTTATAAAGATTATCTAAATATTCTTTTAAAAGGCAATATTAAAGCAAAATCATATTATTTTAGAATATCATTATCATAAAATTTAATGCTTAAGACAGGCCATTTAATTTTAGAATAATTTCTATCCCTACTATTAAGTTTACGGCCTGATGGTTGATAAATAAGTCCTCCAAAATGAATATTTTTATTATTTGGTTTTTCTTCTTTTAAAATCATGTCATAAATTTGATCAGTATCTAATAAGAAGCCTTTTTCTGGATTACCATAATAAAAATAATCCATTGGTTCACGTTCTGGGTTATTGCCTGCAATAACAGTATGATAAACAATTTTTTTAATAATTTCTTTATTAGAATTTAATTCTTCGTTAGCTTGAATAATATATTCACTATATTTTTCAATTATTTCATCTTTTGTTAATGGTTCACCATTGTTACCTAATTTTTTTGAAGCCCCAAAATGATAGAAAGAAATAATGTGCCGAGTTCTACTACTAACACCTATTTTCTTTAAGAATTGAAAGAAATCATAAAAATATTCTTGGTGAATAGATGGATTACTTCCTGACTTAATTGAAACATTAATTCTTGATTTACGAACTTTAATTGTTATATCTGGTTTAGCTCTTCGATCATCAAAAGAATAAGCTTTTATTAAGTCATTATCTTCAACAAAAGAAAACATCCTCTTAATATTTTCTTTCCATAAAGGGCTTAAATCCTTATATTTTTTATTATTTAGAACATCTATAATGTCGAATTCATTTTTTTCTCCGATATTTGGCATGTTTTTTAACCTCCTAAATATATCTTTTGAGGTTTTAAAGAAAAATCCTAAATAATTTTATTTTTATTTAACCGATCGGTCGGGGTTCGAGCGGAGATAGTCCCATCCTCACCTATTGGATTAGAAGAGGCTTAACTCGTCATTCACGGTGTTCGAATCCTTATAGAACAAAAAAAGCACCTATTACAGTGCTCATATTTCCAAATTGGTGACCTATACGGGATTCGAACCCATGAATGCATGCGTGAAAGGCATGTGAGTTAAGCCTCTTCTCCAATAGGCCAGAGGATGGCGCCTATCGAGGGACTCGAACCCACGACCGATCGGTTAACAGCCGATTGCTCTACCGACTGAGCTAGATAGGCACTTTGCCAAAGCTTTGGATTGCTTCAAGCAAGTAAGATATTACCATAGCAATCGGCTGTTTGCAAGAGTTTTTTTAAAATTAATTCATTTTTTTTGAAATTGCTTCAACAATATCTTTAACATATTTGAAAGATAACATTTCTTCGTTACTAAATTCAATGTTATATTTTTCTTCCATTTCTAATAAAACATCAACTACATCAAGGGAATCTAGTCCTAATTCTTTAATTGTGCTGTCCATTGTTACATCTTTGTTTTTTGCAATCTTTTTTAATCCTGAAATTACTTCTTCTGAAATATTCATATAAAATCTTGTACTATATATTAATCTATATATAATACATCTCCTTTCTCTTTAGACAAAAAATATTATAACAAATATTATTTTTTTATACAATAATGTATTTTTTCATATATTTATAATACACTTTTGATATAATTGTTCATAAAATTCTTTTAATTATTATACATTATGTTATAATTTGTTCATTACTAGAGAGGTATTTTCATGAAACACATTAATTTATTACTTATTTCTTTATTAGCAACTACTACATTATTTTCTTGTTCAAATAATAGTAATAGTAATGAAGGAATCGAATATCAAACAATAGTAGATGCAAAAGATAGATCTATACAAGTAAAAAAAGAAGTTAACAAAATTTGTGTAACATTTAACATTGAAGAATACTTTGCTATCTATGGTGATAATGCCGATACAAAATTAGTTGGTTGGTCACATTCTTATTTAAATGGTAGAAGAAATGATGCTTATGAAGCTTATACAAAAGCTTATCCTTCATTAGTTAGTATACCTGATATTGGTTATGGAGCGAGTTTAAATGCTGAATCTATCTTAGCTTTGAATCCTGATGTAGTTATTTCTTCTTTAAGCGCAGATTATTCTTATTTAGAGCCTCAATTATCATTATTAGAAAAAGCTAATATACCAGTTGTATTTGTCGATTATCATACAGATACTATTGAATCAATAAAAAATTCTAATTCAATATTAGGTAAATTATTAAATAGAGAAGATAGAGCTAATGAAATCTCTTCTTTTTATGAAAGTAAGGTTTCACCGATTTTTGAAAAAGCAAAAACTATTAAAGAGGAAGATAAACCTAATGTTTATATGGAATTTTCTAAAGGCAAAGATACATATGGTAACACTTGGTCAAATAAGATGTGGGGATCATTAATTCAACAAGTCGGTGGTAATAATATTGCTTATAACCTTACTGACGCAACAAGTGTTGATATGGCTAAAGAAGCTATCATTAAATATAATCCTGATGTCATCATTTTAACAGGTACATTACAATCAGGTTTACAAGATAATGTTGTTTTAGGTTATAACCAAGATGAAGAAAAAGCAAAAATTAATTTAGCTTCATATTTAGAAAGAAGCGAATGGAAAGATATTAATGCCGTTAAAAATCGTAATTTATCCGCGGTATATCATGACTTATCTCGCCATATATTTGATTTTGCTGGAGTTGAATTTTTAGCGAAGAAGATTCAACCAACTATTTTCGGTGATTTAGATCCTATGAAGGATTTAAAAGAATTTTTCTCAAAATATATGCCTTTTGAAATAGAAGGTTGTTTCACCGTTGAATTATAGGTCCATCTATGAATAATTATATTATTTCTGATTATCTAAAAAAGAACCTCATTAAAATTAGTTCTTTAGTTGTTGTTACAATATTAGTTATCTTATTATTTTTTGTCGATATCTTTGTTGGAAGCGCAAATCTTACAATTTTTGAAACTTTATGTGCGATATTTTCTCCCGGAAGCGTATCTTCAAATATTGTTTTAATTGTGCGAGAACTACGTATTCCTATCGCTTTAATGGCTATTTTAATTGGTTTATCATTAGGTACAAGTGGTTCAGTTATGCAAACTATTCTTCATAATCCACTTGCTTCACCTTATACTTTAGGAATTGGTGCCGGCGCTTCATTTGGCGCGACTATCGCTATCCTTTTTTCCGGTAACGACTTTGTTATTGCCGGCTTAGCTTTCGTATTTGCTATGTTCATTTCTTTAACCATCTTTATCATTGGTAGATTTAAGAAAATATCAACGCATACTATGACATTATTAGGTATTGCCTTACTTTTCTTTTTCAAAGCTTTACAATCATTTGTTCAATATTTTGCTAGTGAAGATCAAAATCAAAGCATTGTCTTCTGGGAATTTGGTTCTTTACAAAAGGTAGATTACCAAAAGGTCTTAATTTTATTAGTTGCTTTTGCGATTATTTTTCCTTTATTATTAAGAAATTCTTGGAAGTACACTACTCTTTCTTTAGGTGATATGAAAGCTGAAAGCTTAGGTATTCAAACTTCTAAATTAAAACTAGAATCATTTGTTCTCATTTCAATTTTATCAGCGTTATCAGTTTGTTTTACTGGTCCTATTGGTTTTATTGGTATTGCAAGTCCTCATATTGCTCGATTAATAACTGGCGATGATCATCGTTTCTATTTACCTCTTTCAGGGTTAATTGGAGCCTTTATCCTTTTAATATCAGATATTATTTCTAAAATTATTATGCCTGGATCTATTTTCCCAATTGGTATTATTACATCATTAATTGGTGTTCCATTTTTCTTTGCAGTATTAATAAAGGAGAAAGATTAATATGTCATTAAAAATTGAAAATATTTATTATGCTTATCCTAAATCAAATGAGAATACATTAAATGGTGTTTCTTTAGAATTAAAAGATGGAGAAATAACTACTATATTAGGTCCTAATGGAGCTGGTAAAACTACTCTTATTAAATTACTAACTTCTTCGATAAAAAAAGAAGGTAAAATCTATTTAGATAATAAAGATTTAAGTGAAATCTCTTTAAATGAAAGAAGTAATATCTTTGGCTATTTACCTCAAGAGAATTCAAAATTATCTTCTTTAACTGTCTTTGAAGTAGTTCTATTAGGTAATATTGATAACTTAGGTATTAAAATTAGTAAAGAACAGCTTGAACATACTTCCTCAATCATTCAACAATTTGGATTATCTAATATTGCGAATAAAAAATTCTCTTCTTTATCAGGTGGACAAAGAAAAATTGTTTCTATCGCTCAAATAATTTCAAAGAATCCTAAAATATTAATTCTAGATGAGCCTACCGCGAACTTAGATGTCTATAATGAAATTGAAGTATTATCATTAATACAAAGTTATGTTAAAAAGAAAAATATTGCTTGCTTATTAGTTTTACATTCTATTAATCTAGCAAGTAGATATTCAGATAAAATATGCTTGTTAAAGAAAGGCCAAATATATAAAGTCGGCTCACCAATAGAAGTTATTACTGAAGAAAACTTATTAAATGTTTATCAAGTTAAAATTGAAAAAACTATATCTAAAAATGGTTATCCTTTAATTCATATTTTAGAAAATGAAGATAAGAAAGATTATTCATTTTAGTGAATAGTCTTTTTTGTTAGCAAATAAATAGGCTTGATTTGTTACAATCAAACCAAATAAGCTACTGGAGCAATCAACGGGAATCGAACCCGCGTTAGAAGCTTGGGAAGCATCAGTTCTACCATTAAACTATGATTGCATAAAAGGCTTTCGCCTTTATTAAATTAAGTATAAATAGATTAAATCTAAGGTATTTTTAATACCTTCAATGTGTGTTCTTTCCATGCCATGGGAAGCGTGTACGCCAGTACCGATTAATGCGCCTTTAAAGTCTCTACCAGCTCTAGAAGCGGCTGAAACATCGCTACTATAGAATGGGAAGATATCAACGGTATATTTAATATTGTTTTCTTTTGCTAAGTTAATTAATCTAGTGGTTAATTCATAATCATATGGTCCACTCGCATCTTTCGCGCATATAGAACAAGAATATTCGTTTCCTGCTAAATCTAGGCCAATACAGCCCATATCAAGCGTGACAAATTCAGAAATTTCTTCACTTACTGCACTCGCGCCATGACCTACTTCTTCATAGACAACAAAATACATTTTTGTATTGTATTTAGGAGTTACGTTATGTTCTTTCATGTATGTTAAGAGCATTAATAAAATAACTACTGAGGCTTTATCATCAATAAATCTAGTTTTTAAGAATCCTGATTCAGTGATTTCAAATTTAGGATCGTAACATACGATATCGCCGTTTTGAATACCTAGTTTTTCTACATCCGCTTTAGAAAATACTTTTTCATCTAATCTAACTTCAAGGTTATCAATATCTCTAGCTTTAGTTTTTGCATCAGGATAGACGTGAACGGCAGGAGAAGTAGAAAGAATAGTTCCAGTATAAACCTTATTATCTCTAGTATAGATTTTACAGTATTCACCATCTAAAGTTGGAGTTGAAGGTCCTCCAAGAACTGTTAAAGCTAATGTACCGTTTGCTTTAATAGAACGAACCATGAGGCCTAATGTATCTAGATGTGCACTTGTCGCGACAGTTTTAGAATTATCTTTACCTTGAATAGAAACTTCTAATGCCCCGTTATTTAAAATCTTATAATCATAACCTAAATCTTTAATATAATTTTCTACTAGTTTTACCGCATTAGAAGTAAATCCTGTAGGTGAATCACAAGTAAAGACATCTTTAGATATCTTTTTAAATAAATCATAATTAAATTCAATCATTGCTAGTCTCCTTTTAATTAATAATATCAATAAATTCTGCTTCTACGTATTTAGCTAGAGTATTAGGTTCAATTTCAATTTGATAACCTACTTTTCCCGCCGAAACGCATATTGTATCAAATAAAATAGCAGTATCATTAATAATCGTTTTAAATTTCTTTTTCATTCCAATAGGAGAACATCCTCCATGAATATAACCAGTTAATGGAAGAAGTTCTTTTTGATGAATCATTTCAATCGATTTAACTCCAACTGCTTTTGCTGCCTTCTTTAAATCTAACGAATGATTGACTGGAATACAAAAGACATAATAATTTTTATCATTAGCTTTTGTCACTAATGTTTTAAATACTTGTTCTACGTCTTGAGATAAAGTTTTCGCAACTTCTTCTCCATTAGTGATAGAATTACTATAAGTATGCATCTCATATTCAATTTTTGCTGCATCTAATAAGCGAGAAACATTAGTCTTTTCCATTTTCTTTACCTATATTTTCTCTTGCAAGCGCAAGCATTAATTTAATTCTATTTTCTTGGTTAACTTTACTTGCCGATGAATCATAATCAATTGGAGTAATATTAGTTTCTGGATACAATGACTTTAATTTATTCATAACGCCTTTACCGCAGACATGATTTGGTAAACAACCAAATGGTTGAGCGCAGACAATATTAGGATAACCTTCTTTAATTAGTTCTTTCATTTCCGCGGAAAGTAACCATCCTTCACCCATTTTAGCCCCATGTTTAATAACACCTAAGGATTCTTTTCTCGTTTCTTTAAATGGTTTCATTGGAGTAAAGGAAGAATATTTCTTAATTGATTTAATCATTAATGTTTCATAATGAGTAATAAATTTTAATAAGAAGGTATTATAGATTTTCTTAGATAATTTAGTTCCATAATATCGATGATCATATTCACCATTCGCAAAGCAATATAATAAGAAGCCAAATACACCAGGAACGCAGATTTCCGCCCCTTCAGAAATTAAGAATTGTTCAAGGTTATTATTACCGATTGAAGCATATTTAACATAAATTTCTCCAACAATACCAACTTTTGGTTTAGGTGTAATTTCAATAGGTAAAGAAGCAAAATCGTTAACGATAGCTTTTAAGTTCTTCTTAATTTGATGTAAAGAAGATCCTCTTCCATTTCTAAGTTCATTTCGTAAATAATTATTCCATTTTACTACTAATTCATCAGAACTACCTTTTTTCGTTTCATATGATCTAGTTTTATTATGTAAATACATAATGGTATCACCATAAGTAACCGCAGCAAGTAGATTCATTAAGAAAGGTAATGTAATATCAATACCCTCTGATTTAGATAAATCTCCAAGATTTAAGGTAATAACTGGAACAAAGCCAAAGCCAGCATTTTCTAATGCTTTTCTAAGTAATGGTACGTAGTTAGTCGCTCGACATCCTCCACCAGTTTGAGTGAGAACTAACGCGACATGATGAACATCATCTTCATGTTTTAAAGCGTCGATAAATTGACCGATAACACATGTTGCAGGATAACAAGTATCGTTATGAACGTATTTTAGTCCTTCTTTAACTAAGATAGTTTCTTTATTTTGAAGGATTTTTGCTTTAAAACCCATCTTTTCAATCGCCCCAGCGATTATATCCATATGAGAATCAAGGAAGGAAGGAACTAAAATAGTATGAGTTTTTTTCATTTCAGGAGTGAACTTAGGATAATCTAAAATATAATCTTTTTTATTTTCCATTTTTTTCTCTCTCCTTTCCTTCTAATGCGGCGAGTAATGATCTAATTCTAATCTTTACCGCGCCTAAATTAGTGATTTCATCAATCTTAATTTGGGTATATATTTTGCCATTTGATTCAAGTAATTTCTTTGTTTCATCAGTTGTAATTGCATCTAGTCCGCAGCCAAATGATACAAGTTGAATAAGGTTTACATCTTCATTATCTGAAGCAAATTTTGCTGCAGAATATAATCGTGCGTGATATGTCCATTGATTTAAAACGTTAGTTGCAAATTTCTTATTTAAGTGAGAAATACTATCTTCAGTAATAACCGCACAATTAAAACCTAAGATTAGTTTATCAATACCATGGTTTACTTCTGGATCTACGTGATATGGTCTACCAGCAAGAACAAAGATTCTTTTTTCTTCTTTTCTTGCTTTTGAAATAATGATTTGGCCTTGTTCACGGATATATTTTAAATAATTATCGTATTCTTCATATGCTTTTTTTGAAGCTTGTTGAATCTCTTTTTTAGAAAATCCACCAATACGATAATTTAAGATTTCAAGAATCTTCTTATTAAATTGTTTTTTATCATGTAAAGATAAATAGTCTCTAATAAAGTTAATATCTTTTAATTTTTCAACATTATTAATAATAGTTTCAGGATAATAAGCGACAATTGGACAATTGTAATGGTTTTGAGAAATACCTTCATCAATGTTATATGACATACATGGATAGAAGATTACTTTATAACCATCGTCAATTAATTTTTCGATATGTCCATGAACTAATTTAGCTGGGTAACAAGCCGTATCAGATGGAATTGTATGTTGTCCTTTATGATATAAACTAGGTGAAGAAAATCCTGAATTATGAACTTCAAAACCTAATTCAGTAAAGAAGGTATACCAGAAAGGTAATAATTCATAATTATTTAAAACTAAAGGTAAAGCAATTTTGCCTCTTTTACCAGCTTTAGGTTCATAAGACATTAATTTATTTTGAATAATTTTATAAAGATTATATTCATCAGATTGAGATTTCTTAGTAATAGGTTTTTCACATTTATTACCAGAGATAAATTTACTTCCATTATTAAATGTATTCATTGTTAATGCACAATGGTTATTACAGCCATTACAGTTAAAAGAAACTGTTTTAAAAGTAAATGAATTAATTTCGTCAAGAGAAATGATACTTGATTTTTCTAATTTTAATTCTTTCGCTTGTAAAGCAGAACCATAAGCTCCAGCAAGGCCAGCAATATTAGGACGAGTAACATTTAGATTTAATTCTTTTTCAAAGGCCCTTAAAACCGCTTCATTATAGAAAGTACCGCCTTGAACAACAATGTTTTTACCTAGTTCACTAGGATCTGCGACTCTAATAACCTTATAGATTGCATTTTTAACTACAGACATCGATAACCCTGCAGAAATATTATCAATAGTCGCGCCATCTTTTTGTGCTTGTTTAACGCTAGAGTTCATAAAGACTGTACATCTTGAGCCTAAATCTACTGGCTTTTTAGCGAGTAAACCAAGCTTAGAGAATTCTTCAATGTTATAGCCTAAAGCATTAGAAAATGTTTGTAAGAAAGATCCACATCCGGAAGAACAAGCTTCGTTTAAGAAGATGTTAGAGATAACTCCATTTTCAATTTTGAAGCATTTAATATCTTGTCCCCCAATGTCGATAATAAAATCAACATTGTTATTAAAGTGTTTTGCAGCTTTAAAATGAGCCATCGTTTCAACAATACCATAGTCTAAAGAAAAGGCATTTTTAATTAAATCTTCGCCATAGCCTGTTGAACAAGCACCTTTAATTTTAGTATCAGGATTAATCTCATAAATCTCTTTTAAAATATCTTTAAAAACGATTAATGGTTTACCTTGGTTAGGTAAATATTTTGTATAACGAATATTTTCATTATCATCGATTAAAACAACTTTTAAAGTAGTTGATCCTGAATCAACACCTAAATATAAATTATCTTTATAGCCTTCTAATGGAAGAATATCGACTTTAGCAAGAGCATGTCTTTTTCTAAATGCTTCTAGTTCTTCTTCTGAGTTAAATAAAGGCTCGTTAAATGCATAATTTCCGCTTGCTTTAGATTCTTCAAAAAGTAATAATACATCATCTAATTTATATTTTTTACTCGCGCATAAAGCTGATCCTAATGCAACATAAAATAAAGAATTTTCTGGACAAGTACCTTTTAATTCTAATGATTCATCAAAGGAATTCCTAAGTTCTTCAATAAATGTTAATGGTCCACCTAAATAAACGATATTACCTTTAATTTCTCTACCTTGTGCAAGTCCTCCAATAGTTTGATTAACAACTGATTTAAAAATAGATCTTGCAACATCTTCTTTAGATGCACCTTGATTTAAAAGAGCTTGAATATCAGTTTTCGCGAAAACTCCACATCTAGAAGCAATTGTATATGTTTTATTAGCTTTACTAGATAGTTTGTTCATCTCATCAATAGAAACATTTAATAATGTTGCCATTTGGTCAATAAATGCACCAGTTCCTCCGGCACAAGTACCGTTCATTCTTACTTCTAAACCGTGATTTAAAAAGAGAATCTTTGCATCTTCTCCTCCAAGTTCAATAATACAATCAGTATCTTTTAAATAAGTTGTGGCAGCAATTCTAGTTGCATAAACTTCTTGTACGAAATCAATATTTAAGCTTTGAGCGATTCCCATTCCCGCGGAGCCACTCATACCGATGAATACATTTTCATCTAATATGATATTTTTATCTTTTAATTCCTTAATTACTTTTAATAAATTTTCTTTAATATGGGAATAATGACGAGTATATGAAGAATAAATTAATTTACCTTCATCATTTAATACGACACATTTAATAGTTGTTGATCCAATATCTAATCCAATGCGCATAACTTTCCTCCATTTCTCAAATATTATAAGAAGAAGTCGGTTAAAAAACAATAAATAAAAAATACTCTCTTATTATTTTAAAAAAATAATATATTTCATTTTATTTCTTAATATTATATAATTAGTTTGTATTTCCAAGGAGGATTAACTATGGGATTATTTAACAAAAAACAATTATTAAAAGTTATTGAATTTGAAGACGAATCAAAAGACGTTTTAGTTAACAAATATCAACTTAAAGATCGTGATGAGATTATGAACTCTTCTACATTAGTAGTTAGACCATCTCAAATAGCATTATTTGTTCATAAAGGTCAAGTTTGTGATGTCTTTGCACCAGGTACATATAAATTAGCAACTGAAAACATTCCTTTCTTAACTAAATTATTAAGTTTACCTACAGGTTTTGATTCACCTATTAAAGCAGAAGTATATTTCATTAATACAAAACAAATCACTGGTTTAAAATGGGGAACTCAAAATCCAATCATGATGAGAGATAACGACTTCGGTAACGTTAGATTAAGAGCGTTCGGTGTCTACTCTTTCAAAGTTAAAAACGCAAAAGTCTTTATGGAAGAAATGTTTGGTACAAATTCTATCTATAAAGCAAGTGATGTAGCAGAACAAATGAAACCAGTCATCGTTCAAGGTTTCTCTGATGCAATCGCTGAAAGTAAAATTTCTGCTCTCGATTTAGCAGCAAATTACAAAGAATTCTCAACAACAATTTTAGCGAAGAACCAAGAAGAATTTGAAAAATTCGGTCTTGAATTATGCACATTAGTCATTGAAAATATTTCTCTTCCAGAAGAAGTTGAAAAAGCTCTCGACGAAAGAACAAAACTTGGTGTTCTTGAAGATAAGATGGGTACTTACGCTCAATACAAAGCTGCAAATGCAATGGAAGAAGCAGCAAAGAATCCTAATGGAAACAATATGGCTGGCTTAGGTGTTGGTATCGGCGCAGGAGCAAATATCGGAGCAATGTTTGGTTCAGCTTTATCAAGCGCACAAAATAAACCAAAAGAAGCACCAACTTCAACTGCAACTAAGAAATGTCCACAATGTGGTGCAGATGTTCCTTCAACAAGTAAATTCTGCCCAGAATGTGGTGAAAAAATGCCAGTAGCTAAATTCTGTTCTAACTGCGGAGCTAAATTACAAGAAGGCGCAAAATTCTGTCCTGAATGTGGAGAAAAACAATAATGGAAAATGAAGAAGTAGTAACAAAAGAACTTGCTTCTAGTGATAAAAAATGTCCTACTTGTGCTTCGGAATTAAGTTTTGATCCTAAAACAAAAAAATTAAAATGTTGTTCATGTGGTAACACTTATGAATTTGATCAAGTTTTAAACAATGATAAACATGATTTAAATTTAGAAGAACAAAGTATCTCTACTAAAGAATGGGCTAATGAATCTAAGTTAGTAAAATGTTCTTCATGTGGGGCTAATATCATGATTAATGGTTTAGCTATCACACAAGAATGTCCTTACTGCGGTTCTAAATATATCGTTGAAACTGATGAAGTTCCAGGTTTAAAACCTGACTGCGTCGTTCCATTTGCTTTTGATCAAGAAGATGCAAAAATCAAATTTAAATCAAAGATTAAAGGTAAGTTCTTTGTCCCTCATAAATTAAAAAAAGAATTCAAAGATGCTGATATTAAAGGCATCTATATTCCTGCTTTCTCATTTGATGGAGAAACTAGATCTACTTATCACGGTACTGTTCAAGTATCTAAACAAGTCAAAACTAAAGATGGTTATAAAACAGTTTATGAAACTAGACCAATCTCTGGAACTTATGATTATGATTATTGTAACTTATTAGTTGAATCATCAACACAAATTAATAACGAACAATTATCATCGATTACTCCATATAATCTTCATGAATCATATGCTTATAACAATGATTTCTTAAGAGGATATTATGTAGAACAATACGTTGATACTATTAAAGATTGTCATTCTGTCGCAGAAAGTAGAGTTGGAAGTGATATTAAATCAGGTATTTCAAGTAAATATTCTGGTACCGTCACTTCATTATTTGTTGATACACATTATTCAAACGAAAAATATAATTATCAATTATTACCTCTTTATTATGTTTCATTCTTATATAAAGAAAAAAGATATACAGCTTTAATGAATGGTCAAACTGGTAAAGTTGGTAAAGGATTACCTATTTCTAAATTAAAAGTCGCTCTTGTTGTATTTGTTGTATTAGTACTCATTGCACTTGTTGTATTCTTCATTATGAAATCAGAATAGAAAGGGGATTTAAAATGAATAAAGTAAAAAGAAATAAAAAAATATACGCTATTATTGCCGCGGTAATTCTTGTTCTTGGTATTGGTTCACTAGTCGGATCAGTATTTACATTAATTGCAGGAATTAGTAAATTCGGTCAAGAAAATCAATTAGTTTCCGCGATTATCGTTACCGTTGTTGGAGTATTATTAGTTTTACTTGGAGGATTCTTAGTCGTCCTAGGTATTTATCATTTATGGATTGCTTCTGCATTAAAAGCAACAGATGGTAATATCGCTGAAGGAAATGATCTTGCGAATAAAACAATCAACGCGAAAAAATGTCCTAAATGCGGCTGCACAAATACTCCTGGAGTAGATGTTTGCCAAAGTTGTGGTACAAAATTAGATTAAGAATAAAGCTTGGCTCTCGCCAAGCTTTTTAGTTATCAATATGATTCATGACGCGATGAGTAAGCTCGTAACTTGCTTCATCCATCTTTCTTTTATGAATTTTAATATTAACAAAATGATAGATCCAAATCGCTAATAAAACAGTTGAAACGCCTAATAAAACCATAGATATAGTAAATAAGATAATATATGTTGTATCTCTAGGTTTTGAATCTGAATATATTCCGGCTACAACAAAAAATAAAATAATACCTATCACATATCCTAAAATATAAAATAAAGCTAAGAATTTACTTTTCTTCTCATGGAGTAAGTAAATTCTTTTTTCTTCATCTCTAATTTTTATTAATTCTTCATTTCTAGTCATATTTTTCACCTATTTATTAGTTAGTCTAAAGTAAAAGTCTCTTCTTTTCAATAATATATGTTTTAAATATCTATTTATCTTATTTTTCTTAAAAAAGCCATCTAGTTTTATTCACTAGATGGCTAAAAAATTTATTAAAATCTATTCAAATTCAATTGTCGCAGGTGGTTTACTAGTTACATCATAAAGTACACGGTTAACATTATGTACTTCATTAACAATTCGTCTAGAAACGACATCTAAGACATCATAAGGAATTTTTGCCCAGTCAGCCGTCATTCCATCAATAGAAGTTACGGCACGAATCGCGACTGAATAAGAATATGATCTTTGATCGCCCATAACCCCAACTGATTTATTATCAAGTAAAACAGTAAAATATTGCCATACTGATTTATCTAATCCAGCTTTCTTAAATTCTTCTCTTAAGATTGCGTCACTATCTCTAACAATTTCAAGTTTATCTTCAGTGATATCACCAATAATTCTAATTGCTAAACCAGGTCCTGGAAAAGGTTGTCTATTGACGAGTTCATCATCAATTCCTAATGCTTTACCAAGTCTTCTAACTTCATCCTTAAATAATTTATTTAATGGTTCGAGAAGTTGGAATTTCATATCTTTAGGAAGACCACCGACATTGTGATGTGATTTAATTGTTTGAGCCGTTTTTGTTCCTGATTCAATGACATCAGTATATAAAGTTCCTTGCGCTAAGAAAGAATAATCACCGATTTTTGCTGATTCTTCATCGAATACTTTAACGAATGTATTACCAATGATTTTTCTCTTCTTTTCAGGTTCTCTAACATCTTTTAATAAGCCTAAGAATAATTCACTCGCATCGATTTTTACTACATCAATGCCGAATTTCTTAAATCTTTCCATGACAATTTTAGCTTCGTCTTTTCTAAGTAGGCCATGGTCAATAAACATACATTTTAATTGTGAACCGATCGCTTTTGAAATAAGTACTGCCGCGACAGTTGAATCTACTCCGCCGGAAATACCAAGTAGTACGTTCTTATCTTGAACTTTTTCTTTAATCGCTTTAATTTGTTCTTGAATATATGTATCCATATTCCAAGTACATGCACATTTACAAACTTTAACAACAAAGTTCTTTAAAATTTGGAATCCACATTCTGAGTTATTAACTTCAGGATGGAATTGAACTGCATAAATATTTCTTGTTGTATCTTGAATACTAGCGATTGGACAATCAGTAGTTTTTGCAAGTACTTCAAAGCCTTTAGGTGCTTCAAAAACTCCATCTCCATGACTCATCCAAACGATTTGAGATTGTTTAGTTTCAGAAAAGATTATTGAATCCTTAATAACGTTTAATTCTTTTCCCCCGTATTCTTTATTAACACAAGGTTTAACGCTTCCGCCGAAATGATGTGAAATATATTGCATACCATAGCAAATGCCAAGAACTGGTACACCTAAAGAAAAGATTTCATCGTTACATCTAAATGATTTTGGATCATAAACTGAATTAGGTCCGCCGGAAAGGATAATTCCTTTGACGTTCTTACTTTTAATTTCTTCAATCGTAATATCGTAACTAACTAGTTCTGAAAATACTCCCATATCACGTATTCTACGTGCGATTAGTTGGTTGTATTGACTACCAAAATCAATTACTAAGATTTCTTCTTCCATAAAGCCTCCCAAAGAACATAAAAAAGGGCTATGTGCCCTTATTTTATAAATAATATAGATTTGTTACACAAAAAGAATTAATAGAGATATTATTAGTTTTCATTCTTAATTCTTTTTCCATACATCTCCATGCCCAAGTATAGATCGATAAATAAGATTTCCCCCGATAGTCGAAGTCCACCTACCATAATCATTAATCCTCCCCCATAGAGATATTAATATCGTAGTCTCGCTATTTACGGCAGCGAGGTAGAGACTTTCGAACCAATCATCGAATTTATACGACCAATTACATATTTAGTTTACTTGGTAAGATTGTTTATGTCTATATCAATTTTTTGAAAGCGATTTCATGAGCTTTCAACTATTCAATTATTCTTCCTCTTTTGTTTCTTCTCCTGCTGGAGCAGTAACAACATCTTTAGGATCTCTTAAAGCTAAGTTAACCGCGATACCAAGTAACATACTTACTGCAGTTGAAGTAATTGTAATTGCTGGATCATAAGCATCACCAAATTTTAATGATAGACCGCCGATACCTGAAACTAAGATAACACTTGCGATAAAGATATTTTTAGATACATTGAAATCAACTTTTTCTTGAATGAGCATTTTAACACCGCTTGAAGCGATAAATCCATAAAGAATTAATGATACACCACCAGTAACACAACCTGGAATTGTTTCAAGTAATGCTGTAAATGGAGTGAAGAAACCAACGACAATTGACATTAATGCTGCAAGGAAAACTACTTTAACTGATGCAATACCTGTTGTACCAATAACCGCGACGTTTTCGCCATATGTAGTATTTGCCGCACCACATAAAGCACCTGATAATGCAGTTGCGATACCATCACCTGTTAATGTTCTCTTTAAGCCTGGTTCACCATTTAATAAATCTCTACCAATGATATTACCTAAGTTTTCATGATCACCGATATGTTCACAAACTGTAACTAATGAAACTGGAACGAATAATAAGATAACTTCGCCAATTGTTGCCCAATCAAAGTTCTTAATTGATTCAAATCTTAAGAACATAAATGATTCTGGATCATCTGGAACAAACATCTTGTAATTAAAGATTGATGAGAAATCAAATTCAGTAAAGATTTTTGTTAATGGAGTGAAATTAACAATATTGAAATATTCATTACCACATGCAGTATATCCAATTAAAGTAACAACTACCGCGAAGATATATCCGCTGCCCATACCAATAACGAATGGGATTAAGCTTGCCATCTTACCTTTACCATAGTGAGATGCTAAAGCTGTTGCAAATAAAGCGACTAATCCACAAAGAATGGCCATTAAATTATATGATGAATTAGAAGTAGTTAAATTACTAACTGCTGAACTAGATAAGCCTAAACCGATGACCATGATGACTGGACCAACAATGACTGGAGGTAAAACTTTATCTAACCAAGAAGTACCAACAAATTTAACAAGTAAAGCAATAACACAATAAACTAAGCCTACTAGAGCCATACCAATGATTAACGCTAAGTAGTTTCTTCCACCAGCATTATTAATTAAGCCGACTGCTAACGCACTTGCCATTGGTGAAATGTAAGCAAAGCTTGAGCTTAAGAAGACTGGTGATTTCATCTTTGTAATTAATAAATAACAAATTGTACCTAGACCTGCTGATACTAATGTCGCTGCAATTGGTAAACCTGTAAGAATAGGTACTGTAATACAAGCAACGAGCATTGCAAGAATGTGTTGAATCGCAAAGATAATCCAGTGCGAAACTTTTTTAGGTGTTTCTTCAACATCTAGAACTAAGTTCTTTTCCATATTATATCCTCCCCCGTAAATTTTCCTAAAAAAAAGGTCAACCGACAATGGTTGAACCGTTTTTTATTGAATGGAAAAACTTGAATAGTAAAATTTAGAGAATAAATCCCCGTTAGAAATAGTCATCTTTGATTTTGAAGATGTCTTATTCATACGCGGTCTCCTTTTTACTTGCTATATAGTATCATAGATTTTTTATTTTGCATATAGACAAATTTTAGTAAACGCTTACAAGATTTTTCTTTTATCATTTTTAAAATTATTTAATTTTAACTACGATATCAAAAATTTCATTTAGTGACTTTATTTCATAATCTGGTTTAGAACTTGTTTTGTTAGATTGATTAAACCAAATTGTAGGTATACCTAAATTAATACCTGATTGAATATCACTTGATAAAGAATCACCAATAATAACCATTTTTTCTTTATAAGGATATTTTTTAAATAAATTATTAAAGAAACGAACATCAGGTTTATCATAACCTTGATCTTCTGAGATATAGACTTCATCAAAATAATCTTTTAAACCTGAAGCATTTATTCTTGAAGGATTTATGTTTTTTGAGCCATTAGAGATGATAAATATTTTATATCCTAAAGTTTTAGCTTTCTTTAAGAAAACTTCAGATTCAGGAAGAGGATAACCTAAGTTAACTAGGTAATTATGATAAATTTCATTTATTTCATGACCATCAATTTTAGTTGAAAATGATGTGAGGAAGAATTCTTCAAAACGTTTATAAAGAATTTCTTCTCTAGTAACTTCTTTTTTTTCTAAGAGGGTCCAATACTTTTGATTGATAAGCGCGTACTTTTCTAAAAGTTCATCGGTAGCCTTGATATTATAATGTGCTAAAGCTTTTGTTAAAGCTTCTCTTTCACTACGAGTGAAATCAAGAATTGTATTATCTAAATCCATCAAAAGTATGTTTCTCATTATTTTAATTTAAACTCCATATAGACAGGTTCATGATCTGAATAAGCAAATCCTTCTAGACCCTTATTACCATTTTTTGTGGTAACGTTCCTGCTAGTAACTAATTCTACATTATCGGAAATAATAAATCCATCAATAACTGATACATAATTTAAAGGATCTCCCCATTCTACATTGTTATTTCTATTTGATGGATGATTATCATTAGAAACGATGCTATAACCAGAAGTAAATGGAGAATTACCTTGTTCATCAAATAAATTATAAATCCAAGAAGGAGCTTTAGTGAGATTACTAAAAGGTCTCGAAGTTGATTCATTATAGGAAAATTTTGGATTATAGGTAATTAAATCTTGATTGAAATCTCCTCCAAGAACAACATAATTACCTTCACTCTTTCTTTGTTCAAGGAATTCATTCAATTCAGCAACTTGCTTAGTTCTTATTGTTCCACCTTCATCATACGCGGACATATGAACATTCGTTAAATATAATTTCTTACCATTACTAACATTAATAGTTGAATATGAATAACAACGATCGAGTTCAGTATATTGTTTTAAACCAGAAGCGATAGTAAATTCTACTCTACGCGCTTCTTGCATTTTATATTTACTTAAAGTGGTGATACCCGCGGTAGAACGTCCATGCATATCATAAAGTGGATAAGGTAAAAATGCTGAATGATAATTACAAGCATGAATATTACTAAAATTAGTAAATGCATCACAAACTAGCTTATTTTCATCGACATGATATGATCTAGTTGAATCAGTATCTAATTCTTGAAATAACGCAAAATCGACGTCTAAATCTTTAATGGTATTAATCGCACCATTAATATTAAAGAGAACTTCATCTTTACTTCGCGCGGTTGAATAATATCCATAATTAACATTACCATTTAGATCATAACCATCATCCATAAAGAAAGTATAATTTTGTGAATATGCCCCAAAACCAACATTATAAGTAGAAATTTTATAAGTAGTTCCGACTTTTATTTTTTCTTCACTTGCGTTATTAGAAATATTTAATTCAATGTTTCCAATTCTACGTCCACGAATAACAATCGCGACAACATCAACTACTAGTCCAAGAGCTAAAGTACCAACTAGCGATAAAGAGATTATTAGACCAATTTTAATTCCTTTTTTCATATGATTAACTCCTATTTCTTAATTGACTTAATTATATCGTAAAATAAGAATTTTGAAAAGATGGCAAAATTTTAATATATGTATTAAAAACGTCAAAAATTACGAGAAATTAGGCTATAAAGCCTATTGCAAAACATACATAAATCATATAAACTAATAGCGTAAAGATAAAGTTAACTTTAGGAGGAAATTATTAATGGAACAATATAGTATATCTGATATTTCAAAAATGTTTAACTTACCTATTTCAACTATAAGATATTATGATTCAGAAGGTTTATTTCCTAATATTGAAAGAAAGAATAATATTAGAATATTTTCTAGTCTAGAAATAGAACAATTAAGAGTAATCGAATGTCTAAAAAAATCAGGGCTAGAAATTAAAGATATAAAAAGATTTATGGATTTATGTGCGAAAGGTCCTTCTACATATGTCGAAAGACTAGAATTATTTAAGAAACAAAAAGCCCAAGTGGAAAAAGAAATTCAAGAATTAAATAACACTTTAAATATGCTTGAATTTAAATGTTTTTATTATTCGACCGCGATTAAAGATGAAAATGAAGAAGGAATTAAAAACATGATTCACACTCATTCACTACCTGATGATATCCAAAATTATTATAATAAATGCCATAGCAAAAAGTAATTTAGTTAAAATATTCAATTTTTAAGACAAGATGATCTTTTCTTGTCTTTTTTATTTCTTCTTTAATAATAACTTTACCTTTCTTACGCATTGATAAATATGAATTAAATGATACTTTTTGATCTACTTTTAACTTCGTTTCAAAATTATAACTTACCTCTTCATTAATAATTGCTTCTTTAGCTTTTTCTCTTGATACGTTGAAAACAGAACTAACGATATTATCTAATCGCATAGATGTAACAATAATATTTTGAATCTTATGTTCATCTTTTGGTAGTTCACCACTATAATCTTCTAAATTAATTTTGTTAGAAGAAACATAAGTAAAATTATCCTTTATAAAAAGAAGAATTCTTTCATGAATTTCAACTAGATATAAATTATTTTTGCAGTAAATATTTCCTACTAATTCTCTTTTAATTCCCGTATTTAAAATCGCACCCATTATTTCATTATGTTTTAATTCTTCGTTAGTTAAAATGCGAATGATTTTGATAGGATTATATTCTTCATAATTATCGTTATAACTAATATAAGCAATCTTTCGTTCACCATTATTATAATAATGGATATTTAACGCAAATTTAGAGACGATATTATTTATTTCCATCTGATAAGGTAAGCTTAAAAAAGGAGTAATAATATAATCTAGTTCTCCATCAATAACATTAAAAATCTTCTCTTTAATTTTAATAAAATCATAATCGTTTTGTTTATTCATCTTTGTTTACCTTAATATAGATTTCATTTTTCTTTTGTCGAGATAATAAATCTTCTAGATATAAGATTAACACATCTTTTTTAATTAATCTTACTTTATGTGAAAGAATAAAATATTTAGTATTAATCTTTTTTAAATCGTTTATTAAATTATATAATTTAGAAACGTTATAACCTCTTGAAGCTTCGTATATTGCATCTCCTATTAAAGTTACTTCATTATTAATAATAACAATTAAAGAGCCTTTTTCATGCGGAGAAGGTATTTCTTTAACTTCGATATGAATATTATCTTCTACTATAAAATCCGAAATAACATTACCAACATTTAGTTTCTTAAAGGTATATTTAGATACATATAACTTATTAACATCAAAATAAGGAATTAGTCCGATATGATCTTCATGATAATGAGATATAAAGATATATTTAATCTTATTCATATCGATTTCATTAAGTAAATCTTTATCACAGCCAACATCAAAAAGATAATTATTATCTTGACCTTTTATTAAGAAAACATCACTAGATAATTCTTTTTTATATGTTTCTTCATAATAATATAAATAAGAAGTTAGTTTTTTCATAGATTACCTCTTAACAATTCTAGCACAAGAAGATGATGTTCTCCAAAAAAATATTAAAAACTAAAAAAAGTTGTTGACATTAAT
>CAVDMV010000004.1:0-102180 GCA_963610315.1 Acutalibacteraceae bacterium
ATCGCAGACTTCATCACAATTTTCACATCCTAAACTTTTTAAAGCATCTATATATAATTTTTTAGCGTTATCTTCATCATTATTATTCATATGTGATAAGTTTTTAACAATTCTTAATTCTTCAGTGGTTTTAGATGCACTTCTAAATATTTTATATTTATCACCATACTCAACATCTTTATGAGATAGTTCTCTATAAACTTTATTTAAAGAATTAATATTATCGAATTTATTGATTACAGCTGTAATTAAATCATTTTTTTCTTTCTTTTCCAAGAATGAAGACATAAAGTAGATTACTTTAGAGAATGTAGAAAATTGATTTGATGTTACATAATTATTGATATTATAAGCTAGAACCGTACAATCTTTTTTTCCTTGCTTATCAAAAAGATAATATTTTATATTAGCGTTAACTTGTTCATTACCGTTATAAAACAACATGTTTGCATTATCATTATAAAAACATCTTGCAATTTCTCTATAGATATCATCTTTTTGATTATCGTTTATAGTATTTCTTAATTTTTCAACATAAGTGTTAGATTTACCACTTAAATATTCATATATTAAATAATCATATATTAAATTAATTTTTGGTCGATATGAATTAAATTCAGTTCTTGAAAAATCAACACCTTTTTCATTTCTGTAAATTTCATACAATTCTTCTCTAACTCTTGTTGCATTAATACCAATATTTTTATTTTCTTTTAACATAGAAAATCTATAATATTTATTCAAGAGATTGTCATCATAAGGAATATCTTTCAAATAAGAAATTACATTTAAATTTACTTTTGCATTTTTAGCGAAATCTCTATTAATATCAACTAATGCTTCTTCAAACTTTTCATAAATAAATTGAATAAGATCTTCAGGTAAATCTTTATCAATTGATAAGAGGTTATTAAATGAAGAACCATTAGTATGACCAATAGCTTGTCTAATATAAGATAAAGTTCTTAAAACGTTATAGTTATTTTTAATTGCAGCTTTACTTTTTTGGCTATTTTTATATTCATCATCTTTAATATTATATTTAGGTTCTGGTTCAAACATTGGATAATATGAATAATAAGATTTTGCGTATTTGTTAAAAGTAAAGAAAGATTTTTTATATTCATCGCCGTCAATTAATTCTAGAGTTTTGAAATATTGATTATCTTTATTAATTTCTCTTAATTCTGCATATTTTTCATTTAATATTTCTTTTTTTAAATTAATATAGTGTTGAGTTTTTTCAGATAGGTCACTAAATTTAGATTTACCTTTTTGATTTTTAATATCCGCCTTTATAGAAGCAATTTCTTTTTCATAAATTGCATTTTTATTTTGCATCATCGTATACAAAGTCATAATAAAATTAGATGAAATATCTTTATTATTCGCTTTGTCATTACCGCAGTACTTTACTTTATAGTCTTCAAATTTAGTTCTAACACTGAATGCACCGACAATATCTTCATCATCTATTAAAGCGCTATTTCTTGAAAGGTTATTAATGACATAAACTATATTATAAAAATACAATGAAGTTATTTTATTAATATCTAAGATGTTATAAGCAATTTGAGTATGAACAGTGTCATTTTCATATTCATTATCAAAGAATATTTTATTATATTTGCCTTTAATTTTTAATGGATCAAAAGTTTTAGAGTGATCAGACGATAATAAGTTATCAATATTAATTTTTTTCGCTTCACTCTTTTTTAAATTTAAGACTTGTTCATTTGATGTTAAATCAAAATTAACTTCTACTTTATTATAAGGCTTAACCATGTCTAGTTTTGGATCATATACCTTACAAATAACGCTATCATTTTTGTTACCAAATGTAGTTGTATACATATTTCCATTGTATAAAATGTTTCCTTTTATGCCATATGCTTTAGCGTATCTTACTCTTTTTTCATTACTATTATTTTTATTGCCCATATTTTCCCCTCCGAACAACATTAGATTACCATAATTATTATTTTTAAAAATGGCCTTAAAATTCATTTATGATTAAATTATACTGCTAATAAAATAAATCGCAAATATCCTTAAATTCATAATGAACAGCCGTTAATTAAATTAAAAAGGTGAAAAATTAATTCCACCTTCAATTCTATTTGTAAGAATAAGTTTTAATAACATTAGAAGAATCTTTTATTTCTTCTTGATCACGAGAATATACTTCTTGATAATCTTTATCTTTAATAATCTCTTCTTGAGCGTTTTTCTCTTTTATTATGTCATCTCTTTGAGCGATTAATCTCTTATTTTCTTCAACTAAAGAGATTACTTTATAACCAGTAAAGGCAAGTCCAAAGATTGCCGCGACAAATATCGCTACACTGGCTAGTGAAATAATTCTATTTTTTATTTTAGCTTCCATAGACTTCTCCTTTCTTGTTAATAAATAATAACATATCTAGTTTAATACTTCAAATTAAAGAGATTCGATAGTTTTATCATCAATAATTTCATACATTTCATCACTATCAGTCTTCTTTGAGACTAATTTTAATGATGTTACTCGAATTGTTAAAATTCTATTACCTAAAGTAAGAACGATTTCATCACCAACATTAACTTCGCTAGAAGGTTTGGCATTACGTCCATTAATACGAACAAAACCTAAATCGATAACATCTTTAGCGATTGTTCTTCTTTTAATAACTCGAGATATTTTTAAATATTTATCTAAACGCATAAGCCTCCTAGTTCATAAGTGTAGTTTGTTCTACACTTAATTCATTAATAACTGTTAATAATTTTTCTAAATCAGAAACAAAGGTAGAACTCTTTAATAATCTTAATTTAATTTGTCGATTATTAAATGTTGCTTGAACCTTCTTTGCAATACTACCTAACTTTTCAAATAATACTATACCAATTTTATTAATTGAAGAAGCATCTTTAGTTAAAATAACAATTGCATTACCACTTTCTTCAAAGAATTGATCAATTAAAGTACATGAAGCTAAAATATCAATCTTTCTCTTTTGTAAAAGTAAGTTAACTTCTTGAGGTACTTTACCATAGATATCAATAAGTTTAGTCTTAAATAATTCTAATTGAGGTAATTTATTTAAAGATTGAATTTCTTGATAAATATCAAGTTTTTCTTCTTCTTTAATATAATTTGAAGGAATATAACCACCCATCTTAATATTAGTAGTTTCTACTTCTTCTTCTTTCTCTTCAGGCTTTTCTGTCTTTTCTTTAATTACTTCATTGAGCAATTTAATATACATATCAATACCTACGCTATCGATGAAGCCAGCCTGTTCTGGTCCTAAGATATCACCCGCACCACGAATCGCTAAATCCCTTTGAGCGATCTTAAAACCAGATCCGAGTTCAGTAAAATCTTTAAGCGATTTTAAACGTTTCTTCGCTACATCTGTCATAACCTTACTATCATCATAAAGTAAGTAAGCATAAGCGATTCGATTAGATCTACCAACCCGGCCTTTAATTTGATAAAGTTGAGATAAACCAAAATGATCGCTATTTTCAATAATGATCGTATTCGCGTTAGATATATCAAGGCCTGTTTCAATAATTGAAGTACAAACAAGTAAATCAATTTCATTAGAATAGAATCTAGTCATAACATCTTCAATTTCATCTTTATCCATTTTACCATGGACAAAATCAACTCTTAAGCCTTTGACCATATTTTGAAGTTTTTTAGCAACCGAATTAATATTACTTGTCACATTGTGAAGATAGAAAATTTGACCTCCACGTGATAATTCTTTTTCAATTGCTTCTTTAATTAAAACTTCATTATAAGGACAAACATAAGTTTGAATTGGCATTCTATTCATCGGAGCGATTTGAAGTTGTGATAAACTTCTCATACCGAGAAGAGACATTTGTAAAGTACGTGGAATTGGTGTCGCACTTAACGTTAAACAATCAATTCCTTTAGCCATCTCTTTAATCTTTTCTTTATGTTCAACTCCAAATCTTTGTTCTTCATCGATGATGAGAAGTTTTAAATTAGGAATAACAATATCTTTTGATAATAAACGATGAGTACCAATGATGAAATGAATTTTGCCTTCTTTAATCTCTTCAATTTGTTTCTTTTGAGTTGATAAAGGAACAAAGCGAGAAAACATACATACGTTAACACCAAATAGAGAAAATCTTTCTATCGCTCTTTCATAATGTTGACGAGCTAGTAAAGTTGTAGGACAAAGTAAAGCAACTTGTGTTCCTGATAATATCGCTTTAAAAGCCGCGCGGAAAGCTACTTCTGTTTTACCAAAACCAACATCTCCACATAATAAACGATCCATTGGATGAGGTGATTCCATATCCGCCTTAATTTCTTCCACTGCAAGAACTTGATCACTAGTTAAGGTATAAGGGAAAGAACGTTCAAATTCTTCTTGGAATTCATCATCTTTTTTAAAAGCATATCCTGGAGTAGAATTTCTTTCAGCATAAAGTGCGATTAATCTATTCGCTAGATCATTAACTCTATTTTTAATCTTTTCTTTTGTTTTCTTCCATTCATTAGATCCCATCTTATTAATCTTAGGGACGGCACCTTCTTTAGATACATATTTTCTAACTAATCTAAAGTTTTCAACTGGAACAAATAAGACATCTTCTCCAGCATATTGAATCTTTAAATAATCTTTTTTAGTGCCTAAGGAATCTAAAGTAACAATTTCTTCAAATTGCCCAATACCATATTGTTCATGAACAACATAGTCACCTTTTTCTAATTCTTCATAAGATTTAATAATCTTTGCTTTCTTATAACGAGATAAGAATTTAGAAACATGAACTTTAAAAGAAAATATTTCTCGAGGTGACAAATAATAGATGTTTTCATCAATTATTTCAAAACCTTCAGTGATATTAAATTCACATATACCTAATCCCCCTTGAGGAATAAAAGAAGGTTTAATCTCTTCATAACTATGTTCAGTATTATCAAGATATTCAATAAAAGTCTTATATTGATCACCTGTTAAACAGACAATAACTTTTTTACCTTCGGCGATATATTTATCAATATTTTCAATTGCTTTATAAACGCTGGAGGCTACTTCAGGTATTGCACGGATATTAAAAGGAATTAAATCTTTTTTAGAGAAACTATCATATGAATAAATAATTTTATTTGAATGATTAAGGGCAGGAACTAAATCCATAAAGAAATTATATCTAGTTAAAGCTCTTCCGTCTTTAGCAAGTTCAGAATAATATGCGAAAGCTTGTTCAACTAAAATATTATAAGAATCTTGTACCTTATCTAAAGAATAAACAAATGTAAAATCAGGTTTAAAATAATCTAAAATATTGATATTAGAATTATTCACTAATGAATAATATTTATAGAACTTATCACTAAAAGAGGAAGTCTTTATTTCATAAATCTCTTGTCCTATACGTCTCTTTAATTCTAGATATGCGTTAGTAGAAATAGATTTTTTAGCTTCTTCTACTTCATTTAATAATTTCTTTTCAACTGAATCTAATTCTTCTTTAGTAAGTAATAAATCAGTGGAAGGATAAATAGAAATTTCTTTTACCTCTTCAAAAGAAAGTTGATTTTCAATTGTAAAATATCTAATTGATTCAATCTCATCATCAAAGATATCAATTCTTATTGGATTATCTAAATTTAAAGGTGAAATATCGATAATATCTCCTCTTATCGCATATTCTAATCCTGCATCAATCTTATTTACCTTAGTATAACCTTGCTTAGTTAATTTTAACGATAATTCTTTAATATCAATCTTATCACCAACTTTAAAAGACATGATATTATCTAAGAACAATTCTTCTTTAGGTAAATATCTAGTCACGCCGCCAGCATGAGTAATAAGAATTGCGTTATCTTTCTTTAAAGCTTTTTCCATGACATAAAGTCTTTGAGTAAGCATTTCTTTACTTGAAGCAACTTGTTCAAGACGAACAACTTCATCTTGAGGGAAGAATAAAGTATTTTCTTCTCCAATAAGAGAAACTAATTGTTCATAAATCTGTTGAGCAGTATATAAATTAGAAGCGACAAGAGCAATCTTTTGAGGCTTTTTAATATATAAACTCGCGAGTAATAAAGAGCAAGATAATGTATCAAATAACGCAAAAGAGCCATCTAGATTTTCTAGATGGGTTAACGTTTTGTTATCTTTTAAAATATCAAATATCGTCTCTTTCATAATTACTAATTAAAATGATTGTTACAATGCTCAAATCCATTGACGATAAAATCATCAATTGCATCACTCGCTTTCTTAATAGCTTCGTTAATCTTTTCTTGATCTTCCGCGCTTGGTCTACCTAAGACATAATCAGCTATATCAATTTCTTTTCGTTTACCAATACCAACTCTAATTCTTTTGATCTCTTGAGTCTTTAATAAATCAATGATACTCTTAATACCTTTTTGTCCACCAGAAGAACCATTTCTTCTTACTCTAATTCTTCCAGGTTCTAAATCTAAATCATCATAGATAACTAAGATATCATTAATATCAATTTTAAAGAAATTAACTACTTCTAAAACTGATTCACCAGATAAATTCATATATGTTTGAGGTTTTAAAAACATTACTTGTTCACCTAGATAGTTAGTCTTTAAATATAAGCCTTTATATCCTGCCTTAGAAATAGGTTCTTTTAATTTATGTTCTTCCATATATTCTAGTACTGAAAAGCCCATATTATGTCTAGTATTTTTATATTCATTTCCAGGATTACCTAATCCAACGATTAATTTCATTTTTTAGCCTCCTACGTAAGCACTCGATTAAATTATACTAATTATTAGTATAAAATCAATGAAAACTAATGTATACTAAAGGAAATTAAGGAGACTAACTTATGAAAATGAGATTAGATAAATTTCTTTCAAATAACGGTTTTGGAACAAGAAAAGAAGTAAAAGATTTAATAAAAAAAGGTTATGTAAGTGTTAATGATAATGAGAAAATTAAGTTTGATCAATCAATTGATCCTACCGTTGATATTATTAAAGTTGATGATGAAATAATTGAATATAAAGAAAATTATTATTTCTTAATGAATAAACCTAAAGGTTATATCTCTGCAACAGAAGATTATAAGCAAGATACTGTCTTAGATTTAATTCCAGAATATGCTTATCTTCATCTTTTTCCAGTCGGTAGATTAGATAAAGATACAACAGGAGCGTTAATTCTTACTACTGATGGAGAACTAACTCATCGTCTTATATCGCCTAAATACCATGTTGATAAAATCTATTTTGTTGAAGTTGATAAAGTCTTAGATCCTTCAATTAAAGATAAATTTGAACACGGTCTTAAATTAGATGGAGAAGAATTACTTCCTTCTAAATTTGAATATCTTGATGAACATCATGCACGTGTTACTCTTCACCAAGGTAAATATCATCAAGTAAAAAGAATGTTTGAAATTTTTGGTTATACTGTTGTTAATTTACATCGAGAAACATTTGCTTTCTTAACTCTTGAAGGTATTGAAGAAGGAAATTACCGCGAACTAACTGATGGAGAAGTTAGTAAACTAAAAGAATATTAATCTAAGTCTATTTCCTAGTATTTAGGGAATAGATTTTTTTATTAACTTTAAACATATTTCTTAACACTAGATTTTTAGACGTTACTCCTAAATTTCTAGTGTTAAGAAAAGGTATAACACTTGTTTAAATTTATTTTATATTTATGTTAAATATAGAATAACTTATTAGATATTTGTTAAGTTAGGATGGACACACCGAGATTTTTTTGCTATTATAAAATTGCCGAAGAATTTTCTTAAATCTTGTATACAAGTTTATAAAAATAAAATATGCGTTTTTGCGTGAAAAACACTACTTTTTTTGATATTTTCAAGCAAAAAAATCTAGCATATTTTTTTTATTGTGTTAGAATAAACCCGTAGCATAAATTATTAATAGCGCTTACATTTATATAATTGTATATATTAATAATTAAACTAAGGGAGGATAAATATGCCAACAGAAAAACAATATGTTTTCCATTTCAAAGATGCTCATGGTATGGGTAAAGAATTACTAGGCGGTAAAGGTGCTGGCTTAGCTGAAATGACTTATATCGGAGTACCAATTCCACAAGGCTTCACAATTACAACAGAAGCATGTAATTTATATTATGACAGCGGTAAAAAATTACCTGAATTCGTCATTAAACAAATCTATGATGCAATTCATAAAGTAGAAAAAGATTCTGGAAAGAATTTCGGTGGAGATAAAAATCCATTATTAGTATCAGTTAGATCTGGTGCAAGAGTATCAATGCCAGGTATGATGGATACAATCTTAAATTTAGGTTTAAATGACAAGACTGTCGAAGTTTTAGCAAAAGAAACAAACAATGTTAGATTCGCTTATGACTCATATAGACGTTTTATCTTAATGTTTACAAATATCGCAAAAGGACATCCTAGAACCGATATGGATAAAATGCTCGATGATTTAAAGAAATCTAAAGGTTATAAATTAGATACAGAAGTAACTGCAGATGAATTAAAAGAATTAGTCGCAAAATACAAAGATTATTATAAATCAGTATTTGGTGAAGATTTCCCAACTGATCCATATGTACAATTAGTCGAAGCTGTTACTGCAGTCTTTAGATCATGGGACAACCCAAGAGCGAACGTATATAGAATGATGAACTCAATTCCTTATTCATGGGGAACTGCAGTTAACGTTCAATCAATGGCATTCGGTAACAAAGGTGAAACATCAGGTACAGGTGTTGCTTTCTCTAGAGACCCTGCAACAGGTGAAAAAGTCGTTTCAGCAGAATATTTACCAAACGCACAAGGTGAAGACGTTGTCGCAGGTATTCGTACTCCATTACACATCGATGAATTAAAGAGAAGAATGCCAGATGTATATGATCAATTCATGACTACTATCAAAAAGATGGAAGCTCATTATAGAGATATGCAAGATATGGAATTCACTGTTGAAGAAGGTAAATTATACTTCTTACAAACTCGTAATGGTAAGAGAACTCCAGCTGCAGCATTAAAGATGGCTTGTGACATGGTTGATGAAGGTTTAATTTCAACTGATGAAGCAGTCTTAAGAATTGATGCAGTTTCATTTGACAAATTATTATTACCTAACTTTGTTAAAGCAGATTTAGATAAACATACTCCAATTGCAAAAGGCTTACCTGCAGGCCCAGGTGCTGGTACAGGTAAACTTGCATTCACTGCTGAAGAAGCAGAATTAAGACACCAAAACGGTGAAAAAGTTATCCTCGTAAGAGCCGAAACTTCTCCAGAAGACCTTATCGGTATGGTCGCTTCAGAAGCTATCTTAACAATGCGTGGTGGTATGACTTCTCACGCAGCAGTTGTCGCTCGTGGTATGGGTAAATGCTGCGTTACAGGATGTTCTGCTGCTTTAATTGATGAAGAAGCAAAAACATTAACTATCGATGGTCACGTATATGGTGAAAACGATGTATTATCAATCGATGGTTCAACAGGTAACGTCTATGTTGGCGATATTGCAAAAGAATTACCAGACTTATCAAAAGGCTACTTCGGTAGATTAATGGGCTGGGTTGATGAAGCAAGAAAATTAAGAGTTAGAACAAACGCAGATTCTCCACGTGATGCAAAACAAGCTCTTGCATTCGGTGCAGAAGGTATTGGTCTATGCCGTACTGAACATATGTTCTTTGCAAAAGATAGAATCTTCTCAATGAGAAAGATGATTCTTGCAGATAATAAAGAAGAAAGAGTCGCAGCTCTAAAAGAAATTGAACCATTACAACAATCAGACTTCGAAGGAATGTACGAAATCATGTTAGGCATGAATGTCAACGTTAGATTACTTGACCCACCTCTACATGAATTCTTACCAACAAGAGTTGAAGACCAAGAAGAACTTGCAAAAGCAACAGGTAAAACTCTTGAACAAGTACAAGCACGTTGTGAAGAATTACACGAATTCAACCCAATGATGGGCTTCCGTGGATGTAGACTTGCTGTTCAATATCCAGAAATCTGTGAAATGCAAACAACTGCAATTATTAAAGCTGCAATCAATGTTCAAAATAGAACAGGTAAAGCAGTCGAACCAGAAATTATGATTCCACTTGTAATCGATGTTAAAGAATTAAAATTCGTTAAGAACATCATTACAACAACTGCAGATAAATTAATTAAAGAAGCAGGTGTCAATATGACATACCACGTTGGTACAATGATTGAAATCCCAAGAGCAGCATTACTCTCCGATGAAATTGCACGTGAAGCAGAATACTTCTCATTTGGTACTAACGACTTAACACAAATGACATTTGGTTTCTCTAGAGACGACGCAACTAAGTTCTTACCAGCTTATTATGACGCGAAGATCTTAGAAGAAGATCCATTCAAGACATTAGACCAAAATGGTGTTGGTAAGCTCGTTGAAATGTCAGTTAAACTCGGCCGTTCAACTAGAAAAGACTTACACGTTGGTGTCTGTGGAGAAACTGGTGGCGAACCTAACTCAATTAACTTCTACCACAAAGCAGGACTTGATTATGTTTCATGTTCACCATTCAGAGTTCCAGTCGCTCGTTTAGCTGCTGCACAAGCTGCAATTAAAGAAAAATTAGGAAAGTAATTTAATTTTTATTCCTCTAGCTCATAGTGAAAAACTATGAGCTTTTCTTATACTTTCAAAAATACTATCTATTTTTATTCCTTTTTCATATTAAGCAATATCTATTTTTATTCCTTTTTTAACTTTTTCAGTATCCATTTTTATTCCTTTTGTAAAAAATATAGTATTAATATTATTAAATACGACACGTTAAATTTATAATTATGTAATTAGATTTTAATATTCTGCTTTAACAATTAAAAGAATAATAAATAGTTTTTAAATATAATATATTTGATAGCGAAATTTTAAAATTGTTATATAATTTTACTTTTTGTTTTGTTAATTTTAATATTTTTTTCAATAATTATTTATCAATTTTAAGCAATTTAATTTAAACAATATAATAAATGGTCAATATTTGGTAAAATATAACTGCTCAAGTTAGAAATATGTAAAATATTCTAATTTGTAATTTCATTATTTTTGAAAGGGGAAAAGTTTTAAAATCATGAAAGTAAACAAATTATTCACACTTGCAGTAACTTTATTATTATCTACTGTTACTGTCGTTTCCTGCGGAAACAACAATCAATCTACTAGCCAATCATCCGCTAGCGCATCATCTCAAACTGTAGAATCATCTTCTTCAGCATCTTCAGCAAGTTCTTCTGCATCTTCTTCAGCAGTATCATCTTCTGAAAGTTCTTCAGCAACTTCATCATCATCTTCTTCAGCAGAAGTAATTAATTATGGTACTCAAGACGCTCCATTAACAATTGCAGAAGCTAAAGCATTATGTGATAAATTAGGAGACAATAAAGTTTCTACTACTCCATTATTCGTTAAAGGTTATGTTGTAGAAATTTCATTCAATTCTACATATAGTAACTATGAAATTTGGTTAAGTACTACATCAACTGGTGAAAAAGAATTTGAATTATATGCTTGTGTCATTAAAGATGGTGTTAATACTCCAAAAGTAGGTTCACAAGTTATCGCAACTGGATATTATGAAAAATATGTTAAAGACACATCAACAACATATGAATTAACAAAAACTACAATAGATGACACTAAAGTATATCCAACAGTTACTTGGTCTGATGCAGAAGCACCAGCTCCAGTTAATTATGGTTCAGCAGATTCTCCAATTTCTATTGCTGACGCAAAAGCAATTGCAACTAGTACTGCTTCAACAGAAGATTGCTATATCACAGCTTTTGTATCAAGTGTTAAAGTTGAATCTGATGGAACTTATACAATTGAATTATCAGACGCTGAAGACGGCGCAAAAACATTCACATTCTACAAAGGATCTTTATCAGAAGGAATTGATGCACCTGTTATCGGTGATAAAATTGTCGCAAAAGGTAAATTAATCTATTTCAACAACTATAAATACGAATTAACAGATTGCAGCGTTATCAAATTAACAAAAGGAACTAAAACATATGCAGTCACTGCATCTATCGTTGACGCTGAAGGAACTGCTTCTACAAACGTAACTGTAACAGGATTACCAACAGAAAATATTTTACCAGGCACTTCTGTTACATTTACCGTAACTCCAGTAGAAGGATATGTTGTTGATTCAGTTCAATATAATGGTACTGATCTTCCACAAAATACCGATGGAACTTATACATTCTCAAGTGAATATTCTAACAGCGTTTCAATCACAGTTATAGAAGATACTGGGGAATTAAAATTTAGCTTAACAACTTCAACATTAGCGAACTTCCCAGAAGCATATCCATCAGCTGATAACCCTGCAGAAGTTACATACACAAAAGATGGAACTACCGTTACATTTGTAACTACAATGGCTAATTACGGTAATGGCATTCAATCAAGATTAAAAAATGGCGGAGGTTATAACAAGGGCACTTATTTATATAATAGAGACGCATTACCTGAAGCTATTTCTTCTATTGAAATTACACCAAATGCAAAATGGACAAGTGCTACATCTGCTCTTTACGTAAAATTTAGTGCTACACCATTTACTGCTGCAGATGAAGAAACCGTATTTGATGCTACTATTACTAAAGAAACAAAAACTGTAACATGTAATGTTGCAAATGCAAAATATGTCTATTTCATACATGGTGTAACAGGTGCAGTAAATATTGACGAAATTACAATTAATTTTGCAACTGAAGATACAACTACTCCAGCTGAATAATTATTTATAAATACCATTTAGACCAAAGGTTAACTTTGGTCTTTTCTTTTGCACTATAAAAGCCTAGTTTATCCGTTAAACTAGGCTCGTTTTAATATATTTTAAATCAATTAATCTTTATATAAATCGTAGATTACTGAAACAGGTTCACCATCTTCAATATTTTCAATAACACGTGCAATCATAGGTGCTAAAGAAAGAACATGAACGCGAGGATCTTTCATTCTTTCTGGAAGAGGAATTGAGTTAGTTGTAACAATTTCATCAAATGTTCCATCTAATAATCTATCCGCGGCAGGACCTGAGAATACGCCGTGAGAACAAACGATTCTAACTGATTTAGCTCCCTTAGCTTTTAATTGAATTGCCCCAGCATGTGCGCTTCCAGCTGTATCAATCATATCGTCGATCATTAAGCAATCTTTACCTTCAACATCACCGATGATGTTCATAACTTCTGCAACATTTGGTTTAGTTCTACGTTTATCGATAATCGCTAAAGGAAGATTTAATTTTTCCGCGACTTTTCTAGCTCTATTAACTCCGCCGTGATCTGGTGATACAATAACAGTATTTTCAGTTACTTTATCTTTGAAATAGTTAGAAATTAATGGTGCTGCAGATAATTCATCAACTAAGCATGAGAAGAATCCTTGGATTTGTGCTGCATGTAATTCAACAGTAATAACTCTATCAACGCCTGCAGTCTTTAATAAGTCTGCGACAAGTCTAGATGTGATAGGTTGTCTAGGTTTAGATTTTCTATCTTGTCTAGCATAACCAAAATAAGGGATTACAACATTGATCTTATGCGCTGATGCTCTTTTAAGTGCATCGACAAAAATTAAGATTTCGAATAAATGTTCTGTAACAGGTGTACAAGTAGATTGAACAATATATACATCCTTTTCTCTTACAGAATCTTTAGGTTCACAAATGATTTCACCGTCTGCAAAGTGATTAACCATTACTTCTGATACTTCCATATCCAATAACTTTGCGATTTCATCAGTTAATTCCTTGTTCGCAGTTAATGAGAATAGTACCGTTTTGTTTTTATTTAACATAGTCTCTCCTTTAACGATAAATTAATATCATTAATATTATAATGTCAATTTTTAACTAATTCATTATAAAACAGCAAAAAAGCGCATTCTTTTTTTAGAATTTAAAAAGACTTCATTACGAAGTCTTAAAGTGTTTTTGTTAAGAAAGTCTTATATCCAAATGATTTTAGTTCTTCATTAATCTTTTCTAATTTCTTATAATCATGGCTTAATGCATAAACACAAGATCCAGATCCTGTCATCATAGAAAGAGGTAATTTAGAAGCAACTAAGAGATTTTTTAATTTTTCAACTTCTTTTGAAAGTTCAAATGCAGGATCTTCTAAATCATTACCCATATTGCATTCAATCTTTTCAATATCATCATGAGCTAAACCTTCGATTAATTCATCAACATCAAATTTTCTATTAAAATTAGTTTCATCATATTTTTTATAAACATCTTTAGTTGATAGTCCAACATCTGGTTTAACTAATAAACAGAAGAATGATTTTTTAACTTTAATTTTTTCAATCTTTTCACCTTTAGAAGAAACTCTTGCTGGCATACATTTTAAGCAAAGAGGGACATCAGAACCAATTTTTGCACCTAATGCACATAATTCATCCATTGATAAATGTAATTTGAATAATTTATTTAAACCAACTAGAACTACCGCGCCATCAGAAGAGCCTCCTCCTAGACCTGCACACATTGGGATTTCTTTATGAATATGAATTCTGACTTTTTTATTAACATTATATGTATCTCTAATAAGTTTTAAAGTCTTATAAACAATATTAGATTCATCAGTTGGTAATGATTTATCGTCACAAGTAATAATTGAATCATAATTATCAGGTAGTAATTCCATTTCAATACGATCATGTAATTCAATCGGTAAAGTTACCATATCAACATAGTGATAACCATCGTTATCATCTTTACCTAATATCTTTAATGCTAAATTTATTTTAGCGTATGCTTTTAACATTAACATTGTTGTGTCCTCCGCATAAATACAACATTCATATTTTATACTATTTATCGTTAATATACTATAAATTATTATTTTCCATAATAACAAGCTTTAGTTAATTCTAAATAATCATTTAAAGAAAGACTTTCTGGTCTTCTAGAAGGCTCAATTTGAGCCTTCGATAAAATATCTACCGCTTTATCTTTTGATTTAAAATAGTTCGTTAAATTATTTAAAATAGTCTTTCTTCTCGAAACAAAGCTTCCTTTTACTAATTTAACAAATTCCTTATTAAATAAAGGATCTTCGTTTATTTTATTAGTAAATTCAATCTTTAAAATAATTGAATCAACATTAGGCATAGGAATATAACATTTATAAGATACTTTTCTTACTACGCTTAATTTACCTACATAATCAATAAAGATATTAATAGGAGAATAATCTTTAGATTTTTCTTTTACATTTAATCTTTCATATACTTCTTTTTGAACCATGAATTCAAATGTCTTTATATCTAATGAAGAAGTAATTATTTTTTCAATAATTGGAGTAGTGACATTATAAGGTACATTAGAGATAAATTTTAATTCTATACCTTCATATTTACTTAAATCTACTTTTAAGAAATCTTCATTATATAAAGAAAAATTATTATAAGATTTAAATTCTTCTTTTAAATGATTTACCATGTCTACATCAATTTCATAAGCATCAACATCATAATTTCTATTTAATAATTCTTGAGTTAAAGCTCCGAGCCCTGGTCCAATTTCAATAACCTTTTCTTTTGTTACATTTAAAGCATCAACTGAAGACGTAACTACATCATAATCAGTTAAGAAATTTTGAGAGAAATGCTTCTTTGGAGTAAGCATTAATTCAGTCATCTTCGTTACTACATATTCTTTACTTGCGATTATCATTCTTAATACCTCCAATAAATTCTCTTAATTCTTCTTTATTAACATTCATAACACTTAATCTTTTCATGAGTGTTTTAGATGAACCAAAGCCTAGATTATATTTCTTATATACTTCATCTCTTAAATAAGAAGAATTATCTTTTCCACATAATCCTAATTCATACATATCATTAATTTCATAATTATATTTAATATCATTAGTTTTTGAATAGCATTTCGCATCTTTTAAAGCTCTAATAATTTCTTCTAAACAAGTTTCTGCAACACCTAATTTCTTTCCATTACTTGCTTTTGACCTATCAACATAAGCTTGATAAGCATTAGGAACAACAGAAGTTACTTTTTCTCTAATTCTAAGTCCTGGATAATCAGGATCAGTTAAAATAATTATCTTATAATTCTTAGATAATTCCTTAATATATTCTAATGTTTCACGTGGAATATCAGAGCCATTTGTTGATACAAGTATTGCATCTGTTAATTTACTTAAAACATCAATATCTGTCTTTCCTTCAACAACAATTACTACTTTTTCGTTCATATTAATCAATCCTAAATAACTTCTTTCCATTATTATACGTAGTATATTCTATTTCACGTGAAACAATTCCTCTTATTTCACTAATTTTATCAATCACATATTTTAAATAATATGGATAATTAATTTCTCCACGGTGAGGGACTGGAGGTAAGTAAGGTGAATCAGTTTCTATTACCATATTTTCTAATGGAACTAGTTTCGCGACTTCTTTTGGTGTAACTGAATTTTTATATGTAACTGGTCCATCAATACCAATATAAAATCCCATCTTAACATATTCTTTCATAAGTTCAACACTACCAGAAAAGCAATGTAAAACACATCCATATAATGGTTTATATTTTCTTAATATATCAAAAGTATCACCATCTGCATCACGAGCATGAACAATGATTGGTAAATGTAATTCATTCGCAAGTTTAATTTGAGCAATAAAATATTCTTTTTGTTTTGAAATAGTAACTTCATCTTTAATCCAGTGTTTATCTAAACCTATTTCACCAATCGCTTTTACTTTACTAGATGAAGATACAAGTTTTCTAATTTCTAGTAATCCTTCATTTAGAGGCATATCATCAATTTCTTCTGGATGAATTCCTACTGCCGCGTAAACTTCATTAAACTTATTAGCCAAAGAAACAGCTTTATAAGAATTTCTTATATTATCACCTGGAATCATCATTAAAGTAACACCTTGTTCTAAGCAAGACGAAATTACTTCTTCACTAGAGGAATATTTTTCATCATATAAATGACAATGAGTATCAAAAATCATATTATTTACCTACACAGAAACGTGAGAAGATTTCTTCAGTTAAATCTACTTTTACTTCTTCACCAAGAATTTCTTTTAAAGCATCATAACTAGCTTTAATTGAAGTAGAGATTAAATCTAAAGAAATACCCATCAATGCTTCTTCTTTTGCATTAACTAAGTTTTCTTTTGCTTTATTTAATAAACCGATATCACGAGAAGAAGTTAATGAAGGAGTTAGAGCATTCATTTTATCTAGAGAATATAATTTACTTAAAGCATCTAGTAAAGCTTTAATATCATGATTAATACAGGAAATATATATTTCTTCATCATTAGATTTGTTTTCTTTTAAATCGTCTTTATTATAGACGATAAGTCTTTTCTTATCTTTTGTATATTCAAGTATTTCATGATCTTCTTGAGTAATGTTACCTTTTTCTAAAACAACAATAACTAAATCAGCATTAGAAATAGTTTCTTTTGATTTATTAATACCAATTTGTTCAACTACATCATCTGAATCTCTAATTCCAGCCGTATCTAGAAGATTAACAATTAATCCATTAAGATTAATTTGTCCTTCAACTATATCTCTAGTCGTACCAGGAATATTAGTGACAATCGCTTTATCTTTTCCTAATAATTCATTTAATAATGAAGATTTACCAACATTAGGTCTACCGACTAAAGCTACCGAGATACCTTCAACAATAAGTTTTGATTTTTCTCCTTTAGAGATTAACGAATCTAATGTAGAAATTAAAGAATCCATTTCATTAATAATCTTATCATTAGTTACTTCTTCAATATCTTGATATTCTGGATAATCGATATTAACTTCAATATTTGATAAGATATCCGCGAGTTTTGTTTTAATTGGATCTAATAAAGAAGAAGTTTCTCCACCTAAAGAATATAAAGATAATGTCTTTGCTTCTTTAGTTTCAGCATTAATTAAAGAATTTACTGCTTCCGCTTGAACTAGGTCAATTCTACCATTATAAAAAGCGCGAGAAGTGAATTCTCCTCTTTCAGCAAGACGACCTCCTTTTTCAATGATTAAAGAAATAATTTCATTCGCGATTAACATTGAACCGTGACAAGATATTTCAATGACGTCTTCACCAGTAAAAGATTTAGGTCCTTTAAAATAGGTAAGCATTACTTCATCGATAATTTCTTCTTTATTTTTAATATGTCCGTAGTAGACGTAATTTGGTTTTTCTATTTTTCTAGTGAAGATTTCGTTACCGATATCTAAGGTATGTTCTCCACTTATTCTTATAACTGCGATTGCCCCTTTTAAAGGTGGGGTGATTAATGAAACAATACAATCAAACATTCTTTTTACCTCTTTTTTCTAATTATATATTAATTGAGCGATATCACAAAATAAAAAGGAAGAATTATTCTTCCTCCTTTGTTACATTTTCTTCATCAACATAGATGATTTGAATTTGTCTTTCTTTACCGACACCAGTAGATTCAGTTCTAATATGAGGCATATTAGTTAAACAATTATGAATCATTCTTCTTTCATCAGATGGCATTGGATCAAGAGTGACATTAGTATGAGTTTTTTGAACTTCATGAGCGAGTCTACGTGCCATTTTAGTTAAACGATCATATTTATCATCTTTATAACCATTGATATCTAATAATACTCTATATCTATGTTTGAAATGATTTGAAATAGCAATTCTTGTTAGTTCATTTAATGATTGAAGAGTTGTACCATTTTTACCAATTAAGATTGGGTTATGGTCTGAATCAATTTTTAAACGAATGATATCATCTTTAATAGATGGAGTTACTTTTGCTTCAACTCCTAATGCTTCTAAAGCATCTTTTAAATAATTTTGTGAATATTCAATAACATCAACAATTGTAAATACTTCAATTTCAACATTATTTTCTTCTTCAACAACTACTTCGTAAGCTAAATCTGCTTTATCGACATATTCTTCTTTTGAAGCAATTTCTAATGCTTCGTCTAAGTTACTTCCTTTATATCTCATAATGCACCTTCCTATTTATTCTTTTTATAATCTTTACCGTATTTGTGTTTTAACATCATTGTTTCGTTAATCTTGTGTGTAAGGAAACTTTGTCCTAAAGAGATTAATGCAGTGATGAACCAATAAATACACATCGCAATAGGTAATGATAAACCCATAAAGATAACCATGAAAATCATGATGTAGTTCATCCATTTCATAGTTTTTGCAGATTGATCTTGAGCAGGATTCTTATTTAATTTAGGAGCTTCACCAACTCTTTTCTTTTGTAACCATTGAGGTATCTTCATTGATAAGAATTGAGCGACTGCCATTAAGATGAAGACAATCCAAGCGATATACCATGGACCTGACCAATCCATTAAACCTGTTGAAGTTGTTGTAGAAAGAGCTAAACCAAAGATTGTTCCGCTCATAAGGATTGATGAACCTTGCATCGCTGACCAAACTGCGATGAAGATAGGGAATTGGAAGATTAAGATAATAAACATTCCAAATGGATTAATCTTATATTTCTTATATAAAGCCATTTGTTCTTGTGCGAACTTTTGCTTTTCATATTGGTTAGTTTGACTATTTGGATATTTAGCTTGTAATTTTTGAATTTCTGGTTGAATAGCGCTCATTCTACCTTGTGCGAGAGTTTGTTTAAATGTTAATGCCATTAAAACACCTCTAACGATAAGTGTAACAATGAAAATTGCAAGTAATGCACCAAATCCACCCATCGCTGCAAAAGCAGTAGTTAATGTATATAATAACCATGAGATTGGATAGACTAATAAACCTTCAATTAAACCAAGGCTCCAAGCATCTCCCCATGATTTACCTTCAACAACAATTCCGTTATAAGATTGAGTGACTGGTGAAATACATGTAGTCTTTGAATTAACTAATGTATTAAATGTTGATTTATAAAGTGCGATGTAATTTGCATCTGGACAATATTCAACGCCTAAAGATCTTCTTGCACTTTCAACCCATTTATCATAGTTGTGCCATAATGTATGAGTTCCGTCATATGTATCAGCACCTGCAAAAAGTGCGACACCTCTTGCATATTCATGGTTGTATAATTCTAAATTTTCATTATATGGAGCAGTTGTTGAATAATAATAATCTAAACCTGCTGCATATGCTTCAATCTTACTTTCCATATAAGCATAGAATTTAGAAGTTGGAACTAACATTCCTTGCTTTTCTGCACTTTCATGAATTTCTGCAGTCTTTGTATATTCTTTGTAAACTTTTTGACTTCCATCTTCATTAGTAATGTTTTCAGAAGAGAGCATCATTTGAGCTTTATCATTAACACTACAGAATGATTTTGTACATGAAGTTAAAGTACTAGCCATAACCATGAAAATACCAAGGAATAATAAGGCTTTTTTAAATTTCATTTTCGATCCTCCGATTTATTTTATTGATTAAAATTGATAATTCATTTAAATTAGTCGCGTAATCATTACTTACATATGCTTTTTTAACAATTATGCAATAATCAATATTTTTATCAAAATTAATTACTTCTTTTGCCATCATACGAACTTGTCTTCTAATTTTGTTTCTCGTAACTGCGTTACCAAGTTTCTTAGAAGTAGATATTCCTATTCTAGCGTGGTCTAGTTCATTTACTTTGTAATAACAGACGAAACATCTATTGCTCAAAGTTTTATTTTCATGGATGACACTTTGGAAATCTTGATGTGATTTAACACGATATTTAATTTTCATAATTCATCCTCTTTCTTTGTTTTAAAAAAACCGTTACTACTCAGTAACGGTTTTAAGCTTTACTTATGCAGTAAGTTGTTTTCTACCTTTTGAACGGCGTCTTGCTAATACTTTTCTACCGTTAGGTGTAGCCATTCTAGCACGGAAACCACAAGTGTTCTTATGTTTTCTTTTACTAGGTTGATATGTTCTTTTCATTTTTATAACCTCCGATTACGTTCTATACGCGATAAAATTATATATATTATTTATATAATAAGTCAACAAAAGATTGTTTTTTTATTAAAAAAATGTGTTTATTTTTATTTTTCTTCTTTATAGAGAAGATTATCCACTTTTCCACAGAGTAAAACTTTATACACAATTGTAGACAAACTTTTCCACATGTGGAAATTGTGGAAAACTCTTTTTATTATCTTTTATTATATAATTTTATATACTAAATGTGGAAAACTAAAAATTTTAATTTTTCTTCTATTACTTTTACACATATTTATGATAGTATTTACTACAAACGAAGGGAGCTTATCTTATGAGCGTTACTTTATCTAATCAAGACAAGATTTGGAATAGTGTTCTTGATCGCGCTAAACAAGTGATTGATCGACATACATTTGATATGTTTTTTGCTAGTACAAAAATTGTCTCTATTGTAAACAATACAATTACTGTATCAACTGATACTGAATTATCAAAAACTATCCTTAATTCTGGAAATAAAACAGTTGAGAAATTTAAAGAAATAGTTAATGAAGTTACAGAAACTAACTATCAACTAAAATTCATCTATAAAAACGAAGATGTTTCTACTAATGTAGAAGAAGTACAAAAACCTGTCTTTTTCCAACAATGTAATTTAAATCCAAAATACAGTTTAGATAACTATGTTGTCGGTAGTTCAAATAAAGAAGCAGTACAAGCTGCTTTAATGATTGCCGCGACTCCAGGAGAAACATTTAATCCATTGTTCATATATTCTAAATCTGGACTTGGTAAAACTCACTTATTACACGCGATTGGTAATTACATCAAAGAAAAGAAGCCTTTTTACAAAGTTTTATATATTACAACTGATGCTTTTATCGATGAATTTGTTAGATATTGTAAAGGTGATCAACAAAATGAATCATTAAAAGATTTCATGCGTTCAATCGATGTCTTATTAGTTGATGATATCCAACAATTAAAAACTAAAGAAAAGACTCAAGAAATGTTCTTTAATATCTTTAATTTACTCGTCAATAACGGAAAACAAATCGTCTTAACATCTGATTGTTCTCCAAGTGAATTAAAAGGTCTTCAAGATCGTTTAGTAACTCGTTTTAGTATGGGATTAATCGTCAGTATTAAAAACCCAGATATTGATACTTGTATTGAGATTTTAAAAACAAAAATAAGCGCGAATAACCTCAACATCAATAATTTTGAATACGATGGCTTAGTTTATCTAGCTGAAACTTTCTCAAAGAATATTAGAGAGTTAGAAGGAGCCTTAAACAGAGTTATTTTTAGAACAATCGCGAATAAATACACCGATAAAATTGATGTTGAAACAATAAAAGAATCTGTCGAAGGTCTTGCAAGTATTAAATCAAAAGAAAATACTCTTACCGAAGCAAGAATTATTGATGCAGTTGGAGATTATTATAATTTAACTGAAGAACAAATTAAGTCTAAAATTAGAACTTCTCAAATCGCTCTTGCAAGACACATTTCTATTTACCTTTGTCGAGACATGTTAAACACTTCATTAACTCAATTAGGTAAGATTTTTGGTGGTAGAGACCACACAACCATCATGTCCAGTGTAGAAAAAGTGGAGAAAATGTTGAAAACTGAGCCAGATTTAAAGCTTGCATTAGACGCGATAAAAAAGACTTTAAAATATTAAACAAAATACGTAGTATTTTATATACGCATATAGTATAATATTTTTAGCAACAATTTGTGACTTTTCCACAATTTCAACAGTCCTTATTATTATTGCTATATAGAAGGAGAAAAAAATAAATATGAGACTTACAGTCGATAGAGCTAGATTCTTAAAAGCCTTGACTATTGTTAACGGCGTAATCTTAAGTAAATCACCTACTCCAGCATTTTTAAATTTCAAATTAACAATGTCTGATGATGGATTAGAAATATTAGGTAGTGATAACGATTTAACCATCGTAAACGTATTACCTATTCAAGATGGAGATAAAACTTTAATTGAAACCTATACTAATGGATCAATTTTAATCACTGCAAAATTATTATTTGAATTAATTCGTCAACTCAGTGAAGAAAAAGTTACCCTTGAAACAATTGATGATGTCATGGTCAATATCTATGACAATAAATCAAACTTCAAATTAAATGCGATGAGAAGTGAAGAATATCCTGATTTAGATTTATCTACTTCTGGAGAAGAAATTACTTTTAATACAGAAGAATTTAAAAAGATTATCGCTCAAACCGCTTTTGCAGCTTCAACTAAAGAAACTAGACCTCTTTTAACTGCGATTAATGCAAAGTCAGATGGCCAAATCGCTGAATTCGTCGCGACAGACTCTTATAGACTCGCGAAAAAGACATGTTCCTTATCTTTACACCCTTTTGAAGCAAACATTCCTGTAAAAGCTTTAAATGAAGTTTCTAAGCTATTAGAAGGAGAAACTGTTACTCTTTATATTTCTCATAATAAAGTTGTCTTTGTTTTTAGTAATACCAAGATTTATTCTAAATTAATTATGGGCGATTTCCCAAAGACTAGTAGAATGATTCCTGCAAACTATCCATATGTCTTAAAAGTTAATGCAGCAGAATTTATTAACGCAATGCAACGTGTATCAATTCTTGCAGTTGATAAAGAAAAAAATGTTAAATTATCTTTAGATGATAACAAAGTAGAAATTATCTCTAAAAATGATCAAGTTGGTTCCGCGAACGAAAGAATTCAATTATTTGAATACGAAGGTGGAAGATTTGATATTTCATTTGATGTAAATTATGTAGTTGATGCAATTAAAGCAACTCAAAGTGAAGATGTTATTATTTCATTCGCTGGAGAAATGTCTGCATTTAGAGTTACTACTGAAAGTGATCCAACAATTAGTCAAATAATTACTCCTGTAAGATCTTATTATTAGGAATAATTCCTTCTTTTTAAGAGTTGAGCCTAGAATTTTCTAGGCTTTTTTCTTTTTGATAAAAAAATAACTATTTATATTATATATAAATATGTTATAATTTTAACGTGATACATACTAAATCACAAAGAATGGTGATACTTATGAAAAAAATAGTAATTAAAACTGAATTCATCACTTTAGGACAATTTCTTAAAGTCGCGGACATTATCCAAAGCGGAGGAGAAGCAAAGATGTTCCTTGCGAGTAATGAAGTTTACATTAATGGTGAACTTGATGTAAGACGCGGAAGAAAACTTAGAGAAAATGATGTCATTAAAGTTGATGGAGAAGAATTTGTGATTGCAAAATGATAATCAATAATTTGTCTTTAGTTAATTTTAGAAATTATAAATCTCTCGATATTAACTTCTCAAAAGGTCTTAATATCCTAAATGGTAATAACGGCGCGGGTAAAACAAATATTGTTGAAGCGATTAATTATTTAACCTTAGGAAAATCGTTTAAAACAACTAACGATGAAGAATTAATCTCTTTTAATGAAGAATATCTTAAAATCAATTTAGAATTCGTTAGTAAATCTAAAAAGAAAATTCAATGCGTAATTTCTAAGAATACTAAAAAGATTATCTATAACGATTATGAAATTAAAAAACTTTCGGAGTTAAATGGTAAGTTAGTAAGCGTTCTATTTACTCCAATAGATGTCAATCTATTTAAAGACTCACCAGCTTTAAGAAGAAAATTTCTTAATATTTCAATTTCAAGCTTTGATAACATTTATCTAAAAGAACTTTCACTCTTTAATAACTTGCTTAAAGAAAGAAATGCGTTATTAAAAAATGAAAGAATTGATAAAAACTATTTAGGGATTCTTGATGATAAGATTATAGAAACATCTTATCCAATCATGATAAAAAGAAAAGAAATAATTGAGAAATTAAATTTAAATCTTAATAATATCTTTCAAAATATTGATTCTAATTCAAACTCTATAAAACTAATTTATAAGACTGAAGAAGATGTAGATGAATATGCTAGATATTATCAAGCAATGAAAAAGAAGTATTTAAGTGATTTTGAAAGCGATACAAGACGTAAATCGACTTCGAGAGGAATTCATCACGATGATATGATAATGCTTCTTAATGGGCGCGAAATTGCTTTATATGGTTCACAAGGACAAAATCGAATTAGTTCATTATCTCTTAAACTTGCAATGATTGAACTTATTCGAAAAGAAATCGGTGAAGATCCAATTATTATTCTTGATGATGTTCTTTCAGAACTAGACGAACTTCATCAAACTAAATTATTAAATATTTTAAATAACTATGAACAAGTATTTATTACTTGTGCAGATAATTCGCTTCTTATAGATAATGCGAGTATCTATAAGATTGAAAATGGTAAACTTACAGGGAGGTAACTATGGCAGAATTAGAAAAAGAAACAGTTTCTTTTATCGCAGACGAAGATAAGGCAGACCAAAATTATACCGGAAAGAATATTCAAGTTCTTGAAGGTCTCGAAGCGGTTAGAAAAAGACCTGGTATGTACATCGGTACAACTTCAGAATCAGGCTTACATCACTGCGTATGGGAAATTGTTGATAACGCGATTGATGAAGCTCTCGCGGGATATTGTGATACAATCCACGTAATTATTAATAAAGGCGATACAATCACAGTTACTGATAATGGTAGAGGTATTCCAGTTGATATTGTTAGTAAGACTGGTGTATCTGCGTTAGAGACAGTTTATACAAAACTCCATGCCGGCGGTAAATTTGGTGAAGGTGGAGGTTATAAAGTTTCTGGTGGTCTTCACGGTGTTGGTGCTTCAGTTGTTAATGCACTTTCTGAATGGTTAACTGTTGAAGTCCATAAAGATGGAGGCATCTATCAAATTAGATTTGAAAATGGTGGTCATACAACAATTCCTTGTACTCGCGTAGGTGATTGTGATGATTCAGGAACTATTGTTACTTTTAAACCAGATGGAACAATCTTTAAAGAAACTACAGTCTTTAATTACAATACAATTAGAGACCGTATTAGACAAATGGCTTTCTTAAACAAAGGCGTTAGAATTATTGTTTCTGATGAAAGAGCAGATGAAGAAGAAAATAGAATTAAAGAAGAATTTTGTTATAAAGGCGGCGTTAAAGAATACGTTGAATATTTAAACAAGACTAAAGTTGCAATGTCACCAGATGTCATTTATTGTGAAGGTAAAGATCAAGATGTCCAAGTTGAAATCGCAATGCAATATAATGATACTTATGTCGCGAATGTCTATTCATTCTGTAATAACATTAACACAGTTGACGGAGGAACTCATGAAGAAGGTTTCCGTTTAGCGTTAACTAGAGTTTTAAATAAATATGCAAGAGATAACAAATTCTTAAAAGATAATGATGATTCATTAACTCAAGATGACTGCCGTGAAGGTTTAACTGCAATTATCTCTATTAAACATAAAGATCCTCAATATGAAGGTCAAACAAAAGGTCGTTTAGGTAACTTCGAAGTTAGAAAGATTGTTTCTGATGTCTTCGGTGCTTGCTTAGAAAGATTCTTAAATGAAAATCCAAAAGTTGCAAAACTTATTATGGAAAAAGTAATTCTTGCTTCAAATGCTAGACTCGCAGCCAAAGCTGCAAGAGAAAATACAAGAAGAAAAACAGGTTTAGAAATCACTTCTTTACCTGGTAAACTCGCGGACTGTTCTTCTAAAGTAGCAGAAGAATGTGAATTATATATCGTTGAAGGAGATTCTGCAGGTGGTAGCGCAAAACAAGGTCGTGATCGTAAGACTCAAGCAATTCTTCCTTTAAGAGGTAAAATTCTTAACGTAGAAAAAGCTCAAGCTAAGAGAATCTTCGCGAATGCAGAAATTGGTAACTTAATCACAGCCATCGGAGGAGGATTTGGAAATGACTTCGATGTATCTAAAATTAGATATCATAAAGTTGTCATTATGACCGATGCTGATGTTGATGGTTCTCACATTAGAATCTTATTATTAACTTTCTTCTTTAGATTTATGAAACCTTTAATTGAACAAGGTTATGTCTATATTGCTCAACCTCCTCTATATAAAGCTAGTAGAGGTCAAAAAGATTATTATTGCTATAACGATGAACAATTAGATGTCTTAAAGAAACAAATCGGTCCAGAAGCCGCGAAACGTTTATCCATCCAACGTTACAAAGGTCTTGGTGAAATGGACTTCCAACAACTTTGGGAAACAACTATGGACCCAGCTAAACGTAAGATGATTAGAGTTAAACTTGATGATGCAATTCTTGCGGATCAAATCTTTGATGAATTAATGGGTGACCGCGTTGAACCTAGAAGAGAATATATTGTCGAAAACGCGAAGTTTGTTAAGAACTTAGACTTACAAGCATAGAAGGAGGTACATATGGCAGAAGAAAATAAATTAGATGAAGAATTAAATGATGAAAATCTAGAAGAAAATGAAGATGAAACTCCTTCTACTGAGGAAGAAGAAACTATTGAAGGTATTGAAGAAGGTATCGTTCCTTCTTTAACTGAAAGAGATTTAACTAAAGAAGTTAAAAATGACTTTATTGAATATGCGATGTCAGTTATCGTATCTCGTGCTCTTCCTGATGTTCGTGATGGTTTAAAACCAGTTCATAGACGTATTGTTTATGGTATGAACGAACTCGGTAATGGTCCAGATAAGCCTCATAAGAAATCTGCACGTATCGTCGGTGACGTCATGGGTCGTTTTCACCCTCATGGTGACTCTTCAATTTATGGTGCGTTAGTTCGTTTAGCTCAAAATTTCAATACTCGTTATCCTCTTGTTGATGGTCATGGTAACTTCGGTTCTATCGATGGTGATGGTGCCGCGGCGATGAGATATACCGAAGCAAGAATGAGTAAAATCGCGCTTGAAATGGTTAGAGATATTAAGAAAGATACAGTTGATTTTATTGATAACTACGATGGTGAAGAACAAGAACCTGTCGTTTTACCAAGTAGAATCCCTAACTTAATTGTCAATGGTTCAAGTGGTATTGCAGTAGGTATGGCAACTAACATTCCTCCTCATAACCTCACTGAAGCAATTAATGCCGTTCAAGCCCTTATTAAAGATCCTAATTTAACTCCTAGTGATATCATGAATAATTATTTATTCGGTCCTGATTTCCCTACCGGCGGAATTATCTTAGGTAGAAGCGGTATTAAAGATGCTTATGAAACAGGTACTGGTTCCATTACTATTAGATCAAAAGCACATATTGAAGAAATGGCTAATGGTAAGAATCGTATCGTTGTAAGTGAAATTCCTTATCAAGTAAATAAAGCGACAATGATTGAAAATATTGGTCATTTAGTTCGTGATAAAGTAATTGATGGAATTACTGATATCCGTGATGAATCAAATAAAGAAGGTATCCGTATTGTTATTGAATTAAGAAAAGATGTCGTTCCTGAAGTTATTCTTAATCAATTATACAAAAATACATCATTACAAACCGGCTTTGGCATTATCATGTTAGTCGTTGATAATGGTGAACCAAAAGTATTAAATATCAAAGAAATATTATCTAAATATCTCTCTTTCCAATGCGAAGTTATTGAAAGAAGAACGCGTTTCGATTTAGGTAAAGCTCAAGATAGATTACATATCTTAGAAGGCTTATTAAAAGCAATTGATAATATTGATGAAACAGTCAATATCATTAGATCTAGTAAGACTCAAGAAATTGCGAAGAGCCGTTTAATTGAAAGATTTAATTATTCTGACGCGCAAGTAAAAGCAATCTTAGATTTAAGACTTGCTCGTTTAGTCGGTTTAGAAAGAGATTCAATTGTTGATGAAATTAATACATTAAAAGAATCTATTGCTTATTACAATTCATTATTAAGTGATCATACTTTAATTGAAGGTGTTGTTAATGATGAGCTTGAAGAAATCAAACAAAAATATGGTGATAAACGTAGAACAGAAATTTCTAATGCAGTAAGTTCAATCGATGATGAAGATTTAATTCCTGAAGAAGAAATTATTATCACTCTCACCAAAAGCGGTTATATTAAACGTCAAGATCCAGATGCATTTAGAAGCCAACATAGAGGCGGAAAAGGCGTCAAAGGCATGTCAACACATGACGATGACATGGTAGAAAAGATCGTTTATGCAAAAACTCATACTGACTTATTATTCTTTACTTCATTAGGTAAGGTATATCGTATTAGAGGTTATCAAGTACCATTCTATTCTAAGAATTCTAAAGGATTACCAATCGTTAATTTATTAAGCTTAGAAGAAAATGAAAAAGTTAGATCAATTATTTCTCTTGATGAATATAAAGAAAACGAATATCTCTTCTTCGCAACTGTTAATGGTATTGTAAAAAGATGTGATGTAAAAGAATTTGAATCGATCCGTCAAAATGGTAAGAAAGCTATTGAAATGAAAGAAGGAGATGAACTTCTCGATGTTAAATTAACAAATGGAGAAGCATTAGTTTCTATTTCTGCATCAAATGGCAAGATGGTTAAATTCAATGAAAATGATGTTCGTGTCATGGGAAGATCCGCGAGTGGGGTCAAAGGTATCGATATTGAAGATGATGTTAAAGCTTTATCTTTAACTACATCATTAGAAGGTAACTTAGTCCTTGTTATCTCCGAAAAAGGTTATGGTAAATTATCTCCTCTTGATGACTATAGATTAACTTCTAGAGGATCAAAAGGTGTTATTACTATGAACATGACTGAAAAGACTGGTAACTTAATCTCAACTAAGAGCGTCAATGGTGATGAAGATGTTATGATTATCACTAAAGGCGGAATGATTATTAGAACATACTTAGGCGAAGTAAAAGTTGCAGGTAGAAATACTCAAGGTGTTAAGATTATTAACATCAAAGATAAAGAATCAGTTGTCTCATTAACAATTGTTCCTCATGTTGAAGAAGTAAGTGAAGAAACTCCAGCTACTCAAAATGAAGAAAATGTTGTAGTTAATGAAGAGAACAAAGAAAATAATTAATTTAATTGAATTTAAAAATTCATTGTAATATTATTTATGTGTCCGATGAAAAGGAATATCAAATTAAGATAAATTGTAGAGAGTTATTGGTTGGTGAAAAATAACATTTAATTAATTTAGTCCACCCTTGAGGATGAAGGTAATACTTCCGTACATCGCGTTAAGATGTTTAAAGAGACAATATGATATCATATTGTAAGATGGGTGGTAACACGGGTAATTCGTCCCTTAGTATATTTTTATACTAGGGGATTTTTTATTACAAAAAGGAAAGAAAGGGAAATATAAAACTATGTTAGATATTAAATTTGTTAGAGAAAATCCAGAAATAGTTAAAGAAAACATTAGAAAAAAATTCCAAGATGAAAAACTTCCTTTAGTTGACGAAGCAATTGAATTAGATGCAAAAATTCGTGCTTTAAAACAACAAGGCGGCGATTTAAGAGCAGAACGTAATTCATCAAGCCAAAAGATTGGCCTTCTTATGAGAGAAAAGAAAATTGATGAAGCTAATGCAATTAAAGCTAGAGTTGTTGAAATCAACAATCAATTAGTTGATATTGAAAAAGAAGAAGAAAATTTATCTCAAGAATTAAGAAAAAGAATGCTAGTCATTCCAAATATCATTGATCCAAGTGTACCTATTGGTAAAGATGATTCCGAAAACGTTGAAGTTAAGAAATATATTCTTCCATGGGATAAAGGATTTGAAATTCCTTATCACCTCGATATTCTTGAAAGAGTTCATGGTATTGATTTAGATGCCGCAAGAAAAGTCGCGGGTAATGGCTTCTATTATTTAACTGGTGATATCGCTCGTCTACATGAAGCGGTTATTGCTTATGCAAGAGACTTTATGATTAATAAAGGATTTACATATGTCATTCCTCCATTCATGATTAGAAGTAACGTCGTTACAGGTGTTATGTCTTTTGCAGAAATGGATCAAATGATGTATAAAATTGAAGGTGAAGATTTATATTTAATCGGTACATCTGAACACTCAATGATTGGTCGTTTTATTGATACAATCACTGATCAAGATAAATTACCTATTACTTTAACTTCATATTCTCCATGCTTTAGAAAAGAAAAAGGCGCGCATGGTATTGAAGAAAGAGGAATCTATCGTATTCACCAATTCGAAAAACAAGAAATGATCGTTGTTTGTGAACCAAAAGATTCAATGGATTGGTTTACTAAGATGTATGGCTATACTGTTGAATTATTCTCATCTATGGGAATTCCAGTAAGAACATTAGAATGTTGTTCAGGTGATTTAGCTGATTTAAAAGTTAAATCATACGATGTTGAAGCTTGGTCTCCACGTCAAAAGAAATATTTTGAAGTTGGATCTTGTTCAAATTTAGGTGATGCACAAGCTAGAAGACTTGGTATTAGAATTAAAGGTGAAAATGGTAATTACTACGCGCATACTTTAAATAATACTGTTGTTGCACCTCCAAGAATGCTTATTGCAATTTTAGAAAACTTCCTCCATGAAGATGGTTCAATTGATATTCCAGAAGTATTATGGCCATATATGGGTGGAACTAAAGTTATTAAACCATAAAATGATGGCTTTTTAACGAAAAAACTAAATATTAAGTACTAAAAAGGTTGTTAGAAATTTTCTCTAACAACCTTTTTTGAAGTTTAAATAAATAATTTATTCAACTGATTTTAATGATTCATTCATATCAACAGCTTTAATCTTGTGCTTTGTTATTAATGTAACAATAACTACGAAGATAAAAGATATGAAGAAGGCTAAGAAATATGAAGTTATTTTAATATCTTGGATTCCTCCAAAATCTAATAATGTAAAGACAAAATAGAGGAATAAGATTCCTAAAGGTATGCCAATTATAATTCCAATTATCGACATAACGAATATTTCTCGATAGATAAATCCATTTACTTCATGATTAAGATAACCTAGAACTTCTAAAGTTGCGATATCTCTTTTTCTTTCACCAATATTCATCGCGGTAATATTGTATAAAACAAGAATGGATAAACTCATCGCGAAGATAATAATCGCCACCGCGATTAATTTAATTGCATCGGTATTTTCTAATTTAAAATCACCAACAGAAAATCCTTTACTAGAAACATCATATAAGCCTAAACCAGCCATAACTAAGATAGTCGCGCCGGTGATGGAAATTACTATCATATATAGTCTACCTTTAAAACGGAAAACGTTTCTTAATGTAGATTTATATTTAAAAGATAATTTATTCCATAAGAAAGATATTTTTTCTAATAATATTTTTTTACCTGGTTTTAAACTCTTTTGTAAAAATAATGATGCAGGTATTTCTTTTACTTCGTTATAACTAACAATAAAGGTAATGACTAAGATACTTATAATCATCCCTAAAGTTGAGTATATACCTAAAGACATATTAATTTTAGAAGTCATTGTTGGTAAGATAAAGACGGTTTCAAATGCTTTATATACCATTGGAGGTAAAATGATGACACCTGTAATAAGCCCGACAATAGATCCAATAAGTAAGCAGAATAAAGAAAATAAGATATATTTAAAAATAATTGATCTAGAAGAATAACCAAGAGATTTTAAACAACCGATATTTCTTCTTTCTTCCGTTAATAATCGAGAAATATTAGTAAAACATACTAGTGAAACTACTGCGATAAAGAATAAAGGAAATATTAAGGTAATAATATTAATTTTATCGGTTACTCCTTTAAGAGTTCCATATGATAATGTTTCATTTAAACTTAAAATAGAGGCAGAGTCTTTAGAAAAATCGTTTTCTAAAGAAGAAATATTTTTATCTACTGTATCTAAATAATTAGAAGCAAAATAAGAAGAAACGTTATTACATTTAACATAAATATCGGTATAACCAATCATATTAGAAAAAAGACAATATGAAGAAGAAAAATATACGATTGTTTCTAAATATTCTTCACTAATTTGATGAATATCACCTTGTAAAGATATAATCATTGGATTAGAAACAATTCCAGAAATAGTAAATTCTTGATTGTAAATAAAAACTTTTTCACCAATATTTCTTTTTATAATTTTTGATGAACTTTGTTCGACTACTATCTCATTGTTATTAGATGGATAACTACCTTCTAAAAGCGTTAATTTATTTATTGAAGAATCAAAGTCATAAATATAAAATCTTGTTGTTTCATTTTCAATATCAACCATTTTTAAGGTGTAATAATCGTTAATGAAATCATAATTATCTAATTTATTAATTTCTTCTTCACTAAAACCTGTTACGCTTTTTGATTTTAAGATAATATCTGGTACATTTTGTTTAACATAATATTCATTAATTGAATCGTTTACTTTTGGAGTCATTCCTCCGAGTCCTGTAACAAAGCATATTCCAAGTGCGATAATTAATGTCATCGCGATAAATCGCGCGGCATTATTTTTAATCATTTTAAATAATTCTTTATAAAATGTTTTCATTACCAAGATATCTCCTCAACAGTTTTAGGATGATCGTTGAATTCTTCTTTTTCAATTGTTCCATTTTTAATATAAAGAACGTGATCAGCTAAATCTTTTATCGCAGCGTTATGGGTAACAATAATAATTGTTTTACCTTCTTTCTTTACTAAATCCTTTAATAATTTTAATATTTGCTTACCTGTTTCTATATCAAGAGCTCCAGTAGGCTCATCACATAATAATAATTTTGGATTTTTGGCGATGGCACGCGCGATTGATATTCTTTGTTGTTGACCTCCGGATAGCTGACTTGGAAAATTATCTTTTTTATCTTCTAGACCAACTAAGCGTAAACTTAAGTCGACATCGAGGGCATCTTTACAAATTTCTGTTGCAAGCTCAATATTTTCTTTTGCGGTTAAATTAGCCATTAAATTATAAAATTGGAAAACGAAACCAACATCTTTTCTTCGATATAAAGTTAAATTCTTTTTATCTAATCCAAATAATGTAGTTCCATCAACTTCGAGATTTCCAGAAGTAATATAATCCATACCACCGATCATATTTAATAAAGTTGTTTTTCCAGCACCTGATGGACCGAGAATAACTACAAGTGTTCCTTTTTCTATTTTAAAATTAACATCTTTTAATGCTTCAGTAATAACTCCATTAACATTAAATGTTTTACATAGATTTTTTGCTTCTATATATGCCATAACTGATCCCCCTACATAAATAAGTTATTAATTAATAACTTAATGTATTTTACGGATTTATTATAACATGTGAAAAAAATTCATTAGTAAATAAAAGGTGTATTTTTGAAAAATAAGATTAATTGAACTAAAAAAATAAAAAACACCTCACATTTTAGCGAAAATCTCAACTTTAAGGTATAAAAACGCTTATTTTTATAAAATACCCAACATTTTAGCCGAAATCTCGCATTATAGCTATATTTTATTAATTTTTAAAAATATGCTTGACCTAAAGCTAACTTAAGGATTTAAGATTAAATTATATCAGGAGGAAAATTTAATGAAAGGCAATTTTACATATTACAATCCAACAAAATTAATATTTGGAAAAGAAGCATTAAATTCTTTAGGAGAAGAACTTAAACCTTATGGAAATAGAATCTTACTTGTTTATGGAGGAGGTTCGATTAAAAGAAATGGTATCTATGATAGTATTATTAAAATTTTAAATGATAATCATAAAGAAGTATTTGAAGATAATGGTGTTATGCCTAACCCAACTTATGAAAAATTATTAGAAGGAATAAGGATCGCTCGTGAAAATAAAATTGATTTTATTCTAGCGGTAGGAGGAGGATCAGTAATTGATTATTCTAAAGCATTATCTGCTTCTATTAATTTAGATAGTGATCCTTGGGAACATTATTTTGTTAAACAAGAAGAATGTGCTTGTAAAGCTATTCCAGTAGGATCTATTTTAACGATGGTCGGTACTGGTTCAGAAATGAATGGAGGATCAGTTATTACTAACCCAACACAAAAATTAAAAATTGGTAAAGTATTTAATGCTAGTATGAATCCTAAATTCTCCATTTTAAATCCTGAATTCACTTATTCAGTACCTCAATATCAAATGATTGCCGGAATTTATGATGCGTTTAATCATATATGTGAACAATATTTTTCTGATGGAGATGATTGTGCATCTGATTATATTATGGAAGGACTTATGAGAAGCTTAATTTCTTCCAGCCGAGTTGCAGTCAAAGATCCTTTAAATTATGAAGCAAGAAGTAATATTATGTGGGATGCAACTTGGGCATTAAATACATTAGTTGAAAAAGGTAAAACGACTGACTGGATGGTTCATATGATTGGTCAAGCTATTGGCGCGGTAACTAATGCAACTCATGGTATGACTTTATCCGCGGTTTCAATCGCGTATTACAATTATGTTTTAAAATTTGGTATTCCTCAATTTAAGAAATTTGCACTTAATGTATGGAATGTTAATCCAAATAATAAGACTGATGAAGAAATCGCAAAAGAAGGTATTTCTAAGATGAAATCTTGGATGGAAGAAATTGGATTAGTAATGGATGTAACTACTTTAGGAGTAACTAATGAGAATTTAGAAGATATTGTTAATGCAACGATAGTTTTTCCGGCCGGATTTACTTCATTAACTAAAGATGATGTAAGAAATATCATTGTTAACTCAATGAAAAAATAATTCTTTACTAAATAAAAGATAATTTATATAATATTAATGCCATTGCGATGCAATGCGGTGAACCAGGTCAGGACCGGAAGGTAGCAGCCTTAAGCTTGCCTTGCATGTGCAATGGTTTTTATTTTATATGACTAGAGAAGAAAAATTTATGTTAGAAGCTTTAAAAGAAGCTTCAAAAGCTTTATTAATTGATGAAGTACCTATTGGATGTGTCATTGTAAAAGATGATAAGATTATCGCGCGAGGTCATAATTTAAGAGAAACAAAAAAGAATTCCTTGGCTCATGCGGAAATTGTCGCGATTAATAAAGCGTGTAAAAAATTAAATTCCTGGAGATTAATCGATTGCGAAATATATGTTACTTTAGAACCTTGTTCTATGTGTGCAGGAGCGATTTATCAATCTCGTTTTAAAAATGTGATCTATGGGGCGAGTGAACCTAAGATGGGAGCCCTTGGTAGTTTATTTGATCTATATTCCTTACCTTTAAATCATTATCCTAATGTTACAAAAGGAATATTAAAAGAAGAATGTTCTTCTTTAATATCTAATTATTTTAGAAATAAAAGAAATAAGAAATTTTAAATAATTTACCTTACAATATTGCAAAGTTTATTTTTTTATATTTGCTATAATTAATTATAAAAAAGGTTATGAAACTTATGTTAGAGAGGTGCAATATGAATAATAAAATTACATTATATATTACTTGGAAGTATTTTAATAATTTAAGCAACTTTGATAATTATATTTTTCTTAAATGTTTTTAGTTATACTACATCTAGATTAAATTGCTATGCTGACAATAAAACATGTTATACTGTTTTAGAAACATCATATTATTCTGCTTATTCAGTTTTTGCTTATAATTTAGATAATTTTCTTATATTAATCATAATAACATTGATAATGTTTAGTATTAGTCTAACAACTATGATTTCTTCGATTATATTTAAAAATAAGCATTATAATTTTGTTTCTTTTGGACTCTCATTTATTGTTATATGTTTAATGGCGGCTATGTTAATAATCGCTAGAGTGGGACCACGAAAAATGGCTTAATAATTATGAATAATTAAAAAAGTTGAGATTTTCATCGTCTCAACTTTTTTAATAGCTATTTCGATTCTAATAAAACTTTAACAACTTCGACCATTTGTTCCATTTCGTCAATATCAACATATTCATATCGACCATGGCAATTATAGTCTCCAGTACCTAAATTAGGACATGGTAAACCCATAAATGTAATACTAGCTCCATCGGTTCCACCTCTAATTGGAGTAAATGTTGGTTCAATATTTAATTTTTTATAAGCATTACTAGCTTTAGTAACTGCAGTCATATCATTTTTAAAATATTCATACATATTATGATATCCTTCTTTTGATATTACTTCGATATGAGCATGAGGATATTTTAAAGATAATTTTCTTTCAATTTCAAAGAACTTACCTACTCTTTCATGAATCTTATTAGAATCATGATCTCTAACAATATAATACATATTAGTTTCTTCAACTGTTCCTCTTATATCGTTTAAATGAGAGAAACCTTCATATTTTTCGGTATTCGCAGGAGTTTCGTTTGGTAATAATGAATTAAATTCTTGAGCGACTAAAATAGAATTAACCATAATTCCTTTCGCGCTTCCTGGATGAATTCCTACACCCTTAATTTTTACTTGGATTGAATAAGCGTTGAAATTTTCATAATTTATATCATTGAATCTTCCCCCATCTAAGGTATAAGCAATTTTTGCATTCATTTTATTTACGTCAAAGTTTTCGCTTCCCCTACCAACTTCTTCATCAGGAGTAAAACAGATTCTTATAGGCGCATGAACAATATCTTTATGGGTTACATAATATTCCATGATTTCCATAATGATTGCAACACCTGCTTTATCATCTCCTCCGAGAAGATGATCTCCATCAGTGACGATAATATCATGACCAATATTACCTTTTAATGATGGAAATTCTTTTGGCGACATTGTATATGTATCATTTAATTTAATATCTTTTCCATCATAATTTTTAATAATACGAGGAGTATAATTTCCTCCAATTAATTCTGGAGATGTATCCATATGGGCGATTAAACCAATTGGATCTAAAGTTTCATCTCCATCTAAATAAGCATATACTAAGCCATATTCATCTAAATAAGCATTACTAATACCTAAGTTATGAAGTTCTTCAACTAATTCTTTAGCTAGATTAAGTTGAATAGAGGTACTTGGAGTTAATGTTGATTCTTCATCGCTCATTGTATCAATCGCGATATATCTTAAAAATTTTTCTACTACTTTTGACATATAATTATTCCTTCCTTTAGATTAGTCTCATTATATCATTTCAGTTAAATATTATTTATAGATAGAGAAAAAATTACTAAAAAATTACTAAGTTATACACTGATAATGGGAGGTGTAAATTTGTAAAAATTTTCATTACTTTTCTAACAATATTTAGTTTACTTTAAGTCTTAAAATTGATATATTTTATTTACAACGTTTCGCAAGCAGGATAATAGCTTACGGAAACAAATATTAACCTTGAAAAAGGCGTGTTTGTTTTTTGTTGACGAAAAATTTGGGTGAGGGAGCAGACTATGAAGATAATTAAAAGAAATGGTTCAGAAGTAAAATTTGATATTAAAAAGATTGTCGCAGCGATGGAAAAAGCTAATGCAACTGTCGATGAAATTAATAAAATCTCTGAAGAAGAAATTTATGAAATTGCTGGAAAGATTTGTTCTAGCATGAAATCTATTAAAAGAGCTCTCACCGTTGAAGAAATTCAAGATATGGTTGAAACTGAATTGATGGAAAGAAAATTTTTCGCGCTTGCAAAAAATTATATTACCTATCGTTATCAAAGAGCTTTAGTTAGAAAAGCAAATACTACTGACGCACAAATCATGTCTTTAATTGAATGCAATAACGAAGAAGTAAAACAAGAAAATTCTAATAAGAATCCAACTGTTAACTCTGTTCAAAGAGATTATATGGCTGGCGAAGTTTCTAAAGATGTTACAAAGAGATTCCTCCTTCCTGAAGATATTGTTAAAGCACATGAAGAAGGTATTATTCATTTCCATGATGCAGATTACTTCGCTCAACATATGCATAACTGTGATTTAGTTGATTTAGAAGATATGTTACAAAATGGCACAGTCATTTCGGGAACTATGATTGAAAAACCTAAATCTTTCTCTACTGCTTGTAATATTGCTACACAAATTATTGCCCAAGTTGCTTCTAATCAATATGGTGGTCAATCGATCTCTTTAAGCCATTTAGCTCCTTTTGTTCAAGTATCAAGAGAAAAAATTACTAGAGAAGTAAAGAATGAATTTGAAACTAACAATATTCCTTATACTGAAGAACAAATTAAAAATATTGTTGAAACAAGAGTAAGAGAAGAAATTAAAAAAGGTGTTCAAACTATTCAATATCAAGTAGTTACATTAATGACTACCAATGGTCAAGCTCCATTCGTTACTGTATTTATGTATTTAAATGAAATTGAAGATGGTAGAACTAAAGATGACTTAGCTTTAATTATTGAAGAAGTCTTAAGAGAAAGATACCAAGGGGTAAAAAATGAACAAGGTGTTTGGATCACTCCAGCTTTCCCTAAATTAATTTATGTTCTTGAAGAAGATAATATAAAAGAAGGCTCAAGATATTGGTATTTAACTGAACTTGCAGCAAAATGCTCTGCAAAGAGATTAGTTCCTGATTATATTTCTGAAAAGAAAATGCTCGAATTAAAAATAGATGCAAATGGTGAAGGACATTGTTATCCATGTATGGGATGTAGATCTTTCTTAACTCCATATGTTGATGAAAATGGTAAACCTAAATATTATGGTAGATTTAACCAAGGTGTTGTAACTATTAATTTAGTTGATGTCGCGTGCTCTGCTCAAGACATGGATGACTTCTGGAAGATTCTTGATGATCGTCTAGACTTATGTTACAGAGCTTTAATGTGTAGACATAATAGATTAAAAGGTACTTTATCTGATTCTGCCCCTATCTTATGGCAATATGGCGCTTTAGCGAGACTAAAGAAAGGTGAACCAATTGATAAGCTTCTCTATGGAGGCTATTCAACTATTTCATTAGGATATGCAGGCCTATGGGAATGTGTATATAAATTAATTGGTCAAAAATTAACTTCAAAAGATGGTGAAGAATTAGGTTTACGCATTATGAAGAAATTAAATAATGCTTGTAACACTTGGAAGAAGAAAGAAAATATCGATTTTTCAATCTATGGTACACCACTTGAATCAACAACATATAAATTCGCGAAGAGTTTACAAAAGAGATTTGGAATTATTGAAGGTGTAACTGATAAGAACTACATCACTAATTCATATCACATTAAAGTCACTGAAGAGATTAATGCTTTTGAAAAACTTGCGTTTGAATCTAAATTCCAAAAATTATCTCCAGGCGGAGCGATCTCTTATGTCGAAGTTCCTAATTTAAACAACAATATTCCTGCAGTATTAGAAGTAATGAAATTTATTTATGAAAATATTATGTATGCAGAATTAAATACTAAATCTGATTATTGCCAAGTATGTGGATATGACGGTGAAATTATGATTGTTAAAGATGCAGATAATAAATTAGTTTGGGAATGCCCAAAATGCGGTAATAGAGATCAAACTAAATTAAATGTCGCACGTAGAACTTGTGGATATATTGGTTCACAATTCTGGAATCAAGGTAGAACTCAAGAAATTAAAGAAAGAGTTCTTCATCTATAGTTATGAACTATGCAACAATTAAAAATTATGATATTGCGAATGGCTTAGGCGTTCGCGTATCATTATTTGTTTCTGGTTGTACTCATCATTGCAAAGGATGTTTCAATGAAATTGCTTGGGATTTTAACTACGGTAGTGAATTCACTAAAGAAGTAGAAGACGAAATCATTGAAATGTGTAGACCTAGTTATATTAGAGGTTTATCTTTACTTGGTGGAGAACCATTTGAAGTTTCTAATCAACATGGATTAACTGAATTATTAAGAAGATTTAAAAAAGAATTTCCTTCTAAAGATGTATGGTGTTACAGCGGTTATCTATATGAAAATATCTTAGATGAAACTTATCGCATCCATACTGATGTTACTAATGAAATGTTAAGTTTAATTGATGTATTAGTTGATGGAAAATTTGAAATAGAGAAAAAGGATATATCTTTAAAATTTAAAGGTAGTTCTAACCAAAGAATTATTGATGTAAAAAAATCACTAGCACAAAATCAAATAATTAGTTATTTTAATGACTAAAGCTATAGGACTATCTCTATAGCTTTTTTTGACCTTTAAATTCGAGTTTTGTGCAAAAATCTCAGGTGTTTTTGTTTTATATCAAAAATATGCCTTAAATACGAGTTTTATGCAAAAAAAGTCCATTGTTTTTATTAAATTATCTATTATTTAATTGTTTTCATGTTAACACATGTAAAAATAATATCTTTAATGATTAGTTTAAATTTGTTATTATAGATATGGAAGTTGTATATTTATATACAAAATTAAAGGTGAAGCTTATGATTAAAATTGTTGACGGAAAGCTTTTTGCTCAACTAGTTAAGAATGGATATGAGAATTTAAAATTAGATAAAGACTATATCAATGAATTAAATGTTTTCCCAATTCCTGATGGTGATACTGGTACTAATATGCTCGCGACTCTTGAAGGAGGAGTTAATGCGACTTCTTCATTAGAAGAAAGAGATATCTCTAAAGTTTCTAAATTAATGGCAAGAAATATGTTAATGACAGCTAGAGGTAATTCAGGTGTTATTACTTCTCAAATATTTAAAGGTATCGCGAATGGACTAGTAAATAAAACTGAAGTTAATGCAAAAGAATTTGCGTTTGCTTTTACGATGGGTACTAAACAAGCTTATGCAGTATGCAAGAATCCAACTGAAGGAACAATTCTTACTGTTATTAGAGAAGCAGGAGAAAAAGCTTATAATTCAATTAATGAAAATTCATCTATTGAAGAATTCTTTAAATATTATCTTTTAGAAGCGAAAGCTAGTTTAAAAAGAACACCAGATTTATTACCTTGTTTAAAAGAGGCAGGAGTAGTTGATTCTGGCGCAGCAGGATTTATTCGTATTGTTGAAGGTATGAATATGTTCTTATTAGGACATATTGTTAGTGGTGAAGATGCTTCTTCTAATAAAACAAAAGAATTCAATGAAGATTCTATTTTTGAAAGTGGTTATGCTTTTACTGCAACTTTACAATTATTAAAACTTAAATGTAATATTGCAAAATTTGATATTGATTTAGTTAAGAAAGAGATTTCTTCTTATGGGGAATTATATTCTTGCTCAATAGATAAAACTATTGTCACCGTTTCATTGAATACAATGTTTCCAGGAAAAGTAATTAATGTATTACAAAGATATGGTGAATTTATTTCTTTAGATATAAAAAATGAAACAATTTCTTCTTCACCAGTACAAAAAGAAGAAATTAAAAAAGTAGAGCATAAAGAAGTCGCGATTGTCGCGACTAGCCAAGGACAAGGAATAAGCGAAGTTTTAGAAGAATTAGGCGTTGATGAAATTGTAACCGGTGGACAAACAATGAATCCTTCGACTGAAGATTTTATTAAAGCATTCAAGAGATTAAATGCCGACACAATTATTGTTTTCCCTAATAATTCTAATATCTTTATGGCTGCCTCTCTCGCCGCGAGCCAATATAACGATTCTAAGGTTATCGTATTAAATTCTAAATCGGTCGCGACATGTTATTCATGCATGAGCATGTATGATCTAAGTGAAGGAGTTGATAACTTAATTAACACCTTTAATGAAATAATTGAAAATGGAAGCTATGGTGAAATCACTTATTCAATTAGAGAAAGTGAAATTAACGGAGTTTCTATTAAAAAAGGCCAATATATTTCTATTTTAAATCACAATATTGTCGCGAGTAGTGATGATAAAGTTACGGCCTTTAAAGAATTATTATCACATGTTGAAGATATTAAAAATAAAGATGTCTTAGTTTTAATTTATGGAAAAGATGTCACTAACGAACAAAAAGAAGAAGTTAGAAATTTCTTAAGTAGTACTTACTCACGTTTAGAATATGGAGAAATTGACGGGGGACAAGATATTTACGATTTTATTATTTCAATAGAATAGGAGAATTTATGATTAAAGTAGTAGTTGATATTAACGGGGGAGATAATGAACCGTCTTTAATGATTAAAGGCATTCTTCAAGCAATAAACGAAAATAAAGATTTAAAAGTAGTTATTGCTGGACAAGAAGAAGTTATTTTAGATGTATTAAAGAATGAAAATTATTCTCAAGATCAAATTGAAATTTTACCTGCAGAAGATATTGTCACTAATTACGATATGCCTGCAATGGTATTAAAACAAAAACCTAATTCTAGTTTAGTTAAAGGTATGAGATATCTAAAAGAGCATGATGACGCTTCTGGAATAGTTTGTATCGGAAATACTGGTGCTGTATTAGCTAGCGCGATGTTTGTGGTAGGTAGAATTAATCATTGTCGACCAACTTTAGCGACATTACTCCCTAATGCAGTAGGTGGATATATGATTCTTGCCGACTGCGGCGCGAATGTTGATACTAGTGAAGAACAATTATTAAATTTTGCGAAAATGGGTGTAACTTATGCTAAAGCTACTGGAATTTCTTCTCCTAAAGTAGGCTTACTTTCAAATGGTAAAGAAGATAAAAAAGGTAATGAAGTAACAAAAAATGCGAATGCATTATTACGTGAATCAAATTTAAATTTTGTTGGTAACATCGAAGGAAGTAATGCATTAAGTGGTGAATGTGATGTTTTAGTAAGTGATGGTTTTGCAGGAAATATCTTATTAAAAAATATTGAAGGTGTCGCGAAAACTATTATTAAAGAAATGTATATTCAATTAAAGGAAGCTAAAAGTGAAGAAGAAGCTAAAGTTATTAAAAATTTAATTGATAAAATCATGGCAAAATACAATTTTAATGATCTTGGAGGAGCAATCTTACTTGGAGTAAATAAAATCGTTGTTAAAGGTCATGGTGCCGCGACAGATAAAACAATTGTATCGACATTAAAGATGGTCTATGACCTAAGTAAAAATAATCTAATTGAAAACATGAAAAATATTTTAGAAGGTTAAATTTCTTTACAAGAAATTAACCTTTTTTTTAATATTGTATTAACGATAAAATAAACGGAGGTAAAACTATGTTAAGACTTAGTAATATCACTAAAACTTATAAATCTGGAGAAACGACTGTCCAAGCTTTAAAAGGTATAAGTCTTTCTTTTAGAAAAAATGAATTCGTATCTATTTTAGGTCCTTCTGGATGTGGAAAAACTACAACTTTAAATATTATCGGAGGACTTGATAAATATACTTCTGGTGATCTTTTTATTGGAGGAGTATCAACTAAAGATTTTAAAGATAGAGATTGGGATGTTTATCGAAACCATCGTATCGGTTTTATTTTCCAAAGCTATAACTTAATTCCTCATCAAACAGTACTAGGTAACGTTGAACTTGCTTTAACTATTTCTGGAATTTCTAAAAAAGAAAGAATTGAAAAAGCTAAGAAAGCGTTAGATAAAGTCGGCTTAAGTGATAAATATTATAAATTACCTAACCAATTATCTGGTGGACAATGTCAAAGAGTCGCGATCGCGCGAGCTTTAGTTAATGAACCAGAGATTCTTCTCGCGGATGAACCTACTGGTGCGCTTGATACAGAAACTTCTCTTCAAATCATGGAATTAATTAAAGAGATATCAAAAGAAAAATTAGTTATCATGGTTACTCATAATCCTGATTTAGCTTATAAATATTCAACTCGTATTATCTCTTTATTGGATGGAGAAGTAGAAAGTGATACAAATCCTTTTAGTGAAGAAGATGAAATTAAAGAATGTGAAAAAATTAAATTAGACACGGGATATAACGAAGAAACGGCATCTAAAGAAAAAGCAAAGATGTCACTTTGGACCGCGATTAAGTTATCTGCGAAGAACTTATTTACGAAAAGAAAAAGAACTGCTTTAGTTTCTCTAGCTGGTTCTATCGGTATTGTTGGAGTATCAATGGTCCTCGCGGTTAGTTCAGGAGTACAAGGTTATATTACTTCAATGCAAGATGATATGTTATCAGGTTATCCAATAACAATCGCGGAATCAAGTTATGATTTAACTTCAATGATGTCAGGGTCTTCATCTCGAGATGCAATCACAAAACTAGAAGTACAAGACGGAAAAGTAAATGTTAACAAGATGGTTGAATATCTTCTTGAGATGAGTAAATCTCAACAAGATTTATTAGTCTCTAATGAAATTGATGAAAATTATATTAAGTTCATAAAAGATATGCCTTCAAGTTATTACGCGGCGATTAATTATGAATATGGCATTAATCCAACTAATAATATCTATACTTCCTTTAAAGCGAGAAGAGATGGAGAAAGTAAAACTCAATCATTATCTTCAATTCTAGAAAATTATAAAGCTGTATTAGATTCAACTGATGAATATAAATCTTTATCGACTTATATTGATATGTTCGCGAATAGTATCGCACAAGCACCAGGTAATACTGATTACGTTCTTTCTCAATATGATGTTTTAGAAGGTAAAGTAGCTACTAAAGCAAATGAAGTAATGCTTGTAGTATCGAAAAAGACTGAACTTGCCGATGTTCTTTTTGGTGAGATGGGCTATTATGCACAAGATGAATTCTTATCATTATGCTATAAAGCTGCGGATGAAACAGAACAAAATAAAAACAATAACTATGATGAAGATTTATTAAAATATCGTTTTACATATGAAGAAATCATGGATAAATCATTCTATTATTTACCAAATGATATGATTTATACAAAAAATAATAATCCTTTAAGTGGGGTTGAATTTGATTACACTTATTCTATGAATGATGAAGCAGCTTCTTCTCAAGGTGTTGAATTAAAAGTAGTTGGTATTCTTAGACCAAAAGATTCAATTTCTTATGGATGTTTATCATCAGGCTTTTATTACACAGAAGCTTTTACAAATTTATATTTAAAAGATAATTTAAATTCTGAAATATCCACTTTTATTAATTCTAAAGATGGTAAACAAATTACAAGTGGATCATATTCTACAACAGTTGGTGAACAAAAATTTACAATCGAATCAGGTGTAGCTTATGATTTAGAATATGAATACGATAAATATGATGCTTCAGGTAATAAAACTAAGGAAACAGCAAGTAAGCGTTGCTTTATTGGTGATTCTAACCAAGCTAGTTCCTTATTAGGCATTATTAGTAGTTACATGCCAGGGAGTGGAGGATCTTCTTCTAGCGTTAACAATATGAAGACATTATCTTCTCGTAGCGTAGGAGGAATAGATATTCCTAATGAAATAAGCGTCTATCCATTAAATTTTGATTCAAAATATCTAGTTACTGATTATTTAGATAAATGGAACGCTCATGAAGATATTACTTTAAGTGATGGTTCTATTATTTCATATAATAATTATTCAACTGATAAAGATGGTAAAGCGATTACTAGATCAGAAATTAAATATACTGATACAATCGGATTAATTATTACATTGATTAATACTTTAATTAATGTCGTTTCAATTTCATTAATTTGCTTCACTGCCTTATCTTTAGTTGTTTCAACGGTTATGATTGGTATTATTACTTATGTATCAGTTGTAGAAAGAATAAAAGAAATTGGTGTTATTAGATCTCTTGGTGGTCGAAAGAGAGATGTATCTAACTTATTTATCGCTGAAACTGTTATTATCGGTTTAGTTAGCGGCATCTTTGGTATCGGTATAACTTATGTTGCCTCTGCAATTGTTAATGTTTCTTTATATGATATGGCAGGATTTAATGTATGCGCATTACCTGCTTCTCAAGCATTCATCATGATCGGTGTCAGCGTATTATTAACATTAATCTCTGGCTTATTCCCAGCGAGAAGTGCCGCGAGAAAAGACCCAGTTGTCGCATTAAGAACTGAATAATAAACAAGGTGCAATAAAATTGCTTATTGCACTTTTTTTACAACTGTATAAAATATAATTAATAGGAGATAAATGTTTATGAAAGAAATAGTAATTAAATCAAGCGATGGTTATGAACTTAACGTCCATGCTTTTGAAGTAGAAAATCCAAAAGGATATATTCAACTTCTTCACGGCATGGAAGAACATCAAGAAAGATATGAGCCTCTTGCAAAAGTTTTAAATGATGCAGGTTATACTTTCTTTACTTCTGATATGCGTGGACATGGTTTTAAAGCACCAAAACTAGGTTATTTTAAAGAAAAAGAAGGTTATAAATATTTATTAGAAGACTATAAGACTATTACTAAATATATTAAAGATACATATAAAGTTGATAAAGTAATTATCTTCGCTCATTCAATGGGTACAATTACAACGAGAAACTTATTGATGAGTGAATCAAAAGATTACGAGAAAGTTATTCTTTCTGGTTATCCTTGTCCTCAACCAGCGGCAGGAATAGGAATTATAGTTGCAAGCATCATACAAAAATTCCATGGTGGAGAATATCATTCAAAGTTCTTACAAAATCTCGCGATTGGAGGATTTAATAAGAAAGTAGAAAATCCACGTACCGACTTAGATTGGTTAAGCTTTGATGAAGAAAATGTCGATAAATATATTCGTGATCCTTTCTGCGGACATGGATTCACTTGTTCAGCTTTAAATGATTTATTCCATTTAACAAAGTATATGTCTAAAGCAAGTTTATATCATGATGTAAATAAAGATTTACCTATTCTTCTTTTAAGAGGAGATTCAGATCCTTGTACAGGATTTGATAAGGGGGCAATAAAATCTAAAAAAGTTCTTACAAAAGCTGGATTTAATAATATAAAAGAAGTTAAGTATGAAACAATGCGTCACGAAATCTTAAATGAAAAAGAAAAAGAAAAAGTTTATAGTGATGTATTAAATTTCTTAGGCTAAGAAAAAAAGACTGTTAGAAACCTCAAAGTTAATAACAGTCTTTTGTTTTGCTTAAAAATGAAATAGAACTTGTAAACCAGAAACTACATCACTGAAGTTAGTAAAATAAATTTCGAGTCCAATCGCGATAAGAATAATTCCTCCGGCAATGGTGGCTTTGTTTGAAAATATTGTACCGAATTTTTTACCGATGAATACTGCCGCGACACTAATTGCGAAGGTGACAATACCAACAATACCGAAAGTTAAATAAGCGTCTAAAGGAGTTCTTTCACCATAAATAATACCTACGCTTAAAGCATCAATACTAGTTGCGATTGCTTGAATGAATAAAGTTTTAATTGTTAATTCTTTAATAGATACTTCTTCATTTTTATTTTCTTCTATATTCTTTTTAGCTTCTTTTCCTTCTTTAATTCCTTCAATAATCATCTTAATACCTAAGAAAGAAAGAATAATTAAAGCAATCCAAGGAACTAAGTATGAGAATACTCTAGAGAAATTTTCTCCTAAAAAAGAATTAAAGACTGTAACAGCGAGATATCCGAGTACTGGCATTAATATTTGGAATACTCCAAAAAATGATGCGATTAAGAATATCTTCCTTAATTTCATTTTTGGTTCAGCTAAACCATTTGCCATTGATACTGCGCAGGCATCCATCGCGAGTCCTGCTCCGAGTCCAATTGCAGTAATAATAAATAAAAACACTTCCATTTGATGATCCCCTTATCTAAATGTTTCCAAAAAGAAAGACTTATGCAAAAAACAAAAAGTCTTTCACATAAGTCTCGTTAATTAAGATTGAACCTGAGTTTCCTCAGTATGTAGGCCAATCACTCTATTGAGCTAACTACTCTCTTACTGAACGTAATTATATCAATATAGTTAGCTTATTTCAATAAATAAATTATCTATTGGTTGTTGTAACTAATTAGCTTTTATTACCTTTATTAACTTAATTGTATTGTTATCGAATCTAGAATAAAGTAGAAAAGCAGGCTCATCAATAGACATAGTGCCTTTATTATGATTGCTCTATTTTAGTAATTGTTACATTTGCCTTTCCAATAGGTAAATTAGTCGTATCATCAACAAAATAATGAGTCATTTCAATTAATATTCCTTCACTATTCCAAGAATAACTTTCAGTATATTGGGAATTTTTTAATAGAGAATAGTCTTCAACTTTAATTTTATCTTTAAATACATAATATGTTTTCATATCAGCATTGTTAGTATAAATGATATAATCTCGTAAAATAAAGTTAAGTTCTAAATAATCCGCGATTGCTTTTTCATACGTATTAAAAGTTTTATAATCGGCTAGATCATAATAAAATCCATAAATAGAAGATGTGTGTATTTTTAAATTAATATCATTGCTAACACTAGAATTTAAATTTTCATATGTCCCTTTAAGATTATAGTACTGAGATTCTTCTCTTCTATTTTTTAAAAATGCAATTCCTGTTCTAACAAAATCCTCATGACTAACAACATTACTGCAACTAGATAATAGCAATAAAGGAAAGATTAATAAATTTATTAATTTATATTTCATACTAATTACTCCTCATAAGAAAAATTTAATTTCAATACATAATAAATCATATTAAATTCAACAGAACCTGTACTCGCGATTTCTAAATATTCTAATAATCCATAACTATTCCACGTAAATACATCAATATATGTTTCTCCACAATGATTTTCGAAACAACCTTCGAAAAAATAACTCTTTTCGATCTTACATCCGTTTTCACTGGTAAAATATTTAACATCATTAAAATCATCTTCTATACAAAGATAATAATAAGGAGTTATTTCTCCTCTTATATGTGTTGATATATCATAATTTAGTTCGATTTTCGGATCATCTTCTATAACTATATCTTTATCCTTAACACTTCCGACGCGATTAATTTGATTTATCTTATTTTCACGATAAAAAAATTGAGTCCCGGTAATTGTAACTTTGGTAAAATTGTCAACTCTATTAATACATTCAATACCCTTTAAAGCAAAATCAATATGTTTAACTTCTTTAAATCTATCTTTATCAGGAGAGGAATTACATGAAAAATTAGGAATCATTAAACATAAAAGTAAAAATATTTTTATAAATTTATTCTTCATAAAGTTCCTCCTAACTAAGTAACATATCATTATAATTAAATGATAATGTTCCATTTATATATGATGCATAATCTATATCTGATAATACAATTATACCATTTGGTAATTTATAACTACCATTACTTGTTATATATACGATATCATAAAATGGAGTAAGTCCCATATCATAATTTAAATCTAATGTTGCATCACATTCTAAACATATACATTTAGAATTACTAATAGATCCTGGTTTTATAATATGAGGTGATGAACTTTTATAATATCCACATTCACATACATCTCCATGAGACTTTCTATCAATATATTTAAATGTATAAATATGTTTAGAACTCTTTTCTAATCCGCATACACACTTATATAAATGAGTTTTTGCATCATAAGTAACTTCATAGTTATGTTTAAAAGAAGTTTTAACTTCTCCACATATACATTTATATGTATGTAGATTATCAGTATGTTCATATACATAATTATGTTGATGAATACTTTTTAAAGCTTTATAAGCATTAAGTCTACCACCTGTTACACATTTATCTTCTAAAGCATCAATTTTATCAACACTACTTAAGATAGCATCTTTTAATTCACTTGTAGTTAAAGAAGGATTATTACTTAATAACAAGGCTGCAACGCCTGTAACCATTGGTGTAGACATCGAAGTTCCTGAATCAAATTTATAACCACTTTTATCTACTCTAGTAGGAACGCATGAATAAATGTTATCTCCAGGAGCAAATAAATCTACAGAAGTTTTGCCATAATTTGAATAATCTGATTTTAAGTCATCGTATGAACTAGCACCTACTGTTATTACATTATTCGCATCAATACAAGCTGGATATCTTTTATAATCTCTAGATGAATGATCTAAATTGCACTTATTATTTCCTGCAGAGCAAATAACTAGTCCATTAAATTTTTCAATCGCTTCTTTTAAAAAAACAATACTACTAAAATTATCTTCTTTACCACTTGAACTTATATTTAATATGTCTATACAATCTTTGGATGCTTGATTAATAGCTTCAATCTGATCTTTATAAGTACCACTATTTTCATTATTCATAACTCTATACGAAACTAACTCAATATTTGAGTAATTATTAACACTAGCAATAATGCCTGAAATATGTGTGCCATGTCCATCTTTGGATATATCTCCCTTAGAACTAAAACTGCTATTATAAGTATAATTATGAAATGTATTTTCGTTACATAATGATTTTAAAGCATCATGATAATATTCAATACCTGTATCTAAAACACCAATTCTTATTGTTTTAGTTGGTCTAGATAATTCTAAAGCTTTGTTTAATTCAATTTTATTTTGACCCCATATTTTATAGCTTTCATCGTTATTTCCATCCAGAGTATCCATATTAGTTGAATTGGCTTCCATTAAATTGTTATTAATATTATCTATAGGTGAAAAATACAATAATCCCATTGTTAGGAATAAGGTAATATTTATTATATGCATACAACAATCCCCTTTTTTTGCACATTATAAGTTTTTTATTTACCTTTGTCAAATTTGAGTATTTTTATTATAATATTATGGAGAACAAAAATTATGAAATTATTTAGAAACGGAAATTACATTCATTTTGTAAATGATAACAATTTAAAGATAGGGAGTTTATCTCTTTATAACGTAGATAATATAAATGTTATTAAAGAGATATCTTTATTAAAGAATTATCAAAAAGAGATCATTGATTATATTAATAATTACTATTATCCAGGCCTTATTATCTTTCCTTTAATTAGCGAATTAGATAAATCTGATGAAAATTATAATAACTTACTAGATATGTTATTTTCTTTGAAAAATAATAAATTTTATTCTTTAGGATTATATCTAAATTTTAATTATGCTAAATATGAAGTATTAATAAATTTTCCTTATTCAATTATTCAATGTGAATCATTATTGAATAATCATTTTAAAGAGGAAGTAAAATTTTCTATTTCTGAAACTAATCATTTATCTTCTAAGCATCTAACAGGAGAAGATATTGTGATGCTACATGAAAAAAATCAAAAGAGTGATTTACAATCTAAAGAAGAAAATATTTGTGATCGACACTGGGATGGCGCTTAAATAAGACTTTCGAAAAAATCGGTTCTTGTATACAAGATATTTTAATTTTTGCAAAAAAACGATTGCATTATTTTTTATTTGTGTTAATGAAAGAGCCGATTTTTTAGCTAGATGAGACTAAAATAATAAAAATAATGAACAAAATCGAAATTTATGTTTAATTTAAGGTTCAAGTGTGATGAAATCGCTTACATTTAATTTTTTCAATGTTATAATATTTATTGCAGATAGAAAAAAGCGCTTAGTGCGTAATTTTATGGAGGCGAAATTATGGCAGAAGAAAAAAATCCATCAGTTGAAGATGAAGCTTATGTAAGTCTAAAACATATCGACAAAATTTATGATAACAACGTCCAAGCAGTCTTCGATTTCAACTTAGATATCAAGAAACATGAATTCATTGTTTTCGTTGGTCCTTCTGGTTGTGGTAAGTCAACAACCTTAAGAATGATTGCAGGTCTAGAAGATATCACAAAAGGTGAATTATATATCGATCATGAATTATGTAATGATAAGACACCTAAGGATAGAGATATCGCGATGGTTTTCCAAAGCTATGCATTATATCCACATATGTCAGTTTATGACAATATGGCATTTGGCTTAAAGATTAAGAGAATGCCAAAATATGAAATTGATAAACGCGTGCACGAAGCAGCAAGAATTTTACAAATTGAAGAATACCTTGATAGAAAACCAAAAGCTTTATCAGGTGGTCAACGTCAAAGAGTTGCATTAGGTAGAGCGATTGTTAGAAATGCAAAAGTATTCTTAATGGATGAACCTTTATCAAACCTCGATGCTAAATTAAGAGTTCAAATGAGATCTGAAATTATTAAACTTCATGAGACATTAAATGCAACAACAATTTATGTTACTCACGACCAAATCGAAGCTATGACAATGGCAAGTAGAATCGTTGTTATGAAATTAGGTAGAGTACAACAAATTGGTACACCTATTGAAATTTATAATCATCCTGCAAATTTATTCGTCGCTGGATTTATTGGTAGCCCAGCAATGAACTTTGTTAGATGCACTTTTGATGATAAAGTTGGTAAAGCACATTTCACCGATGGACATGAAATTGATGTACCTGATGCTTTATATAAAGGTAAAGGAGTACCAAGTGATGTTATCTTAGGTATTAGACCAGAAAATATTGTTGAAGCTGAAGGCAAAGGCGAATTTGAAATCACAGTTGATGTCGCTGAATTATTAGGTAACGAATATTATATTCACTTCAACTTCGGTGGAGCTAGCTTAGTAAGTAAATTCCCTGCAACAAGAATTATTACTGCAGGAGAAAAATTAAAAGTTAATTTCAAGAAAGAAAAAATACATTTCTTTGATCCTACAACAGAGAAAGCGATTTATTAATAAGTAGGGATATTAAATAGGTATTAATAGCGAGTTCGCTATTTATATAGATTAACTATAATTAGGAGGTATATATGGTTAATAAAATTACAAAATTACTCTTACTACCATTATGTGCTGCAGCAGTCTTGGGCGCAGCTGTTGGTTGTGGAGGAACATCTTCATCAACATCTTCAGAAGATGAATTCGATGTAAATTCAAATCCTGGAACAGAAGGATTTAATATGTGGATTGTAGGTTCTGCATGGTCTAACTGGGCACCAGACAAAGTTACTGATGATTTAAAATTTACAAATGTAACTGGAACAGCTAAATTAACTTACACAGTAACTATTTCAGCGGCAGACGATGAAAATTACTGGGGATTTAAATTTGTTGGACAAAAATCTTGGAGCCCAAGTCAATTCGGTATGGAAGATATTGATTATGAAAAATGTAATGATGCATTTAAAACTTTAGTTAAAGATGCAGAAGGTGTTAATAATTATACAGAATATAAGAACAAATGGAAAGAAGGAACAAGTAATAGAAGTAATGTTTCTTTCTGCCAAAAAGAAAATCATATAGGTGTAGGCACATATAAATTTACTTATGATCCTTTAAACTTTGAATCAGAATCAGCAAATGATACTACATATTCACATAAAATTGTAGTTGAATTTACTAAAGCAGAATAATATAGGGAGAACTGAATATGAAAAAGACATTAAGATTAAGCGTATTTGCGGCTAGTGTATTATTATCTGCAGGCGCATTAGTTGGTTGTGGTGGAACATCATCAAATACAACAGATACAAATTTTGAAAAAACAGAAATAACTGTTTGGGCAACTGCTGCAGAAGAAGAAGTTATTAATGCAGTTGTTAAAGAATATAACGATAAACAAACAGATGAAAAACAAAAATTCAAAATTACTTTCAGTGCTGTTGCTGAATCTGATGCAGGTACAACACTTGCAAAAGACCCTCAAGTCACTGGTGCACCAGCATTATTCTTATGTGCAGATGACCACATTGCTTCATTAACAGAAAAGAATATTGTTGCAGAAATTAAAGGTACACGTAAAGATAACATTGTTGCAAATACTACAGAAGTTGCAGTTAGTGGTGCAACTGGTGCAGATGGCAAATTATATGGCTATCCTGTAACATCAGATAACGGTTATTTCTTATGGTATAACAAAGGTATTGAAGGTATTGATAAAGCAGTAACTTCATTAGAAGATTTATTAGCATTAGCTAAAAAGAATAAGAAGAGTGTCTTAATGGATGTCGCAAACGGATGGTATGCAAATTCCTTCATTATGTCTCCACAAGCATGTGGTGTTAATTCATTATATTGGTCAACAAACGCTGACGGTAAGAATGTTTACACAACTAATTGGGATAATGAAGTCGGTGTTAAAGTTTCTGAATATATCGCTGGATTATTAAAGCCATATTATGATGATGGTACATTAGTAACTGGTAGTAATCCAGAAATTACTTCAGGTTTCACTGATGGTAAATTAATTGCAGCAGTTTCTGGTACATGGATGGAAAATTTAATTAAAGATACTGCAGGAGTTGGTGAAAATACAGCAGCAACAATTTTACCTCAATATCATATCGATGGTAAGGCATATCAAATGGCATCATTCATTGGCTCAAAAGTTTATTGTATCAATAAGACTCAATCAGTTGGCGCTCAAAAAACAGCTGCGGCTTTAGCGGAATTATTAACAACTAAAGAAGCTCAATTAACAAGATTTGAAAAGAGAGCTACATTACCATGTAATAATGACGCAATCAAAGATCCAAGATATACAGAACATTCAACAATTGGCGGCGCAGCATTAACTGCTCAAGCTAAATTCGGTTGTGTTCAATCAAAGACTGCAGAAGATAGATATTGGGATAAAGGTAAAGCTATTGGTCAAGCTTATTTAGATGGCAAGTTAGGTAAAGATTCAAACGATAATGCTCATACTTGGACAACATTCTTAAAAGCTACAATGGACATTTTAAGAAATCCAGAATAATTAAAAAATCTAAAACTTATTAGGAGGGAGGATAACCTCCTTCCTAATTTTATTGTTTATATTAAGGAGATATTCATATGGAAAAAGACATCGAAAATATAAATGAAAAAGTAAATACTGAAGAGGAAACTAATGTTTTTGCTAGAAAAGTAAGATATATGTCTAAAACTACTTATTTTTTCATTTCTCTTTTAAATGTATTATATAAAGCATTGATGTGGGTAGTTGACTTAATATGGTCAATGGTTCTATCATTAGGCCATTTCTTTAAATTAATTGGAGTTGGTATTTTTAAAGGAGTAGTTGGAATAGGCAAATTCTTTAAAAAGAAAGCACATGAATTTAAGTTTAATGATCTCTCTGGTAGATTATCATTTGGCTTATTTGGAATGAGTAATTTTAAACATAAACAATATGTCGTCGGTACATTGTACATCGTGTTTGAAGTTGCTTATATTGCTCTATTTGCGTTATTTGGTGTTTCTTCCATTGGAATGCTTGCCACACTAGGAACTAAACAATCAGGACCAAATCCGGATTGTGAAGATGATTTCTGTGATTGGATTACTGGTGATAACTCCATCATGATTTTAATTTATGGTTTATTATGGATATTATCAATTTTTGTTTTCATTTATATATGGAATAAATCTATTGAAAGTGGATATACAAATTATCGTATTGATGAATTTAAGAAATATGACGCAAGTTTAGAAAGAAATATTCCTTTCTCAAAAGAACTTGACGCTAAAGCAACAGAAAGTTTTAATAACGGTGTTAGCTTAAAAGAATTTAAAACTTCTAACGAAGAATTAATTAAAGATCACTTAGCGAAAGTTGAAGACGAAAAAGAAAGACAATATTTGTCATATTTATTCGCTCAAAACGCAAAAGCTTCTTACGATCATTTAAAACTTATTAAAAAGGAAACTGAAAAATTAGAGAAGATAAATGCCTCTTTAGATAAATTAAAAGAAACTAGATCTGCTGGATTAAAAGAATGTCTTGCTCGTCGCGATGCAAGTTTAGAAAATGTTGATCCTAACGACGAAGAAAAAATTGATAAAATTAATGCTCGTGTTGAAGTTTATAAGAACAATACAATGTTAAAAGAACATGCTATTGAAGCAAAATTAGCTAAACAAGAACATAAGATTCAAGAAATTAATAAACGTTATACTCCATATGTTGAAATGCATCATACTTGCAATAAAGAAAAATATGGTAAAAATAACGATTATTACAAACATGTCGCAAGTCTTGAAAGTGAAATTTTATTCTATTCTAATTATGATCATTTCCAAGAAATCTATGAAGATCGCTTTGATAAATCTGGTGATAAGAATAAAGATAACGCAAATAGAATCGTTGAACTTGAAAATGAATTACAAGCTAAATTAGATGCAACAGCAGCTAAATTTAATGATATTAGAAATAGAAAAGCAGAAATTCAAAAAGGTATTGATGAAGCAAAAGCAACTTATGATAGTAAAGTAAATGAATTAAAAGAAACTAAGCCAGAAGGTTATGAAACTTTAATTCTTGAAGAAAAATCTAAACTTATTGAAATCACTACAAAGTTAATGGCTCAATATAAAGATTTCCCATCTGATAAAAACATTAAAGCTCTTGAAAAAGAAGAAATTAAAGAATCTAAAGATGCATTTAAGCGTGATAAGAAATATTTAAGAACTAACTTCACTGCTGAACAATACGCATTAGAAGAAGTTATTAACTCAATGTTAGTTGACTTTAAGATTGAATATAATTTAGCTAAACAATATTCAAAACAATTATTAGTAAAAGAAGGCAAAGAAAATAGATTCTTAACTACTGATGAAGTCAGTGATAAATTAAATGAATTAGAAGAAAGTAAGAGAACTTATATTGAATCTCATCCTGATAAATATCAAGGTAGACCTGATTCATTTAAGGATAATGTTAAAGATTTATTCAATGAAAAATTCCACATTACAATTTTAACTGTACCAGTACTTGGTATTCTACTCGTAACAATCCTTCCATTATTATTCTCAATTACAATTGCGTTTACTAATTATTCTCAAGGTCATATTCCTCCAACACAATTATTCACTTGGAATGGATTAACAAACTTTAAGAATTTATTATTCCCAGAACCTAATTCTACATATAGTGTTTTACCTACAGCTTTATCAAAAACTGTTTCTTGGACATTCGTTTGGGCAATTGTTGCAACATTTTCTAACTATTTCTTAGGTATTATTGTTGCATTAATGATTAATAAAAAAGGTATTAAGTTTAAGAAATTATGGAGAACAATATTTGTTATGACTATTGCGATCCCTCAATTTATTTCTTTATTATCAATTGGTGTTTTATTAAAAGACACTGGTGCAATTGGCTCATTAGTTCAACAATGGACTGGTCAAAGATTAGGATTTGGTACTAATACCGATGATAGCGCAGTCTTAATGACTAAAATTATTATTATCTTAGTTAACATTTGGGTTGGTATTCCATATACTATCTTATCTACAACAGGTATTTTACTTAACATCCCTAAGGATTTATATGAATCTGCGAGAGTTGACGGCGCAGGTACTGTTACTCAATTATTCAAGATTACAATGCCTTATATCTTATTCGTTACAGGACCTTATTTAATTACTCAATTCATTGGTAACTTCAATAACTTCGGTGTTATCTTCTTCTTAACTAATGGTGGTCCAGCATATGAAGGATCAGCGTTATTAGGATTAGGTAAAACAGACTTATTAATTACATTCTTATACAAGATTGTTACATCAAGTAATAATGCTCAATATGGTATTGCGGCAGCAATTGGTATCGTAATCTTCGTTCTTTGCTCATTCGTATCAATTGTCATGTACAATAAATCAGGCGCGGTAAAAGAGGAGGACCAATTCCAATAGTATGAAAAGTTTAAAAGCAGGTAGAATTGTTTCGAACGTTATTATTTATACAATTCTTATTATTATGTCATGTATTTGGTTACTTCCAATTATATGGCTTGTATTACAATCATTTGGTGGCGAAGGTATTGGTAATAGAGCTCGTATTATTCCTCATTCATGGACATTAGATAATTACAAGTTCTTATTTAGCCAAATTACTGGAGCATATGATCCAAATGCAGCATCTCACGCTTATGATAATTTATTCTTAACATGGTTTGGTAATACAATTATTGTCGCGGTATTCTCATGTATTATTTCTACATTATTTGTATTAGGTACAGCTTATGCATTATCAAGATTTAGATTCAAATCACGTACAATTTTCATGAAGATGAATTTAGTCATTGGTATGTTCCCAGGCTTCTTAAGCATGATTATTATGTACTGGGTTATGAGAGATATCTTCCATTTACAAGGAACATATTGGTCATTAGTTATTCTTTATTCAGCTGGTGCTGGAGGAGGATATTACATTTGCAAAGGCTTCTTTGATACAATCTCGAAAAACATTGATGAAGCGGCAATGATTGATGGTGCGACAAGAAGTCAAATCTTCTGGCAAATCATTTTACCACTTGCAAAACCTATTATCGTATATACGGTCTTAACAAGTTTCATGTCTCCATGGGGTGATTATGTAACATCATCTTATATTATTGGTTTACAAAATCCTCAACAATGGACTGTTGCGATTGGTCTTTACCAATTTACCTCAGGACAAGATACTGTAGCGACATATTATACACAATTCGCGGCAGGTTCTGTCATTATCGCGATTCCTATTACTGCCTTATTCTTAGCGTTACAAAGATATTATGTCGAAGGCGTAACAGGCGGAGCTGTGAAAGGATAAAATATTATGAAAAAGAGATTATTAATGATTACATTAACATCTCTTTTTTCTTTAGGAGTTGTATCTTCTTGTTCATCTTCCTCAAGCTCATCATCTTCATATTGTGATGAAATGTTTGAAGACTGTTCAGGAAGTTCATCTTCTACATCAAAAAAGGTTGTTAATTTAAATTCATATACAAGTGAAAATTATGTATACGATAAAAATATCACAAACGCTAATGGCTCGATGAGTTATGAAATATTCGTCCGAAGTTTCTATGATTCAAATGCGGATGGCATCGGTGATTTTAATGGAGTAACTCAAAAACTAGATTATTTACAAGATTTAGGTGTTAAAACTATTTGGTTAATGCCAATTAATCCTTCTCCTTCATATCACGGCTATGATGTCACTAATTATTATGATGTTGAAAGTGATTATGGAACGATGGATGATTTTACTAATTTGGTAAATAAAGCAAAAGAAAAGAATATTGATATTATGATCGATATTGTCTTTAACCATTCAAGTAAAGAACATGAGTGGTTTAAACAATCTTATCAAGATTATATTTCTTCTTATGACGGAGAAGATTCGTACGCTTCTTGGTATAACTGGTCAGAAACTTCTAAAAATGGTTATTCTTATTATCAAGGTAAATATTATGAATCACGTTTTGATTCATCCATGCCAGATTTTAATACTCAAAACACTAAAGTTAGAGATGAAATGAAAAAGATCTTAAAATTCTGGATTGATAAAGGAGTATCGGGATTTAGATTTGATGCAGTTAAATATTATGAATACGAAGATACTTCATATAATAGTGAATTCTTAAAAGATTTACACGATGCAACGCTAACATATGGTAAAGAACAATATAATAAAGATATTTATTTTGTTGGTGAATGTTGGGCGGAAGATGGAACTATTAATAAATATTATAATTCTAATTTTGATTCATTCTTCCGTTTCTCAGGCTCAATTGATGGCTATGGTTATGGAGCTATTTTAGGCGCGGTAAAAGGTGTTAACAAAGCAAATAGTTTTGGTGAAGCGATTGAAAATAATGAAACCGCGATTAAGAAAATTAATCCTAAAGCATATTCATCTTACTTCTTATCAAATCATGATCAAGATCGTGCAAGTTATTATTTTTCTAATGAATATGGCTATATGGGAGCTTCAGTATTAGGCTTAATGCCTGGAACACCATATATGTATTATGGTGAAGAAATATCTCTTAAAGGGAAAAGAAATACTTCTCCAGATGATCAATCTGATTCAAGAAGAAGACTCCCTATGGTTTGGTCAAAAGATGATAAGACTGGAGAATGTAATTTCCCTGAATCATCAAGACAAGATCTAGCGAAAAATGATCAAGTTTCTAATGGGGTTAATGATGAATTAAGGACTAATTATTCTCTAGTAAATCATTATAAAAAGGTTATTAATATTCGAAATAAATATGATTTTATTAAAGAATCTGTATTTAAAAATTTAACTAAGACAATAACTAATGACTATGATCACGTTTTAATCTATTCTTTAACTTCTGCAGATGGAAAAGATAAGATTACTGTCATTCATAATTTTGAAAAAGAAAATATTGAATTAGATGTTTCTTCATTAGGAACAAAAATTGATGAAGAAGTATCTTGTTCTAGATTAATTCCTGAATTAAGTAATGGGATTCTTAAATTAGGTTCATTATCAACTGTCATTTTAAAATAATTAAAGGGGTTTATAAAAATGAAAAAGACATGCTTAAAAATTTTATCTCTTACCTTATTACTTGGATGTATTGTTTCTTGCTCGGGAGAAGTTAGTTCATCAAGTTCTTCTTCAAGCCAAACACCTAGTTCTTCTTCTAGCGTAGTTAAAAACAAATACATTCATGATACAACTGATTATTCTTCGTTAGAAATGGCTCCAACTACTAAAGTTAGATTTCATTATCACCGTGCAGATCAAGATGACAATTACACTGTTTATAATGAATGGTCTTTATGGGTTTGGGGAACAGCTAACGGAGCGAGATATCAATTCACTCATTATGATGATTTCGGTGTCTTTGGAGATGTTGAATTATCAAAAGTAGGCACTGATGTCACTCAAATTGGCCATTTAGTATCTACTTCTGATTGGTCGAAGAAAGATTATGAAAGCGATCGTTTCTTAGATATTAAAGCGGAGTCACCAGGTGGAATTCAAAATGTTTACCTCATGTCAGGACAAGCGGAAGTATTTGATAACCCAGAAGATGCAAGTAAACCGGCATTGAAGAGTGCGGTATTATCTTCTAATGATAAAATTAGTTTCTCCTTTGTTAATTTACCTTCCTCATTTACTTTTGATGAAAAGAAATTAACTATTATGAATGGGGAAAATAAATTTACTGGTTATACAGCTTCATTTAATAGTTATAGTAAAGTGGTCACACTTACTTTAACTGAACAATTAGATATCACTCAAACAATGAATGTTATCTATAAGATTGATAATGATACAGAAATTAAAACTAAAATTGTCATTACTACTTACTTTGATTCAGATGAATTTAAGAATGCATATACTTATACTGGTGATGATTTAGGTGTAACATTTGATAATGAAGAAATGGTTACAAAAACTAACTTCAAAGTATGGGCTCCTACTTCACAAAAATTAGTCTTAAAAGTCTATGAATCAGGTACACCTTTAGAAAATGAAACTGTTTATAAAGAAGTTGAAATGGTTAAAGGCGAAAAAGGAACATGGGCAACAACGATTAACGAAGATTTACATGGTAAATACTATACTTATGTCGTAACTAACGCGTCAGGAATTAACGAAGTAGTTGATCCTTATGCTAAATCAACTGGCTTAAATGGCTTAAGAGGTATGGTAGTTAACTTTACTAAACTTAATAAAACTATTACTGGTTGGTCTAGTGATACAAGAGCGAATTTATTAAATAATTCAAATAACTTAACTGATGCTTCTATTTATGAACTTCATGTTAGAGATATGACTATCTCAGAAACAAGTGGAGTTCAAAAATCTTTGCGAGGTAAATTCTTAGGCTTAGCTAGTGAAGGAACAACTTATACTAGTGATGGAGTAACTGTTTCAACAGGCTTAGATCATATCGCCGAACTCGGCGTAACACATGTCCAAATTCAACCAGTATATGACTTTAATTCAGTCGATGAATCAAAAGCTACAACTGATGTAGTAGGAAGAAATTCTGGTCAATATAACTGGGGATATGATCCACTTAACTACAACGCTTTAGAAGGAAGTTATTCAACTAATCCTAGTGATGGATTTAACCGTATTGTTGAATTTAAGCAAATGATTATGGCTCTTCATAATAAAGGTATTAATATCAATATGGATGTCGTTTATAATCATACTGCAAGTTTAGATAATACTAATTTTGAATTATTAGTTCCCTATTATTATCACCGTTCTTCTAGTGATGGTAAATTCTCTAATGGATCAGGATGTGGAAACGAAATGGCAAGTGATCGTTCAATGGTTAATAAATTCATCGTTGATTCAACTGCTTTCTATATGAAAGAATATCATTTATCTGGTTTTAGATTTGACCTTATGGGTTTAATTGATAACCAAACAATGATTGATGTATATAAATCGTGTAAGAAGATTGATCCTAATGCGATGATTTATGGTGAACCTTGGACTGGAGGAACTACAACTTTAAGAAATGGTCGATCAGAATCTAATTTAACTAAACAACAAACATTACAAACTTCATTAGCTCAAGAATATTTCGAGGGTGCAGGCATTTATGTTGGAGCGTTTAATGATAAGATTAGAAACGGCATTCGTGGAGATAATAATCCATCGAAAGGATTTGTTACCGGCGGAACTGCTTCAGGTGTCTTAGATGGCTTAAAAGGTATATTTGATGGATCAACTGAAAGTAATATTTCTCCTCAACAAGTAATTAATTATGTTTCTTGTCACGATAACTATACGCTTTATGATCAACTCGCTCAAACGATTGGCTCTAGAGATTTAATGAAAGCTTATAAACAAGCCGATATGATGGTATTTACTTCTCAAGGTATTCCATTTATCCAAGAAGGAGAAGAATTCGCGCGTAGTAAAGCTTATCTTGATGACGAAGGTAAGACTAAGTACGAAGGTAATTCATATAATGTCGGTGATGAAATTAATCAGATGGATTATTCTTTAAAGATTAAGAATAAAGGATTAAATGATTTCTTTAAAGACTTAATCAAAGTAAGAAAAGATCATGAAGAATTTAGATATGTAACTCGTAGTGAAATTAGAAATAATTTTGTTAAGAATGATTCTTCCTCTTCTTCTTATATGTATACTCTTAATAATAACATTGTTGTTATTCATACTTCGAACGATGCTTCATTTACGTTAGATGGAACATATGATACTTTACTAAGTAATTTTGATTCTTTAACTACTTATTCTTCATCCATTTCATTAAAAGCAAATGAATCAATTATCTTAAAAAAGAAATAGTAAATTAAAAGGAAAGCTTTTATTCGGCTTTCCTTTTTAAGTACTTATTTATGTTTCTTTTTCATTGATGGATCTTCTAGACCAAAATATTGGAATAGATAAATAAAGATTAAATCAATAATTACTAAACTAAAACAAGAGATAATAAAATTCTTAATATTATCGTTTAATGTTCCAAGTGGTAAAGAGACATTATTCTTAATTACGATAAGATAAATAATTCCTAAGATAAAGAAGAAATTACCGATCACACAGAAGTTTAATAAAGGTGTATTTTTATCTCCATTTGCATCAAAACACAAGAATTTAATAAAATTACTACCTGATTTAAAAGAGATAAATGTATTTACAATTTGAGTAATATTAAATACGATTAATAAAACAAAACAAATGGTATACATTACATAATCCATTACACTTATTGTTGAGATATTAGAAATAAAATCAACTAATAAGAGACTAAAGAACGTTAAGCTTATAATTAGACCAATAAATAAAGAAATTAATAATGAGATACGATAGCTTTTTAATTTAGTCATATTTATAATTTCCTTTCTTTTTCTTGAGGAGAAGTAACGTTGAGCGAGTCCATATTTTCTAAGGTAGAAACAAAATCTACATCAGTTATTTTCTTGCCTTCTTCTGAATCAAAATAAGCTTCTTCTTCGACGCGATCTTTAAATAATAAAGATTCATTAATGTAACAAGTATTCATCTTTAATATCTTATCCGCGAAATCTAAATTCTTTTTAGAAACTAATAAGATTAAGAGATTTAAAGCTAAATAAGCAATAATAAAGATGATGATTGTATTTCTTGTAAAATAGAGTATTCCAATAAAAGGTATAAAAAAATAAATAATCGGTCTAAGTGCGATTTTCCATCTTGGTACTAAATAACCATTAATATAATTTGAGTGGCCTAATTTATAAACTTTTTCTATTAAGGTAGAACCATATTTATTAGTTAAAGGAATGATGTAATAGAAGATAATAATTGATATTAAGAAAGAAATGATACGCGCGGACATTTCTAATGTCGCAGTAGTATTATATAAAGAATTGTATTCTACATTAAATGTTCTTAGATAAGGTTCTAACAAACAATAAGCATTATAGAAAAGATCAGACATATTTTTATAATATGTTTTAGAAGGATTTTCTAAGATGATTCTTTCTGCGATAACTTCAGTATCAAATTCTCCGTTTTCTTTTTGGCTGTATTTATAATATTCAGTTGAATATGATTCATTAGTTGGATTAATAGGTAAATTTAATACCATGATGTTATAGATATGAGTAATTGTTTTTTCTTCGTTATAACGAGTATTATATGCTTTAGTTATTTCACTAGGATATTTATTAAAATAGAAATCTTGGATAATTTTTTCGTATTCTGTATAATCTAAGCCTTCAGCTAAATTTAGGTTGTATTCGAACTTTATTTCATTAATACGTGATATTTTATTAACGTAATTACCTCCGAAGTTAAAGAGGCTAAAAATGAGGGCGAAATAAAGTATAGTTGTACTAATAAAGACGATTACATTATCAAGAAATACCGTGATCAATTTATGATTAGTGAAAGCAACAGATATTCTTAAATCTCTTTTAGTTCTCATAGATCAATACCTCTTTCTCTTTGTCTATTAATGTAATAAGATTCTTCTTTTTCATTATCAAAATAAATAGATCTAGTATTATCTATCACAATTGATTTTGCGAATATATCATGTAGGCATTTTCTTTTTTTGGTAAACATAAACATTGTATAAGAAATTAATAATGTTCCTCCAAAAGAGAGAACACCTAAAATTATTTCAAATAAGAGATAACTTATCCAACGAGGTAATAACATATATTTCTTTAAAGTATAACCTTTATCGGAAATAATACCAATTTTAAAGATGTGTTTACCAATTGTTTCATTATGTGGTGAAAATAAAGGGATTAAGAATTCAAAGATAAAGGAGAAACCTGCAAGAACTGGGATAATCCAATATAAAGAAGACATTAATATTTGTTGATTAGAAGAAGTTAAAGAAGTAATTGATGAACTATTGATGACACTTTTACACGCCCCTTGGAAAGCTTCATAAAAGAAAGTGACAGTATCTTCTTCTTTAGAAGAATCGATCAATGTGAATTTATAAGTAGTTTCATCAAATTCTTTAATATTTGAAGTAGTTGAACCGACTTTTAAAATATTATTTTTATATACTTCACTTGATAAATTACTACTCGCTCCGTAAAAAGTGTATTTTGTTGTATAGAATTCAAATAGGGCTTTCGATAATTTAATACCTTCATATTTTTTATTATTAAATGTAATAGAGACATCATATAGGTCATCAACTTTTTTGATGTTTCCAAATTGAGAATACGCGGCATAATTACCGTCACTATCAACCGCGAATAAACCGGAGTCTTTATATAACTCAACGAGTTTAGTATTATTTTCTAACATTTTTGCTTTATCAAAAGTGTTAGGAAAAACAAGTGTAACATATAGTACTACACTAGTTAAAATTAAGATGAATAAATCAATTACCCGAGATAAAATACGATGGGATTTCTTTGCATAATATATATTTTTCATGAGGAAATTATAACATATGGAGAAAAGATAAAACATAAAAAATATATTTTTATATAAAAATATATGTTAATTAAATTAAAATATTTTTTAGGATTTTTTCTTCTTTTTGCAAAAGATATTAATGTAGAACTTATTTGAAATCAAAATAAGTAAAACTTTTGCTTTACTTTAACTTCCCTTTAATATATTATATTAATGCGCGTAAATGCGTACGGGTGTGAAGGCCCAACTCTCTGCTACAAAAGATGTAGCCAGAAGACCATAGGGAGGTGTAAGTAATGAAAAAATATGAGATTATGTATATCCTTAAAGCAAATCTTGATGATGCAGCTCGTAACGAATTAATCGGCAAGCTCAATGACATTCTTACTTCTGAAGGTGGCGCTATTGAAAACGTCAACGAATGGGGTTTAAAAGATTTAGCTTACGAAATCAATCGTGAAAAAAAGGGATATTATGTTGTAGTCGATGCAAATGTTTCTTCAACAGCTGTTGTTGATGAATTCAGCAGAAGAGCAAAACTCAACGCTAATGTTTTACGTCATTTAGTTATCGCTAAATAAGTTCTACTATAGGAGGAATTATTTATATGATTAATCGTGTAGTATTAGTTGGACGTTTGACAAGAGATCCAGAATTAAGAAGAACACAAAGTGGCACAGCTGTAGCTTCCTTCACAGTAGCAGTTGATAACCGTACAAAAGATCAAAATGGTGAAAGAACAACTTCATTCATTCCATGTACAGTTTGGAATCAAGCGGCAGAAAATGTTGCTAAATTCATGCACAAGGGTTCATTAGTAGGTGTCGAAGGTAGATTAAACCAACGTAGCTACGATTCTAAGGACGGACGTCGTGTATCAGTCGTCGAAGTTATTTGTGACTCTGTTCAATTCTTAGAAAGAAAAGGAGAAGGTAATGTATCTAGTTCATCTAATGATGATTTAGGTGCTTCACAATCATATCAACCTGATCCTGAACCAGTAGAAGAACCTGCATCTAAAAATGTATCTTCTATACCAGTCGCAGATGATGATTTACCATTCTAAGTGGTAGTCAAAATTTGATCCTAAGCAATTAGGAGGAAAGGTAGGAAAATTATGGCATTTAAGAAAATGAGACCTAGAAAAAAGGTTTGTATTTTTTGTAAAAATAAGAATCAAGTAATTGATTATAAAGATGTTGAAACTTTAAAACGTTTCGTTTCTCCTAACGGAAAAATTTCACCACGTCGTGTAACAGGCGCATGTGCAAAACATCAAAGAGCTGTTGAACAAGCAATTAAGAATGCTCGTATCATGGCTTTATTACCATTCATTGCTGATTAATTATTGAATGTTAACCCGGTTTATCCGGGTTTTATTTTACCTAAAATTAATCTATTCATGGTATTATATTTCAAAAGGAGATTAAAAGATGAGGAATAGTTCATTTAAAATTCGCCAAATTACTGATGCAAGTGTTATTGTTGCACTTTATGCGATATTTTTACTTATCTGTCGTTTAACTGGTAGTCTACTTGAAAGAGATTTATTTTTTATAATGCCTTTACCTATTGCGATATACGCTTATAAATATGACTTAAAAACAACTTTGATCCCTTTTGTATCTACTTCGATAATCGCTATATTTTTATGTACTAATCCAATCAACGCTTTAGTATATGTTTTACCAGGATTAATTATTGGAGCTTTACACGGGGGATTATTTTCTAAAATAAAAATTAATAGGTGGTTAAATATTTTTATTTTAACGCTTCTTTCTTCAATTACAGAAGTTTTATCCGCGGTAGTTCTTTCTAGCGTATTAGGTGTAGAAAATATTTTTGATAGCATTAATTATATTGTTAATTTGATTAATGATGGTTTGAGTAGTTTAAATATCTCGTCATTTAACTTAACTTTATTAAAAAGTATTATGCAAGGACTAATTCCTTCTATTATTCTAATTGTTAGTTTAATGGATGCAGTAGTATTTTATCTTTTATTTATCCTCTTTATTCAAAGAACAAAAATTAAAAAAGATAACTTTGATTTTAAAGAAAAATTTAATTTTAATTCTCAATCTCCTCTTTTTGGTATAATTTATATTCTCATAGTTATTTTAAGCTTTGTTAGTATTAGTTTTTACGTTAAAAGCGAGGGATTTTTATATATTTTGTTTACTATTATCATTAATGCATTTGTAATTTTAACGTTTGTTTTTGCTTATTTTGGCTATAAATTTTTGATTTTGGTCGCTCGTATTTATAATAAGAAATGGCTCATTATTATTGCAATGCTTGGAGTAATTATTCTTTTTCCAATTGTCGCTTTTATCGGCGTTATCGATAATATAGGACAAATAAGCGTTAGATTAATTGGAACGCAAAATAATGAAAATACAACTAATAAAAATCTTTAAACTTAAAATTTACTATATATTAAATATATAGTATAATTAAAAAAGCTATAGATATTATTAGTTTATTTTGTCGGAGGTAACTCATATGCAAAAATTGATTAGGAAATATATATTACTCTTTTTGGCCCTATCTACTTTAGAAATTATTGGTGCTGCAGCATTATTCTTATTCCATACATTTAATTATAAGAATATTACAGAAATTTCTATTATTTCATTATGTGGAATTATTCTTTTTGATGCTTTTATTTTAATCTTTGCTTTCTCAAGAGTTATGAAAGAAAAACAAAAGAATGAAATTTCAATTGTTGAAATTGTTGGTGAAGGTATTCAAGAAGTTTATAACTTTGGCCAAATGGGTATCATGATTGTTGATGATAATGATTCTGTTATCTGGGCTAATGAATGGTTTAAAAATACTAAAGATAAAATCATTGATAAAAATATCTATGAATGGAACCATGATTTAATTGCTTTACAAGATAAAGCGGTTGATGATATTCAAATTGAAATTGATAACCGTGTTTACAAAGTAAAACTTGTTAGAGATGCAAACTTATTCATCTTTAAAGAAATTACTCAACTTGCGACAATTGAAAAATATGCGCTAGATCATGCACCAGTAATTGGTTTAATCACAATCGATGATTATCAAGATAATGTTTCATTAGATAATGAAGGTAAATGGAACGATATTATCGGGGCTATTCAAAAAGCAATCTTTGATTATGGTAAGAAATATGGCGTTCTAGTTAGAAAGATTAGATCAGATTCTTATTCATTAGTCGCGAATGATTTACAATATCAACAAATGTTAAATGATAAATTTTCTCTTATTAATGATGTTAGAAGAATATCAAAAGAAGAAGGCGTTGACTTAACTATTTCAATGGGTATCTCATTAGGAACAAGTGATTATGTTAAATTAAATGAACTTGCTTCTGATGCAGTTGATGTCTGTGCTTCTCGTGGTGGTGACCAAGCGGTCGTTGAAGAATACGGTAAAAAGATTATCTTCATCGGTGGTAAAACTGAAGCGAAGAGTTCTAGATCTAGAACAAAAGTTAAATGGATTGCTAAATCACTTGAAACATATATGCTTGAAGCAGATAAAATCTTTATTATGGGACATACCGCGGCAGATTTAGATGCCCTTGGCTCATGTTTAGGCTTTTATACTATCGCACATCAATTAGGTAAAGAAACTTATATTGTTTATGATGATAAAGCGATTGAACCAAAAACTAGACAAGCATTTAAACAAACTTTTGATCGTGAAACAATTAAAGAAATGGTCGCAACACCTAAAGAAGTAGTAGAAAAAATGACGAAAGAGTCACTACTTATTTGTACTGACTTCCATCGTCCTAAGATCGCTCTTGCAGAAAACTTAATTGATTTATTTAATAAAATCGCGGTTATTGATCACCATAGACGTGGAGATGAAATTATTGAATCACCAGTTCTTAACTACATTGAACCTAGTGCTTCAAGCGCAAGTGAATTATGCGCGGATATGATTAAGAACTTAGATAAACGTATCATCATTCCTGAAAATGTCGCGAATATGCTTCTTGCAGGTATTTTACTTGATACAAACCATTACCGTAACAAGACTTCTAAATCAACTTATGATGCTTCATATTTCTTAAAAGAATTTGGCGCGGATAACCTAATCGCTGACTCATTCTTAAAAGAAGAATTTGAAGAACATAACCTCAAGATCAAGATTATGGCAACGGCCTACTTCCCATATACTGGAATTGTTATTTGTACATATGATGATCCTGATCCAATAGATAGAACTATGTTATCAATGGTCGCTCAAGATACTCTTGAAATAAAAGGAGTTAATGCATGTTACTGTATTGGTAAGATTTCTGAAAATAGTATTGGTGTTTCTGCTCGTAGTGATGGAAGTGTTAACGTCCAATTCTTAACTGAAAAGATCGGCGGCGGCGGTCACTTTGCCGCGGCTGGTGGTCAATTTAAAAATACAACCGTTCAAAAAGTTAAAAAACAAATTCTAGAAGTATTAGATGATTACCTAGAACAAAGTAGAAATACTGGAGATAAGGAGATAGATTAATATGAAAGTTATTTTATTACAAGATGTTAGTAAGATTGGTAGAAAAAACCAAATTGTTGAAGTTTCTGATGGTTATGCAAGTAACTATTTAATTCCTAGAAAACTCGCGGTTAAATTAACAACTACAGAAGTTTATAAACGTGATCAACAAATCCAAGAAGAAAAAGAAGAATACGCGAGAAAGAAGTTGGAAGCACAAGAAATTAGTGAAAAACTTAAAGACATCGTATTAGAATTTGAAGCTACTTCTAGTAAAGATGGTAGAATGATGGGAACAATCTCACCAAAAGAAATCGTTCATGAATTAAAAGAAAAATACGATATTGTTGTTGATAAAAGAAAATTTGTCGATAAATATCCATGCAATTCATTTGGATACACAAATTTAAAAGTTGAATTATTTAAGGATGTTATTGCAACTGTTCGAGTACACGTTTCTGAAAAGAAGTAGGTGATAAACAATGGAGAATTTACCACACAATGAAGAATCGGAACGTGTAGTTCTTGCATCGATTCTTCAAACTTCTGATCCTGCAATTGTTACTGAACTTGCAGACCAATTAACTGAAGAAGATTTCTTTAATCCTGATTCAGTCAATAAAAGAAAACCTGAGCCTAGTAGAAACGCTCTCATCTTAAGAGCGATTAAAAACATTAGAAAGAATGGAGTACCATTAGATTTAGCTTCTCTTACTAATGAATTAGATGTCAATATGAAGGCTTTAACTTCTATTGGAGGACTAGAATATTTAAAAGAGATTATTGATAACTATTTAGGTGATCGAAATGCTTTATATCACCGTAATACTTTACAAGATTTAACTCTTGCAAGAAGATTAATCCTCCAAATGGAAGATTGTGTTAAAGGTTTTGAAAATAAAACATTTAGTGATGTCGGTCAATATGTCGCGACATGTGAAAAACAAATTTTAAATATTACTCAATCTCGTCGAGTTTCTGAATTCGTTTCAACTGGAGATATCGCTCAAAAGATTGTTTCAGAAATTACAATCGGTGAAAAAGAAAAAAAGAACGATAGAATTAATTCTGGTTATTCGCTATTAGATTCTTATACTCAAGGTTGGTTACCTGGTGAATTTAATATTCTTGCTGCACGTCCTTCAGTCGGTAAAACAGCTTTTGCTTTAAATTTAGCTTATCGTGCCGCGGATACATCAAATAGAACAGTCGCTTTCTTCTCATTAGAAATGGAAGCAAAAGCTATTGTTAAAAGAATGCTTTCATTTACTAGCCAAGTTAACTCAGGAAAATTTTCTGATACGAAGAAATTGACTCCTGATGATTTACTCGCGATTGAACGTGCGGTTGACGCGATTAAGAATAATAAATTATTAATTGATGATACTCCTGCCGCGAAGATTTCTGATATTAAAACTAAGATTCAAAGACTTAAAGCAGCTCATCCTGATTTAGGTGCAATCTTTATCGATTATCTTGGTTTAATTACTACTAATGAAAGATATGATTCAAGACAAAACGAAGTCGCGGATATCACTCGTCAATTAAAAGCAATTGCTCGTGAAGTTGAAGTACCAATTATTTGTTTATCTCAATTATCACGTAATAACGAACAAAGAACTGCTTCTGATCGTATGCCTAAATTATCTGACTTAAGAGATTCTGGTTCAATTGAACAAGATGCAGATAAGGTAATGTTTATCTATCGAGAAAATTATCAAAATGCTGAAGAGATGAAAAAGACAGAAAATGAAGCAATCGATTATAATCGTAGCCCATTTGAAAACGCAGTACCTACAAAGATTAGTATCGCGAAGAACCGTAATGGTCGAGTTGGTATTATTTCTTTCTCATTCTTAATGGATATTGGCTTATTCGTTGAAAATGTCGCAGAAAATAAATCCTCAGGAGAATAAAAATGGAATTTCATATATTTGAATCTGGTTCAAAAGGTAATTGTACGCTTATAACTAGTAATACAAATCATCACATATTAATTGATGATGGTATTAGTAAAAAGAAATTAGTCAGTTACTTAAATGAATATTCATTAACTCTTGATGATATTGAAGCGTTACTTGTTACGCATAATCATTCAGATCATATCTCAGGAATTGATAAGACTTTTTCGAAAGATAAGATCTATACAACTAAATTAGTTCATTTAGATATTCCTGAAGAAAATGAAATAGTTCCTTTTTCTTCATATAATATTGCAGGGTTAAAAGTACAAGTAGTTCCTACTTCACATGATGCACCTGGTTCTATTGGTTTCATTTTAGAAGATGAAGATGAAAAACTAGTCTATATTACAGATACTGGATATCTATTTGAAAGAGTAGTCGATATGATTACTAATGCAGATTATTACATTATAGAATCTAATCATAATGTAAGAATGCTTATAAATACTAATAGACCTCAACACTTAAAGAAACGTATTATGGGTGATGAAGGTCACTTATCTAACATTGATTCGGCTAATTACATGTGTGATGTAATTGGTGAAAAAACTAAACAAATTATTCTTGCTCATTTATCGGAAGAAGCAAATTCTCCTACTCAAGCATTACTTGATTATGAACAAGAATTTGAAAAGAGAGATGTCGATTTTACTCGTTATGATATTCGATGTGCATCTCAACACGAAATTGTATCAGGAGGCAACTTAAAAAAATAATATGGTGAATATTAGATTAATAGTTGTTGGTAAATTAAAAGAAAAATATCATAAAGATGAAGTTGATGAATATTTAAAAAGACTTTCTAAATACGCGAAAGTAAGCGTAATTGAAGTTAATGAAGAAAAGATTAAAGATAATTCTTCATTAAAAGAAGATGAACTCATCATCTATAAAGAAGGTCAAAATATCTTAAAATACATTAACGAAAAAGATTATGTTTTCTTACTTGATTTACATGGTCAAGAAATTGATAGCCTATCTTTTAGTCAAAAACTTGATCGCGTGATGACAGATGGATATTCTAACATCGACTTTGTTATTGGAGGTAGCTTAGGAGTAAGCGATGAATTAAGAAAAATTTCTAAATTCAAATTAAAACTTTCTCCGATGACTTTCACTCATCAAATGACGAGAATTATCATTCTAGAACAAATTTATCGTGCATTTAAAATTAATAATAACGAAACATATCATAAATAGAAAGGAGGTAGAGGAATATGATGAATAATTTAAGAAATTCTTTGATGGATGGATTAAATTACATTGAAGATAAACTAAATGAAATAAATAAAAACGTTATTTTAGAAAAGATTAATAAATTCCTTTCTAAAGGAAATCGTAAGTTTGTTGCTTTATTATATCTTCTCGCTTTATGTATCTTTGGTTTTACATTATTTACTAATTATTTTACTATTCCTATCTCAGGTGATTTTAAACTTCAAGAAATACCATTTTATTATAATGGTTATGATGATTGGTGGACTGCTTTAACTACTGGTCATTTCCCTTTATGGGATGATAATACTTACCTAGGTGCGAATAATATTGGTTCAAATACTTTCTATTATTTATGGAACATCTTCTTCTTACCTGTTCTTCTCTTACCTAGATTTTTAGTTCCTCAAGGGCTTGCTTTCTTAATCATGACAAAGTTTGTTCTCGCTGGCTTAGTGATGAAGAAATTACTTAATTACTTAGGCGTTAAAGAAGATTCATCAAAGATTGTTTCTATCGCCTATGCTTTTTCTGGATGGGGATTATATTATTTATGGTTTAATCACTTCCTTGAAATTACTATTCTTTTTCCTTTAGTTATTTATGGACTAGAAATATTATTTAAAGAAAAGAAGACAAGATATTTAATTGTGGCTTTATTTGTTTCCGCGATCACTAATTATTTCTTCTTCATCATGACTTGCTTTTGCTCTGTTATCTATGCTGTATTTAGATATTTCCAATTATGGAGAAGTTATACAGGTAAAGAAAGAGGATTGATCTTAGGACTAGGACTCGCGAGTTACGTAACTGCGATGTGCTTAGCTTCTTTAATTTTATTCCCAGCTTTCCACGTTGCTTTACAATCTTCTCGAAGCGGAGGAACTTATTTAGATAGTTTATTAACTCTCTATAAACAATTCTTTGAATATCTTAAATCAGGTGAAGGAAGTCTTGCGAATGAAACTTTACAAGCCATTCTTAAAAAAATGTTTACTTTCGAAGGATCATACGCGAATAAATATTATATGTATCCTGTGATCTCTTATTTATTCCCTCCAATTTCTTGTTATGATTCTACTTTATTCGCGAATACAGGCTACGACAATACAAACTGTTCTTTATTCTTATATACACCTTTAACATTAATGGTTATTCCTTCCTTAATTCAATCGATTAAAGAAAAGAGAGTTTCTCATATTATTGGTTTTATTGGCATAGTAGGACTTATCTTCTCACCATTCTTCTATTATTTATTTACTGGCTTTACTTCAGTAATGTATGGTAGATGGCAACTATTTGTCGTTGTAAGTATGGCTTTATACGTTGGTATATCATTAGATAAGATTAATGATATGAAGAGATGGTATTTTGATATCTCCGCGGTATGTATAATTGGTCTACAAATATTCATGTTTATTAAAGCACTTGAATATCAAGGAACAATGTCATCAAATGTTCTTGATGAAAGAAAATACTATGCGATTATTACAATGATATATACATTCTTAATGTATTTATATTTAAATTTAAGATGCAAGAATAGACGCTTTAAGAAAGGTTTAACTTTCGCGGTAGCTCTTGAAGCAATCGTTGTTGGCAACGTCTTAGTTCAAGGTCAAGGAACAGTAGATTATGCTTCTTTATATGGAGGATATTCTTCTACTCAATCAGAAATAAGAATGATTAATGAGATTAAACAAAGAGATAGTTCTTATTATCGAATTTATTCTTCTTCGGCAGATCGAGATGCAAATAACCTAGGAATGGTTGAATCTTATCGTGGACTAGGTGCTTTCCATTCAATCTATAATTATGAAACAACCGACTTTAATAACTGGTCAAGAATTAGTTATTCTCGTGATGGTTGGTCAATGGGCGCGCATGAAAAAAGAGCGAACCTCGACACTTTCTTAGGTGTAAAATATTATTTAGTTAATTCTAATGATTCACGTTTAAATCGTGGTTTAGGTAATATTATCACTAATAAAAATGGTTATTTCTATTATGGTGATATTAAAACTAATGTTGAAGCATTAAAAAATACTTCTATTCCTAATAGTGATGAATATATTATCTATAGTATCGATATAAAAGAAAATAATTCTTCATACGATACTTATGTAGTTAAGTTTATCTCTTCAACCGGAGATATTAAATCATTTGATATCACTTTAAGAGATGATGTTGATCGAAATAATATAACTATTGGTATTGTTAATAATAAATGGGCATTTAACGGTGTTACGTTTAATATAAAAGCTTACGAAGGAGTATTAACTTCTTCAAACGGTAATTACGTTAGTACATTACAAAAACTCGATGAAGGTAATGCTTATAACGTCATCTTTAATAACAATACTTCGATACAAGTAATTACAAAAAATTATGAAGATAGTAACGTACCATTCGGCTATAAAGAAATTTCTCGTGATGATGATAATGTTCTTTATGAAAATGAAAACTTCGTTAATTTAGGCTTTGCATTTAATGATATTTATTATGAAAGTAATATTTCTACTAGTGATAATTATACGACTGGTACTTATAAAGGCACAGTCATTCAAAATGAATATGCTTACGTCCATGGGGCAATATTAAAGACCTCTGATATAGATGAAATCGAAAAAGATTATCCAGATTCTTTTAATAAATATGTCTTAATTAATCAAAATAGTAATTTTAATAATGATGTTACAGTTGTTAATGTTCCTAATGAAAACATTGATGTTTACGTACAAAATTGGGATCATGAAAAAGGTATTGCGTTAGATTATGCTAGTCCAGTTAAATATCCGGCATCAGGAAAAACAATCTATTATAATTCATATATGGATGTTGATGTTAAGGATTTAGGAATAGCTTCTGAAGCTTCCTCACGAGGAGGAGCTTATGTCACTGTATGTGGAAGAATGGGTGAAAACTTAATGATTACCTTATATGGTGAAGATAGTAACGGTAATGAATATGAACTCACTCGTGATATCCATATGACACATAACTATGGAGGAAAATCTTACGATTGGAAAAATGATCGTGGTTTCTATGTAACTGATAAAGTTACTAGAATCGTAGTTAGAGCTTATGATACATTTGAAGTAGGATCAAAATTTGCTAAACCTAATATAACTTTTGAGTATTATGATAGTTATAAAAATAATATTGATTCATTAAAAGAAAATGAACTTCAAGATGTTGTTATTGGTGTTAATGACGTCACATTTAAATCTAATTATGAAGGAAATAAAATCGTTGTCTTAACAATTCCTTATGATGAAGGTTGGTCTTTAGTTAGAACTTGTGAAAGTGGAACTAGTGAAGATGTAAAACTATATAAAGCACAAGGTGGTTTCCTTTCATTTGTTGCAGAAAACGGTAATTATTCTTATAAATTAAGATATGTAACTCCAAAACTCACTAATGGTATGATTGGCTTTGGTATTGGTTTAACATTCTTCAGCGCACTTTACATTGGTATTGATGTTATTTATGCCGATAAAAAGGCAATAAAAAAGCAACTAAACTTTAGAGCTTAGTTGCGATATCATAAACGATATTCTTTTTTAAGGAGTAAGCTTGGCTTACTCCTTTTATCGCGTCTTTTAAGGATTTTCCTTCTTCTAATTCTTGTTTTAATAAGTTCTTAATATCTTCTTCAGTTAAGACCTTAACTTCTTTGTTTCCTTCAACAACGATGACCATTTCGCCTTTTAAAGTTGTTTCATCGATGTTAATAAGTTCATCTAAAGTTCCACGGATATATTCTTCATGTAACTTAGTTATTTCGCGGGCAATTGAAATAGTTCTATTACCCAAAACTAAATATAAATCATTTAAAGTTTCTTTAATGCGATGAGGTGATTCATAGAATATTAAAGTCATAGTAAGAGATTTTAATTCTTCTAATTCCTTCTTTCTTAAACTTGATTTGGCATTTAAGAATCCATGGAAATAGAAATGTGTAGTATCTAGTCCTGAACCTACTAAAGCAGGGATAAATGCATTAGCCCCATTAACAATTGAAACAGGGATATCATTTTCAATACATTTTTTAACAAGTCGACTACCAGGATCAGAAATACCAGGATAACCGGCGTCAGAAGTCATCGCGATTGAATGACCTTCTTTAATTAATGAGACAATCTTTTCACTTGCTTCATTTTCGTTATGTTCGTGGCAAGCGATTGAAGGTTTACTAATGCCGTATAAACGAAGTAAACTCGCGGTAGTTCTTGTATCTTCAGAAGCGATATAACTGACCGAAGAAAGAACTTCTAAGGCACGAGAGGAGATTTCTTTTGTATTACCGATTGGAGTCGCGACTAAATATAAAATAGGTTCATTATTTTCAAAAGACTTAGTTCTTTTCATCTTTCTTTTCTCCTGCGTTTACCTTGTTATTAAATTTGTTATTGTTATGTGACTTCTTATTTTGATGGTTATATTGTTGATTTACGTATTGAGCGTTAGAATTTTCATTACGAGGTAAGATAGAATCTTTAATTTCATCATAATCAACAAAAACAACATTTTCTTTATTTTCTAATCGAATTGATTTAGTGATGACGTTCATAGAAGTTACTTTATAAATTCCATCATTATATTTTACTTTATCGCCGACTCGAGGAAGAGATTTTTGTAAATCGAGATATGCGTCGTTTTCATATTTTAAACAACAGATGAGCTTTCCGCAGTGGCCGGATAACTTAGGAATATTTAATGCAAGCATTTGGTTTTTTGCCATTGTAATAGAGATACCATCAAATTCATTTAAGAATGTTGAACAACATAATTTAAGTCCGCAGATGCCGATTCCACCGATCATCTTCGCTTTATCTCTTGTTCCTACTTGTTTTAATTCAATACGACATTTTAATAAAGAAGCAAGATCTTTTAATAATTCACGGAAATCAACACGATTTTCTGCAGTGTAATAAATAATAATCTTGCTACCATCTAACATGTATTCACATGTGATGATTTTCATATCGAGATTAAGTTTATTCGCACAAGCTTGAATTTCTTTTAAATTCTTTGAAGCCCTTTCTTTATTTAAATTAAAAGTAGTTAAATCTAAAGAAGTACCTCTTTTAACATATTTTGGATATAAATCGATATTTTCAATTTCTTTTTCGACTGGACGAGATTGTACTCGACCTAGTTCAGTACCTCTAGAAGTTTCAACTATCGCTAAATCATCTTCTTTAAGTTCAGCTTCATCAGTAATAAAATACATATTCTTTTCTAAACCGAATACATATATTTTAACTAATAATATATTGCTATCCATGTTATTTTTCTCCTTCTAAGATTGTAATAAAGATGTGTTCGAGAATTAATGGCTTATAGACATTTAAGTCTAATTTACTTCTTACTAACATAATTTCTAGATAGATTTGTTCGACATCTTTAAATAAGTCTTTTATTTTTAATAATTCTTTTTCTTTTGATTTTAAAGTGATTTCTTTACCTAAATTTAAATACATGATGTCTTTAAAAACAACGGATAGAAGATCAATAAATAATCTTACTTCTTCCTTTGTATCTAGATACATCTTTTTAGTTTTCGATAAATAGACTTGTTCTAATTCAAATAAGATTGATTTAGGATTATTCACTAATGTATCAATTACATCGTTAATGACGCTTTTAATTTTTAAATAAGATTCGTCACTTGCTTCTTTTATGATAGTATCTTTATCTTTATAAACGCACGTTAATAATTCTTTATCTATTTCTTCTAAAGAAGAATCTTTTAATTCATCCTTAATAAGCGAACTATCAATAGGTAATAAAGTTAATACTTGAGCTCGAGAAATAATCGTAGGAAGAACTTTAGTATCATTTAAAGTAGTTAAGAAAGCGTAGACATTACTATTAGGCTCTTCAAGTGTCTTTAAAAGAGCATTAATAACTTCATTAGAAAGATTTTCTATTAAGTTAATAATATAAATCTTAATGCCTTTTCTTTCGATTGATGATTCACTTAAGAACTTTTGTAAATCTTCAATATCACTTACTTTAATCGTTCCTTTTGAAGAGTCTAAAATCTTAATATCAGTATAATTACCTTCATCAAAACGAATACAAGACATACAGGAATCACAAGCAAAATCTTCACTTTCATCACAAATGAGTGATTTAGCTAGGTATTTCGCGCAGGCAAAAACTGGGGCTCCATCATCTCCTTTAATAAGATAAGTTTGAGCCACCTTATTGTTTCTTTTTGCGTTAATAAATGTATTACTAACTCTAGTTTGATATGAAAGTAAATATTCTTTAAAATTCATTTTATTTTTGTAATCTTTCTTCTATTGCTTTAAGCGTTTGAGCAACAACTTCTTCTTTTGATTTACTCGCATCAATGATCACAAAACGCTCTGGATACATTTTCGCAAGTTTTAAGTAACCTTCTCTAACTGCTTTATGGAAGGATAATTTTTCTAAATCTAAACGGTTTACTTCTCTATTTTTATCGGCATTAATTCTTCCTAGACCAATTTCAGGATCTAAATCGAATAATAAAGTTAAATCAGGGAAAGTATTTTCTGTCGCATACATATTGATTTTTAAGATATCTTCAATACCAAGGTTTCTCGCGAATCCTTGATAGGCAAGAGAAGAATCTAAATATCGATCACAGATAACAATTTTACCTTCTTTAACACTTGGCCAAATCTTTTCAACTAAGTGTTGTCTTCTACTCGCGGCATAAAGTAAAGCTTCAGTACGAGGATCCATTGAAGTATTTTCTTTATTTAAAATGACCTCTCTAATTTGTTCAGAAATGGCTGTTCCACCTGGTTCACGAGTCATAACAATTTCATGACCTTTTGATTCTAGAATTTCTTTTACTTTATTGATCGCAGAAGTTTTTCCTGATCCTTCAGGACCTTCAAGAGTAATAAATAGTGACATATTAATCCTTTCTAATCACTTTTCTTCCTTCTAGAGCTTTAGTTAAAGTGAGTTCATCCGCGTAATCAAGTTGAGAACCCATTGGTAAACCATAAGCAAGTCTAGAAATGGTTAAAGGATATTTTTCTAATAATTTTTCAATATATAATGCAGTTGTTTCTCCTTCGATATTAGGAGAAGTAGCTAAAATTAATTCTTTAATATTACCTTCTTCAATTCTTTTTAGTAGGGAAGCAAAATTAATATCATCAATACCTACTCCTTTAGTTGGAGAGATAGAACCATTTAAAACATGATATTTACCATGGAATGATTTTAATTTTTCAAAAACTAAGACATCTTTAAAATATGAAACGACAACTAAAGTATCATCATTTCTTTCTTCATCATCACATATTGGACAAATGCCGTCTTCTTTATAACATCCACATATTGGACAAATAGAGATTCTTGTTTTAACATTTTCCATCGCAGAAATAAATGAATTAATAGATTCTTCATTCATATTGAGAATTTGATAAGCCATTCTTTCCGCGGATTTATATCCAACTCCTGGAAGTTTTCTTAAAGATTCAATTAAAGAAGTAATCGTTAATAATTCTTTCATAATTAGAATGGTAACTTCATACCTGAAGTCATTGCTTGTTGAATTTTAGCTTGTTCGTTATCAATCTTAGTGATTGCTTCATTAATCGCGATTTTAATCATATCTTGAAGCATTTCTTTTTCGTTTGGATCAATCGCATCTTCATCAATTTCAATCTTTTCTAAGAGTCTAGAACCATAGATTGATACTTTAATCGCTCCTCCATTAGATTCAAATTCGAAAAGAGTTTCTTCTAATTGCTTTTGTTTCTTTTCTAATTCTTTTTGCATCTTTTGTGCTTGAGCCATAATTTGATTTATATTCATGTTGTTAGTCTCCTTAAATTTTTGTTTTAATAATTTCTAATGCTTCTTCATCAAAACTATATTCAATATTTTCGATGGCAGGAAGTTTATTAGCTTGTTTTAAGTTAGTGAATTTAGTAATTCTAAGCGCACAATCTTGGCTAGTTAAAACTAAGATGACGTATTTACTACCTGTGATTAATTCAACTAATTTAGAGAAACCTTTTTGATTTTCTAAAATAGAGATTTTAGTCGCGATATTCTTAAATTTAGCAACTAAAACAAGAACGTTTTTCGATAAGATACCTAATGTACATTCTTTTAAACAAGCCGCGTATTGACCAAGAGATTCAGAACTTAAATATAAAGATAAATCGTTCCATAAAGTCTTGATACGTTCTTTTTCAATTCGATTACCTTGAAGCATGAAGTTTAATGTTTCTTCTTCACTTAATATATATTCTTTACCTTCATCAACTAACGGATTAATACCATTCGAATTAGTTTTTGGAGTAGGAATATCAAGGATTTCTAATTCTTGATGATGAGGAACTTCTTGCTTAATTTCTTCAATGATATTAGCTTTAGGCTCTTCTTTCTTTTGAGTAACTACCTGCGTAGTAGGAGTAACTTCTTCTTTTTTAATTACTTGAACAGGAACTTCTTTAATAATTACTTTTTCTTCAACTTTCTTATTACATTCAGTGGAAATCTTAAGTAAAGCAATTTCAATTAAAGAATTGATATTAGAAACATAACGATATTGTGAATATGTGTCTAATAAGATATTTAACATCTTTAAGGTATTGTCTTTAGAGATATTTAAAGATTTAACTTGTGTTTCATTTAATGACTTTAAAATAGATACATCTAAGGTATTTTGATAAATTAAGATATCTTTACAAATATCGATTAAATCACTAGTTAAACGTTTAATATCAATGCCATGGCTTATAAAAGAATCTAATTTATCCATGAAACCTTTAACATTTGAAGTAGATACTAAATTTAATAATTCTAGTTTTTCTTCAGTTGAAGTTAATCCATATAAATCTTGAACTTTATCTAAAGTTAATTCATTTCCTGAATAAGCAATTGCTTGATCTAACATCGATAGAGAATCTCTTACGCCTCCATCAGATAAAGATACGATGAGTTTTAAAGCTTCTTCGCTTGCGTTAACTCCTTCTTTAGAAACAATCATCTTTAAATTATTCAATAAGTCAGTATCGCTTACTTTACTAAAATCATATCTTTGAACACGAGATAAAATAGTAGGCATTAATTTATATGGTTCAGTTGTACAAAGAATAAATACGACGTTTGCAGGTGGTTCTTCAAGTGTTTTAAGTAAAGCATTGAATGCTTCATTAGTCATCATGTGAACTTCATCGATGATATATACTTTGTAACGACCTAAACTTGGCGCGTATTTAACTTTAGAAATAAGGTCTCTAATATCATCAATGCCACGATTACTTGCCGCGTCTAGTTCAATAACATCAGGATGAGAACCTTCGATTAATGAAAGACAGTTCGCGCATTTATTACATTGATGGCCAAACCCTTCTTCGCAGTTTAATGCTTTCGCGAATAATCGAGCCATTGAGGTTTTACCTGTACCTCTAGGACCACAGAAAAGATAAGCATGTGCAATTTTATTTTCCTTAATTGCGTTTTGTAATGTTTTTACGACATGTCCTTGACCTGCGACTGAGTCGAAAGTGCTAGGACGATATGTACGATATAAAGCTTTATAAGACATTTTTTAATCACCCAAAAAGATTATACAACTTTTAAGTTGTATTTAAAATAAAAAAGTCCTTAATGTAATGTATTGTTATTACCTGTTTAATATTGCAACATTGATACGTGATTCTTCTTCTAGTGAGCCAGAATGTGCACCGATCATTGGATAATCATCACTTATCGTAAATCCATAATTAGAGATTGATGTAGCCATATAATCACCTAAAAAATCACTGAATAATGGATGAGGTGTACCTTCACCAAAGAAACCTAATTTTATAACTTCTTCGCGAGTGAACAATTTAAAATATTTTGAATAATATTTGTTAAATGCTTTAACAAAATTATCATTTTGACCCTCTTTTACATGAAAAAATGAACTTCTAGAATCAAGTGAATGCATGATTTTTAAAGTAGATGAAAAATCATCATGCTCATATATATTAAACCACTTAGTATCGATTAAAGAGTGATCAGCGAGAACAATAATTAAGTTATCAGGATTTTCTTTTGCGAGTTTTCTAACTTCTTTATTAATGTACTTAACACATTCATGAACTTCCTGGGCGGTAGTTCCATGCATATGAATTAAACTATCTGGATATGGGTGATACATATAATAGAAATGACTTTCTTTATGTTTCATATAAATGTTCGCGAATTCAAAGAATTCTTTTAAATCTCTAGGGCCATTTTCATCGATTGGAAAAGGTTGTAATGGCTTTGAATATATTGAGTTTTTATTTAAAATCTCCCATATTTTTTCATTTGGACAATATAATTCACTTAGAACAGGTCCATTAATTTTTTCTTTTGTAAAAGCATTTCTATTCGTGAACATTTCAACGACTAAATTATGTTGCTTAAAATATTGTTGCCAACCTAAAAAGCCTGTTTCAACAGGATATTTTCCCGTGGTAATGGAAGTAGTTGCCGCGGCAGTAGTTGGAGGAAAGACACTTGTAATTTCAAATGCTTTCTTTCTAAGAAGATAATCGCTTTCTTTTAGATGCTTTTCTAAAATTGATTTACCTAAACCATCAAAAAGCATAATACAAATTTTTTGATAGTTCTTCTCTTTAAGAATACGTGTTAGTTCTTCATGTGGCGTATGAAAACATTTACCAGTAAAATGAAATAAAATCGCATTCGCGATTGATACTAAATTATTGTTTTTATCATAGAAAAAGTAGTCCATAAGTTTTACCTCTATCGTTATTATACGACTTTAGTTAATAAAAAATAAATATATTTATTTTCTTGAAGTATTTTGATATTATATTATAGGCCTTTTAAGGGAGGAATGTATTTATGGAAGATAAAATGATTGAAAGATTAGAAGCAATTTTAGTTAGAGTCGACGAAATTGATAAGCTTTTATGTGAAGATGAAATTGTTTCTGATGTTAAAAAATTAACAGCTTTAAACAAAGAAAGAGCTTCTTTAAGTGAAGTTCACGATGCTTATTTAAAATACAAAAAAATGATGTCTGATTTAAATGACTCAATTGTTATGTCACAAGATTCAGATCCAGAAATTAGTGAATTTGCTAAAGAAAGCGTAAAAGAATTAACTGCTTCAACAACTGCTTTGTATGATGAAATGAAAGTTATGCTTTTACCTAAGGATCCTAATGACGATAAGAACATTGTCTGCGAAATTCGTGGCGCGGCTGGTGGAGATGAAGCAAATATCTTTGCCGGTGATTTATTTAGAATGTATGTTAGATATGCTGAAACTCAAGGATGGAAAATTCAAATTTTAGATTCATCACCTTCTGAAGCAGGTGGTTATTCTCAAGTTGTTTTCTCAGTTAAAGGAGATTCAGTCTATTCAAAATTAAAATTTGAAAGTGGTGCACACCGTGTTCAAAGAGTTCCTGTTACTGAAGCAGGTGGAAGAATTCATACTTCAACCGCGACAGTATTAGTTATGCCAGAAACTGAAGATATCGATATTGAAATTAGAAATGAAGATTTAAAGATTGATACATATCGTTCTCAAGGTGCTGGGGGTCAAAACGTTAATAAAACTGAATCGGCTGTTAGAATTACTCACGTACCTACTGGAACAGTTGTTTCTTGCCAAATTGAAAGAAGCCAAATTCAAAATAGAGAAATCGCGATGAATATGTTAAAAGCGAAATTATATGCGCAAAAACAAGCAGAACAAGATGAAAAAATCGGTAACGAAAGACGTTTAAAAGTCGGAACTGGTGAAAGAAGTGAAAAGATTAGAACTTATAACTATCCTCAAAACCGTGTTACTGATCATCGTATTGGTTTTACTATTCAAAAATTAGACCGCGTTATGGAAGGTGACTTGGAAGATGTTATCGAAGCCTTAATTAACGCTGATCAACAAGACAAAATGGAAACAGAGGCTAAAAAATACAATGCTTAAGGCTTTAAAAGACATTGTTAAAGAAGCTTCGATTAAATCAAATAATTATGAAGATGTTTCTTTAAAAGATATTGTTTATCTTATTAAGGAAACATTTTCTTTAGATGAAGTTTCGTATATTTTAAATGAAAATAATCTCTATGAAGAAGATTTATTGAAAGATAAATTAGATCTTCTCTTTTTAGGTATGCCGGTAGAATATGTTTTAGGCTATCGATATTTTTTAGGCCATAAATTTTTAGTTACAAAAGATACTTTAATTCCTCGTAATGAAACTGAAGAATTAGTTTTATATACAAAGGAATTAATAAAGAAAGAGAATTTTGTTAATCCTTCTATTGTTGAAGTAGGAACGGGTTCAGGTTGTATTTCGATTTCTTTATCTTTAGATTATAAAGAAAGTGTAGTTCATTCAATTGATTTATCTAGTGATGCTCTTGAAGTAGCGAAGAAAAACAATGACCTTTTAGGAAGTAATGTAACATTTTTTAACGGTGATACCTTAGAACCAGTTTTAAATAATAAATATGACGTTTTAACGTCAAATCCCCCTTATATTGACGAAGATACATTTGTTCAAGAATCAGTAATTAAATATGAACCACATATGGCATTATTCGCGTCAAACCACGGTTTAGAAATATATGAAAAAATCTTTAAAAATGTTGATAAAGTTATGAATGAACATGCTTTATTAACTTTTGAAATTTCTCCAGATTTAGTTCCAGGACTTACTCTATTAAAAGAAAAATATCTTCCTGGTTTTTCTCTCGAATTTAAAGAAGATATGAATGGACTAGTGAGATTTTTATTTTTAATAAGAAGATAAAATAATTTAAATTTGTGAAAGAGTTAACTATAATTAACTTATGGGAGGGTTAGTTATGAAAGCAATCCATACAAAATTTGAAGATGAAAGAATTATTCCTCTTCTTCTAGAAGGGGAAGTTGTTTCTTTTCCAACTGAGACAGTTTATGGTCTAGGAGTAATTTATGATAATGAAGAAGCTTTTAATAAATTAGTAAAAGCCAAAAATAGAACTCCAGATAAACCATTTACCTTGATGCTATCATCAATTAATGATATTGGTAGTTACGCCTTAGTGACACCTAGCATTAAAAATGTTATTAAGAAATTTATGCCAGGAGAAATTACTCTCTTATTAAAACCTAAAGATCATCTTTATCCTTGGGTTAAATTAAATAGTGAATATATTGGTGTACGAGTCCCTGATTATGACGAAGTAAGAAAATTAATTCATGATACTCATAAGCCATTACTTGTAACAAGCGCGAATATCTCAGGTCAACCTGTTTTAAAAAATTATGAAGAAGTTTGCGCAACTTTTGATGATAAGATTGCCGCGATTATAAAAGGCGATACTAGATCAAGTGTACCTTCAAGTATCTTCATTCTTGATGAATGTGGAGTAAGAGAAATTAGAAAAGGTAATATACCTTTAGAAGCAGTAGAAAAAGTATATAGAGGAGAAGAATAGATATGAAAATTGCAATTGGTTCAGATCACGGAGGATATTCTTTAAAAGAACAAGTAAAAGCATACTTAGTTTCTTTAGGACACGAAGTTATTGATGAAGGAACATATTCATTAGATTCTTGTGATTATCCTGATTTCGCTCATAAGGTCGCAAGTGATGTTGAAACAAAAACTTGCGTTAGAGGCATCGTAATTTGCACCACTGGAGAAGGAATTATGATTGCTTCAAATAAACATAAAGGTGTTAGATGTGGACTTATCTATAATGAAGATGTCGCACGTTTAACTCGTGAACATAATGATGTCAATATGATTTCAATGGGTGCAAAATATACTTCTATTGAACAAGCTAAAGCTTATATTGACTTATTCTTAAATACTCCTTTTGAAGGTGGTAGACACATTAAAAGAGTAAATAAAATCGAACTTTAATTTAGGATTTATTCTTAAACCTCCATAAATTATTTATAGGAGGTTTTTTTATGCTTAAATGTGAAAAATGTGGTTGTGAGGATCCTAGATACTTCGGGATAAGAAACGGAAAAGAATATTGTAGAAGGTGTATTTCATTTATTGGAGAGATGGCAAAAATAAATGTTATTAAGAAAAGAGAAATAAAAGAGAATTTAAAATACCCTTTATCGCCAGCTCAAGAAGAAATATCTTCTTTAGTTAGAGATAATTATGCAAGTGACAAAAATACCTTAATTTATGCAGTATGTGGGGCAGGAAAAACTGAACTAGTTTATAAAACAATCGCTTATGCTTTAACTAAAGGTAAACAAGTAGGACTTGCCATTCCTCGAAAAGATGTTGTTATTGAACTTGCTCCGCGAATTAAAGAGGCTTTTCCAGAAGTAAAAGTAGTTTCAGTTTATGGAGGTCATCATAAAGATCTAGAAGGAGATATCGTTATTTGTACTACACATCAATTATTTCGATATGTTTCATATTTTGATTTATTAATTATTGATGAAACTGATGCTTTTCCTTATTCAAATAATGAAACTTTGATGAATATGTTTGATAAATCCATTAGAGGTAATTACATTATGATGAGTGCGACTCCTTTAAAATGGATGGAAGATAAGATTAAAAAAGAAAAAGGTAATATCTATTCTTTAATGGCTCGATATCATAAACATCCTTTAATTGAACCGACTAAAATCATTTTACCGATGGGACAAGAATTTTATATTATTAAGAAATTAAAACAATATAAAAAAGAAAATAAACCTTGTTTTGTTTTTTGCCCAACAATCTATGAAGCTGAAGGAATATTCCCTATACTTAAGATGTTTGTTAAAAGTGGTAAAATTGTTCATTCAAAGAAGAAAGACCGTAATGATATTATCTTTGATTTTAAAAATAATAAATTCGATTATTTAGTCACCACCAGCGTTCTTGAACGCGGAGTAACGCTTAAAAATATTCAAGTAATTGTTTTTCATGCTGATTCAAATATCTATACTGATGCTGCTTTAATACAAATTTCTGGTCGGGTTGGTCGAAAAATCGATGCATTTGATGGAGAAGTAATCTTCCTTTGTAAAGAAGATAGTGAAATGGTAGATTTAGCGATAAAGAAAATTAAGGAGGCGAATAGAAATGCCCGTGTGCAAAATTTGCTTCTCTAATATTAAAGAAACTTCATTACATTATTTTTGTAAACCAAAGATATGCCAAAATTGTTTTAATAAATTTGAACCTAAATTAAAATCATTTAAAGAAGATGGTATTTCTTATACTTATGTTTATGAATATGATGATGTGATTAGAAATTTATTATTTCAACTGAAAGGTTGTTACGATATTGAACTTGGCGAAGTGTTTTTAGAAAGATTTAAATTTGAATTAAGATTAAAATACCATGATTACATCTTAGTTCCTTTACCTTCTAATCCAAATGATGATGAAGAACGTGGATTTAATCATATAATTGAAATTTTTAAAGTCCTCTCTTTACCTTTTTCACGTTGTATTTATAAGAAAATAAATTTTAAACAATCAGATTTAGCTTATAAAGAAAGAATTAAAATCAAAGATAAATTAGGTATTTTAAACGGTGAAGAATTAAAGGGTAAATTGGTCTTAATAGTTGATGATGTCATCACTTCAGGAAGTTCTATTAAAGGAGCGATTTCTTTAATAAAACCTTATAACCCAAAAAAGATAAAAGTCCTCGTTTTAGCGAGAAATACCCACTTAATTAATGAAAAATCTAAACTTAAATTCTCATTATTTTCTTCTAAAAAGAAATAAAATTATTTAATGAATTATAAGAAATATACAATTACGATTTTTTATTAAAAATGTCGTAAATTAAATATAAAAACTAAAAAGATGCATCTAAAAAGGAAGTGATAAAATTAATAATTTACCTTTATTAAACAAATATTTTTTAAATTAAATACTTTAGTATTTATATAGAGATTAATTTTGTGTATAATAACACGTGAATTACAATCCTTAGGAGGTCATATTAATGGGTAATTGGTTAGATAAAGTATTAAGAGTTGATGAAAGAGCTCTAAAAAAAGTTGAAAAGATCGCAAAACAAGTAATGTCTTATGAAAATGAGATGCGTGCTTTAACTGATGAAGAATTAAAAGCAAAGACTCCTTATTTTAAAGATTTACTTGCAAAAGGTTCAACTCTTGAAGATATCCTTCCAGAAGCATATGCAGTATGTAGAGAAGCATGTTTTAGAGTAAGAAATGAATTTCCTTTCAAAGTTCAAATTATGGGTGCGATCGTTTTAAATGAAGGCGACGTCGCGGAAATGAAAACTGGTGAAGGTAAAACTTTAACTGCGACTATGGCAGTTTATTTAAACGCACTTGCTGGAAAAGGTGTTCATGTTGTTACAGTTAACGAATACCTCGCTTCTCGTGATGCTGAACAAATGGGTAAAGTTTATAATTTCTTAGGTTTAACTTGTGATTGTAACTTAAGAGAAAAAGATGTCGCAGGTAAACAAGCTGCATATAATGCCGATATTACTTATACAACTAACTCAGAACTTGGTTTTGACTACTTAAGAGATAATATGGCTCAAACAGTTGCTAGAAGAGTTCAAAGAGGACTTAATTTCGCAATCGTTGATGAAGCTGACTCTATTTTAATTGATGAATCAAGAACTCCATTAATTATTTCTGGTGGTGAAAGAGCTTCTGCTTCGACTTATGAATTCGCGGATCGATTTGTTAAATCTTTAAAGAAAGAACGTGATTTTACTATCGACGTTAAGACTAAAGCTTGCTCATTAACTGATGAAGGTTCTACCGCGGCTGAAAGAGCGTTCGGGGTAAAGAACATTTATAATCCAGAATATAACGACTTAGTTCATAGAATTCACCAAGCTTTAAAAGCTAACTACATCATGAAGAAGAATGTTGAATACATGGTTAAAGATGATGAAATTCATCTTATTGACCAATTCACAGGACGTGTCATGAAAGGTAGAGAATATTCTGACGGTTTACAACAAGCAATCCAAGCAAAAGAACATGTTAAGATTAAACAAGAAACTATTACAATGGCTTCTATTACATATCAAAACTTCTTTAGACTTTATAATAAAGTTGCCGGTATGACAGGTACAGCTAAAACTGAAGAAGAAGAATTTGAAAAGATTTATAACATGCACGTTACTCCAATTCCAACTAATAGACCAATCTTACGTTTAGATGATACCGACTTAGTTTATGGAAATAAAAATGCAAAATATAAAGCTTTAATTGAAGATGTTAAAGCTCGTCACGCATTAGGTCAACCTATCCTAATTGGTACTCCTTCCGTTGAAGATTCTGAAATTGTTGATAATTTACTTAATGAAGCACATTTACCTCATGAAGTATTAAATGCAAAAAACCATGAACGTGAAGCTCATATCGTTGAACTTGCTGGTCAATTAAATGCGATTACTATCGCGACAAATATGGCTGGTAGAGGTACTGATATTAAACTTGGTCCTGGAGTAAAAGATATCGTTGATCCAACAGGTAAAGTAAAATCTCCTGCTGGCCTTGCCGTTTTAGGTACTGAAAGAAATGAATCACGTCGTATTGATAACCAATTAAGAGGTCGTTCAGGTAGACAAGGGGACCCAGGATATTCAAGATTCTATATTTCTATTGATGATGAATTAATGGTTAGATTCGCACCTGACTACTTAAGAGGCTTATTTGAAAAAATGGGTGATGAAGCACTTGAATCAAAGATGGTTATGAATGCGATTACTTCTGCACAAAAGAAGATTGAAGGTCAAAACTTTGATACTCGTAAATCATTACTTGACTACGATGATGTTTTAAGACAACAACGTGAAGCGATGTATTCTCAAAGAGATACATTATTATACGCGGATGATATTTATGATATTGTTTATAATTACTTTAAGGTAATTGGCAAACATATTGTTGAAACTTCAATTGATGATACTGATCCTCGTAATCCAGTTTTATCAAGTGCACTTTTAAAGAAGAACTTAGAACCTAAATATTTAGCTCCTGGTTCATTTGATTATTCAGGATATGATGAAGCTCCAGTTGATGAAGTAAGTGATGAACTTGGTGAAATCTTATTCTCTCAATACAATAAAAAGAGAGCTTCTTGGCCTAAAGAAGCTGTTTCAGAAGTAGAAAAGATGGTTGCTTTACGCGCGGTTGATCGTTTCTGGACTACACATATTGACTCAATGGCTAAATTAAAAGAAGGTATTCATTTAAGAAGCTACGCACAATCTGATCCATTAAAAGCATATGTCGATGAAGGTTGGGATATGTTTAATGAAATGATTCTTAATATTGCTGAACAAGTAGTCAATACTTTAATTCATGTTGAAATTAGATTAAAGACTCCTGAAGAAATGGCTCAAGATAGATTAAGAGAAGAACAAGCTAGAGCTCAACAACAAAAACAAAATGAAATGCAAGCTTTTGCAAAAGCTAAAGAAGACGCGGCAAAAGATTTTAATCCTGTCGCGACTAATGAAGACTTAACTGCAAGCGATGAGGAAAATAAATAATGCTCGAATTATTTGAAATTAAACAAGGGATATCTAAAGTTCAAAATAGCCTTTCTGAACTAGGTGACTCACTTTGACATCGCTTCAAAAGAAGAAAGAATAAAAAAATTAGAAGATATTATCTCACAAGAAAATTTTTGGGATGATCAAAACAAGGCTTTAGAAATATTAAACGAAAAAAACGGATTAAGTGAAATCACTAATTCGTATTTTTCGCTTTCTAAAAAATTAAATGACTGTATCGAAGCTTATGAAATGATTAAAAGTGAATACGATGAAGAATTACATAAAATTCTTGATGAAGAAATGACTTCATTATTAAATGATTTATCTGATTTTGAAATTCAAACACTCTTATCAAATAAATTTGATTCATGTAATGCCATTTTAGAAATTCATCCAGGGGCCGGGGGAACGGAATCACAAGACTGGGCGGATATGCTATATCGTATGTATCTACGTTATGCTGAATCACATAACTTAAAAGTCCAAGTACTCGACTATGAAGAAGCGAGTGATGCAGGAATTAAATCAGTTTATTTTATTATTAAAGGTAAAAACGCTTATGGACATCTAAAATCTGAAAAAGGTGTTCATCGATTAGTTAGAATCTCTCCTTTTGATTCTAATGCTAGAAGACATACTTCGTTCGCTTCAGTTGATGTCGTTCCTCAGATGGATAATGGAGTAGAAGTAAAAATTGAAGAAAAAGATCTAAGAATTGATACATATCGTTCACAAGGTGCCGGGGGACAAAACGTTAATAAGACTGATTCAGCGGTTAGAATTACTCATATTCCAACTGGGATTGTTGTAACGTGCCAAGTGGAAAGAAGCCAAATTCAAAATAGAGAAATGGCGATGAATGTTTTAAAATCAAAACTTTATCAATTAGAAGTCGAAAAGAAACAAAAAGAACTCGATGCATTACGTGGCGAACAAAAGAATATTGAATGGGGATCACAAATTAGATCTTATGTCTTCTGTCCATATACTTTAGTTAAAGACAATCGTTCTAATTATGAAACTAGTGATGTTCACGGAGTCTTAGATGGTAATCTAGATGAATTAATTTATGCTTATTTAAAGTGGGAGGTTAAAACAAAATGAAAGAAAAACTAACTTCTTATTTTAATTCGATGAAACTAAATCCTAAGGGAGTTATTAAAAATATCTTCTTAGTTCTTTTAGGTACCTTCATTTTAGCCCTTGGTACTGAATTATTTATTTTACCAACTAACTTAGTTACTGGAGGAGTTTCAGGTGTTGCAATCGCTTTAAGTAATGTAATTACTCTTCTTGATAAAGAAATCTTAATTACTATTATTACCTGGATATTATTCTTTTTAGGATTAATCTTTCTAGGACTTGATTTTTCTTTAAAAACCTTAATGTCAACAATCTTTTATCCTATATTTCTCTATGCATCAAAAGGTTTAGTTGATTTATTTCCTTTCTTATTATTACAAAATGCTCCTTCATTAAACGCAAATACAGAAGTTGTTATTCTTCTTTCTTCCTTATTCGGTGGAGTTATAGTTGGCGCAGGATGTGCGATTACTTTTCTAGGCGGAGGATCAACTGGAGGAGTAGATATTATCTCTTTCATCATTTGTAAATTTATAAAAAGAATTAAGACTTCATATTGCATATTTGTTGTTGATGCTTTAATTGTTAGCCTCGGTTTTATTTTAGATAAAGAACATGACTTTGCTTTATCTTTAGAAGGTATTTTATCAGCCTTCATCTGCGCGATTGTTGTTGATAAAATCTTTATTGGAACTAGTAAAACTTTCGTCGCTTATGTTATCTCTGATAAATATGAACAAATAACTGAAGAAGTAATTAAGACGATTGATCGAACGACTTCTATTATTGATATTGAAGGAGGATATACTAAACTTCCTAAGAAGATGGTAATGATTTCTTTTTCAATGCATGAATATTCAATCATTATGGGGATAGTTTCTCGTATTGATAAGAAAGCATTTATGACAATTCATAGAGCTCATGAAATCGCCGGTGAAGGATTTAATAAAATGGAGGATTAAGTATGTTATTTTTTAGCGAAACTAATACAAATAATTTTGATTTTACTAAACTAATCATTTTTTCATCTATTCTTATTGTTGTACTAATTTTTGCTATATTATTTTCTATTATTGTCAAAAAGAAAACTGCTTATGCAAAATCTAAAACAATAGAATTAGATAATAAATCTTATGATTATTATTCAAATTTAAAATTAAAAGATGATTTATATTTTCCTTATTTTGAAACACATGCTTCAGGAGTAAGATATAAATTTAGTTCTCAAGGTAATAAAGATGTATTAAGTGATGTAGAAGTAAAAAAACATTTTTCTTTTTACGATGATAACATCATCTATATTATTAATAATAAGATGAAATATGACTTAGATATCGTCACTATTGACGAAAGAAAATACATCAAATTAAACGATAAAATAAAGACTATTGAAATACTTGTTTCCTTTGAAACTCCATCACATTTTTTAGCTAAGTTCAAAGTTAATAAATTAGACAAAGATAAATATAGTATTGAATTAAATGTAAACAAGGAGGACAGTGAAGATGAATCTAGAAGAAATGAGAATGAATAAAATCATTGCGAAAGAAAAAAAGACGAAAAGAAATTGTTTAGTTCTTTCTATTGCCGGGATGTTAGTCGCGTCTTCTCTTGGTTTTGGAATAGGTTATTTAACTTATTCATCTCGTTATGATGGTGAAATTAGCCCAGAAATGCGTGAATTTTTAGATTTCTATAACGAATTTAAGAATAATTATTATCAAGATACTTCTGAAAGAACCTTAATTGATGGTTTATATACTGGACTTACTTCTTCAGTTGGTGATAGTTTTACTTTCTATACCTCAACTGCAAAGAATGAATCACAAGATCTTTCTTCTTCTGGAAGTGGATTTGGTTTATCTCGCAGCGTATATTATGGAAATGCCTACTTAGAAGATGTCTTTAAATCTTCTCCTGCGGCAAACGCGACCATTTATGATTTAGACGGAAATAAAACTACTTTAGTCGGTTTAAAAGAAGGCGATATTATTACTGAATTAAGTAATGATTCTGGTGCTTCTTGGTACGTACTTAAAGAACATAAATCTAGTGAATGGAGTTCCATTTTTACTGGTGAAATGGGCACTATCGCAAAATGCAAATTTAAACGTGGAGAAAACGAATATATAGCCGAAGTAACAAGAGGCTATTATAACGTCGATAAAGTTAAATTAGTTGAATTTGATGTCGATAAGAAAGAAGCTGTCTTTGATATTAGCTCTTTCTTAGGTGCAGGAAGCGAAACTACTCCTGCAAGTGAATTATATTCTTATTTAAAGAACGATGTTTTCACTAAAGTAAATACTCTTGATAACTTAATTCTTGATTTAAGAGGTAATGGAGGAGGTTACGTATATAACTTCCAAACCTTAATGGGTTTATTCCATGATAATAGTGATATTGCTGGATATTATCGTTACCAAAATAATTCTTTATATACTTTATATGCTGAAGATGAGAGAGATGACGTCAATTACAATTCTAAAATCAATCATTATACTTTAATTGTTGATCAAAATTCTGCATCTGCGACTGAATCATTCGTTATGGGAATGAAAGATTCTTCTAAGACTGGTTCTAAAGTAAGTGTAGTAGGAGAAATTTCTTATGGTAAAGGAAGAGCTCAAACTTTTACTAGTGTTTTAGGTGATGGTTCAACAATTAGATATACTTTCGCGAGCGTTCTTTCTCCTAAAAAGAACTGTATTGATAAAATTGGTATTATCCCAGATAAGATGGCAAGTTATAAATCAATTGTTGATGAAAGTACTTATGATACATGGAGAAAATATATTAAAGGAGTTAGTTCTAATGATGAACTTTCTTCTAACGATAAAAATATTCTTTTAACAAGAATTTCTTTATTAAGCGGAACAACTTATACTGATTTTGAAACAGCGATGAATTACGTTCAAAAGAATTATTCATTAACTATTGATGGAATTTATAATGAGGAAACCGCGGATAAATTACAAATTCTATTCTCTGATTATTATCATTCTAATACACCAACTAGTCCATATAACGCTCTTATCTTAGGTAGCGATGAATATGATGTTTATACACCAGCTCAAATGCAAATGATTAAAAAACAAATCGCATTAGTACAAAATAAAAATGAAAGTGAATTTCCTTCTTTTAGAGATGCTTTACTAAGCTTTTCTAGTTCTGATTTATATACATTAGAAACGAGTTATCTTCTTGGAGGAGAAATCTCCGATTTAAGAAGAACTCAAGAGTACAGCGTTATTACAGAAGCTAAGTTATAGAGGAGATAAATATATGGATTTTAAAAACTTAATTGTTGAAAGAAGATCAACAAGAAACTATGCGGATAAAAAAGTTCCTTTAGAAGTTATTCAAGATATCGTGAATGATTCTATACTCGCACCTAGTTGGAAAAATGGCGAAAATACTCGTTATTATCTAGCTTATGAAGAAGAAACAATTTCAAAAGTTAGAGATGCTTTACCTGATTTTAATAAAGATAGTACAAAAAATGCCGTTTATTTAGTAACAACATTTATTAAAGATAAATCAGGCTTTAATATTAAAGAAGGTAAACCTGTTAATGAACTTGGTAATGGCTGGGGAATTTATGATGCTGGCCTTCATGATGCTTATTTAATTTTAAGTGCGAAGGATCATGGCGTTGATTCTTTAATTATGGGGATTAGAGATGAAGAAAGTTTAAGAAATACATTTTCTATTCCTAGTGAAGAAGTTATTCTAAGCGTCATTTCTTTAGGTTATGGTGAAGGAATTAAAGCAAGTGTTAAAAGAAAAAGACAAGACGAAATTTTAAAAATTAAATAATAAATTAAGGAGGTAGTATATGGAAAAACGTGACTTTAAACTAGTATCGAAATATTCTCCAACAGGTGATCAACCTGAAGCAATTAATAAATTAGTTCAAGGAATTAAAGAACATAAGAAATACCAAGTTCTTTTAGGCGCGACCGGAACGGGTAAAACCTTCACGGCTTCTAATGTTATTGCCTCAGTTAATAAACCTACCTTAGTCTTAGTACATAATAAAACTTTAGCCGGTCAACTCTATGCCGAATTTAAAGAATTATTCCCAGAAAATAGAGTTGAATATTTCGTATCTAATTTCGATTTCTATCAACCAGAAGCTTATATTGCTTCAAGTGATACATATATTGAAAAGAACGCTCAAATGAATGAAGAAATTGAAATCATGCGTTGCGCGGCGATTAACTCAGTGCTTGAAAGAAGTGATACAATTATTGTCGCTTCAGTCGCTTCTATTTATGGACTTCATGATCCAGAAGAATATCGTAAACTTGCCTTTGTCATTCATAAAGGTGAAGAGATTGATCGAAAGAAAATCGCGGAAAAACTAACATTAAATAAATATGTGAGAAACAATATGAGTCTTACTCCTGGTACATTTAGATTTAATGGGGAAGTCTTAGAAATTATTACACCAAACTCACAAGAACATGTAATAAGAATTTTACTTGATGAATGGGATGAAGTAGAAGAGATTCATGAAGTTGATCCGTTAACTGGAGAAATATTTCATACATATAATGAATTTCCAATTTTCCCAGCTCATGATCACGCATCAGGAACTGACGTTATTAATAATGCGATATCGCTTATTTCTAAAGAACTCGCGGAAAGACTTACTTATTTTCATAACGAAGGAAAACTTCTTGAAGAAGAAAGACTTTCTCAAAGAACTAGATATGATATTGAACAACTTCGTGAATTTGGTTTTTGCTCTGGAATTGAAAATTATTCCCGTCATTTAGATGGAAGAAAAGAAGGAGAAACACCTTATACTTTATTTGATTATTTCCCTAAAGATTTCTTATTAATCGTTGATGAATCACACGCAACTTTACCTCAAATTAGAGGGATGTATAATGGTGATCAATCAAGAAAAGAAACGCTTGTTGAATATGGTTTTAGATTACCTTCGGCTCTTGATAATAGACCTTTACGTTTTGAAGAATTTGAATCAAAAATTAATCAAGTCATCTTTACTAGCGCAACACCAGGTGATTATGAACTAGATAAAGTTAATCATGAAGTCGTTGAACAAATCATTCGTCCAACCGGTTTATTAGACCCTCTTATTGAAGTAAAAGATGTTATTAACCCAGTATACGATTTAATTGGTGAAATTGATAAAGTTATTGAAAAGAATGAAAGAGTAATGGTATGTGCCTTAACTATTAAAGATGCAGAAAACTTAACTTCCTTCTTAAAAGAAAGAGGCTATAAAGTAGCTTATTTACATAATGAAATTAAGACTTTACAAAGAACAGAAATTATTTATCAACTTAGAAAAGGTAAATACGATGTTCTAGTCGGTATTAACCTACTTAGAGAAGGTTTAGATATTCCAGAAGTAAGTTTAATTTCTATTCTTGATGCGGATAAAGAAGGCTTTTTAAGAAGTGAAAGATCATTAATTCAAATTATTGGTCGTGCGGCAAGAAATTCTCATGGTAGAGTAGTTATGTATGCCGGAAAAATAACTGATTCAATGTCAAAAGCAATTAAAGAAACAACGCGTAGAAGAGCACTTCAAGAAGCATTTAATAAAGAACATGGAATTACTCCAACTACGATTGTTAAACCAATTACTTTACCTTTAAAAGTACGTGATGAAAATGAACTACTTGAAAAGACTAATGCGAAGATGACGCGTAGTGAAAAAGAAAGATATATTAAAGATATCGATAAACAAATGAAGGAAGCGGCAAAGAATTTTGATTTCGAAAGAGCCGCGGAATTACGTGATATCTTATTTGAATTAAGAGGAGATAAATAATATGGCGAAGATTTTTGTTAAAACAAATTATTTAGTTAATCACACTTATTTAATAAGTGAAAATGATAAGCAAAAGATTAAAACGACTAAAGAAAATGGTTATCTTGTTATTCCTAGTGAAGTTTATGGGAATAAAGGCGTACAAGTAACTTCTACTTTTAATAAGAAAGAAACTAATATTATTTATCCAGGTGATTTTAATTTATGTTTTATTAATGATAAAGATAATACTAAGATTAAATATGATCTTAGTGATGGTAAAGTTATTAATCATACTTTAAAAGATAGAAAGAACTTATCTTATTTAGAAACACCAGAAAAAGAAATCTATGTTTATTTACCTAAAGAATATAATAAAACTAAACCTTGTGAAGTTTTATTATGTTTTGATGGTCAAAATGATTTTTCTTCGTTATATAATTACACAACTAAATTTGATCCTTATGGAGGAGTACAAATTGATGCTTTAGTTTCTAGTTTTATAAAAGAAACAGGAAGAAATATTATTGTTGTCGGCATTGATAATTCTTCTCCTTTAAGAGAAGTTGAACTTACAATGGACAAACGTAAATTTGGCAAATTAAATCCACGTTTAAAAAAGAATGTTAAAATTGCTTCGGAAGGAAAACTTGATGCATTAGATCGTTTTATTAATGAAACTTTATTGCCATTTATTAAAAAAGAATATAATGCTGATTTATCATCTTTATATCTATATGGTTCTTCCTGCGGAGGACTAGCTTCAACTTATATCGGTTTAAAACATTTAGGTCAATATAAAGGAATATTAGCCTTTTCACCAGCTTATGCTTTATTTAATTTTGAAGGATTTGAACGCTTTGTTAGTAACATTGATTTATCTAGTAATAAATTACCACGTATCTTCTTCTACTGCGGACAAGGTGATGAACTAGAAAAATTATTAGTTGGTGATAGTAAGAGATTTGAAACACTTTTATTAACTAGAGGATATGATAAAAAATTAATTTCTTCTCTCTACGTTCCTTCTTTCCCACATAATGAAGTATCTTGGAGAATGGCTTTCCCTCAAGCGTTAAGCTTTGTCTTAAAAGATTCATGTAAGTAGTTTCATTAAAAAATTTAATAGATAACTTAAATTAATAAGAGTAATATTAATATAAATAAAGAAAAGAGTGTGTTTATTATGAATTTTATATTTTTGTCACCTACATTTCCTAAGACTTATTATCATTTCTGTGAAGAATTAAAGAAAAATGGAGTTAATATCTTAGGTATCGCAGAAGATTCATATGATAATTTATCTAATGAATTAAAATCATCTCTATGCGAATATTACCGCGTTAATTCAATGGAGAATTATGATGAAGTATGGCACGCGGTTAATTATTTTCAGTCTAAATATGGCCATATTGATTATGTTGAATCTAATAATGAATATTGGCTAGAATTAGAAGCTCGTTTAAGAAGTGATTTTAATATCACAACTGGTAAAAACAAAGATGAAATCTTATATTTTAAATCTAAAGAAGCAATGAAAGTAGATTATGCAAAAGCTAATGTAAAAACTGCACGTTACCATATTCCTACCACATTTGAAGAAGGTAAGAGATTCTTATCCCTAGTAGGTTATCCTGTCATTGTTAAGCCTGATAATGGCGTTGGAGCTTATGCTACATATAAGATTCATAATGAAGATGAATTAAGAAAATTCTATTTTGAAGATTTTCCACCTATTAAATATATTATGGAAGAATTTATTCAAGGTGATTTAATTTCTTTTGATGGAGTAACTAACGCCGAAGCTGAAGTAGTTTTCTCAACTAATGAAGTATTCCCTCAACCAGTTATGAATATTGTTAATGAACGACTTGATTGTTTATACTATTCAAATAAAGAAATGCCTAGTGATCTTTATGAACAAGGTAAAAGAGTTTTAAAGGCTTTTGGTGCGAGAAATAGATATTTCCACCTTGAATTCTTTAGACTTACAGTCGATAAAGAAGGCTTAGGTAAAAAAGGTGATTTATTAGGCTTAGAAGTTAATATGAGATGTCCAGGAGGATATACTCCAGATATTATTAATTATTCTAAGAATGTTAATACTTATAAGATTTGGGCTGATTCCTTAACTTATAATCTTCAATATGAAATTAAACCTTTCTCTCCACATTATTGCGCTTATTACGGTAGACGTGATGGCAAGAACTATGTCTATTCTCATGAAGAGATTTGGTGGCGTTATGGTTATCATCTCAAGATGAATGAAAGAATGCCTGATATTCTTTCAGGAGCGATGGGAAATGAATTCTTTGTCGCAAATTTTGATACTAAAGAAGAGATGGATAAATTCTTTGAAGACTGTTCTAAAGTATATTAATTTTAGAAATTAAAAAAATAATTGTTGCTTTATTACGTTTATAAGCATATTATAAGAGCGCACTCAGTGCACTCTATGGGACTGTTAAGGTTTCGACGGGGTAAGATGGGTATAAGACGCAGCCGGGTGATTCCCGTTAATAATCAACAAAAAATATCTGGCAACAGAACAAACAACTATTCTTTCGCAGCTTGCTAATTAAGCCACTACGTGTGTCCCTATAGTTGGGATGGAAAGCATCACTTAAGATTTGGTCTCTAGGCCTTAAGATGGTGTAATACATAGAGAATAAGATCCTACGATGGGAATACCTAGGATACGAAAACTAAATTTCCTAGTAAAAGTTAGATTCGTTAACTAATCTTAGCTTTTATGAAACTTTCTAGTTAACTAAGCTGTAGGGGATTATATGGGTTTTATTTCGGACGCGAGTTCGATTCTCGCCAGTTCCACCAAATGGTAAGGAGACGAACACCAGTCATAAAACTAAAATATATTATATACCTGGTCACTTCGTTGTAAGGGCGCAAATGGATGTTGCCCGTAATAGAAAGAA
>CAVDMV010000005.1:0-87963 GCA_963610315.1 Acutalibacteraceae bacterium
TTATTAACCTCTTGTGTAAATAAAAGAACGAATATTATTGTTCCTGGCCATTATAATGGAAGTGTTTCTACTAATGAATTGATATCATGTGATTTACTTATTTATGAAATAACAAAAGATGAATACATTAATGAAAATGGAAAGAATTTCTTAAGAGATGAAATAAATTATAAACATTATAAGCTCATTTTAAATATTAACTTACAAAATGATGAGATTAAACAAATAAATTTTTTAAATTTTCAAGATCCATATAACGGGGCTCACGCAAGCCCAATTGCTTATGTTGACGATAATGACAGTTGGCTTATTCCTATTACAACGGATAATAATAGAATATTACCTGCTTCTAAATGTTGTTATTTACTTGATTTTAATATAGATAATTTAAAACTATCTACTTATTTATATTATAAAGGTGAATGAGTTTATATATGGATTTATCTTAACGATTCATTGATTAAAGTGTAGAGATGAATTTAAGAAAAATTATTGATTTACTAACTTGAATAACAATAAAAAAAACATAATTAAATATTTCTAATGGCAAATAAAAGTAGAAATGTTATACTATTTTTAGTTGGGAATGATGCACTCCCTTGCGTTCATGCAAAACCGCTTGAAATAAGCTGATGGCGTCTATGATTTTTTTCATGGAGCCTTTTTATTTGCTCCATAGAAAGGAGCGATATGTTTTTAAGTTTATTTTTAATATTTTTATTAGGCTTTATTGGAGGTTATCTTTTAGAAAAAATAAAGATACCGAAAATTGTTTGGTATTTAATTTTAGGTATTCTCTTAGGACCATCTTTATTGAACATTGTAGATAATTCGCTTTTAAATATATCTTCTTATCTAAGACAAATTGCGTTAGTTATTATTCTTACTCGTTCAGGACTTTCATTAAATTTAAGAAATCTAAAAGAAATTGGTCGCGCGGCAATTTTAATGTGTTTTATACCTGCAAGTTTTGAAATTATAGGTATAGTTATATTCGCACCAATTCTTTTAGGGATATCTTATTTTGAGGCAATGCTTTTAGGCTCTGTTTTAGCTGCCGTTTCTCCTGCGATTGTTGTTCCAAGAATGATAAAACTAAAAAATGAAGGATATGGTGTAGTTAACCATGTGCCAGAAATTATTATGGCTGGTTCATCTTGTGATGATATTTATGTTATCGTTTTATTCTATTCTTTTAAGAATTTAGTTGCTTCTAATTCTTTTTCTCTTCTTTCACTTTTAAAAATTCCTTCAAGTATTATTTTAGGTATATTATTAGGATTTCTAGTTGGAATTATTATTGTTAAGACTTTTAAAAAAATTAACATTAACACACCTTATAAGATTATTATTATGCTTTCATGCTCATTTGGCATGCTTTATTTAGAAGAATTCTTAGATAAATATGTAAGTATATCGGCACTTTTAGGAATTATTGTTATGGGAATCATTGTAAGTAAATATCTAAAAGAGGATGTTAACAAAATTAAACAAGGATATGAATCTTTATGGAATGGATTTGAAATTCTTCTCTTTGCATTAGTGGGTTGTATCACTGATATAAATTTAGCTTTCTCTAAAGAAGGAGCTTTAATTTTAGGCTTAATTTTCCTTGGACTTGTATTTCGTTCTATCGGTGTTCTTCTATGCGTAATTAAAACAAAATATACATGGAAAGAGAAATTATTTTTAATTATTTCTTATCTTCCTAAAGCGACTGTTCAAGCTTCTATTGGAGGGATAGCTTTAAAAGAAGGCTTACCATGTGGAACATTAATTTTAACTGCTGGAGTCGTCGCTATTTTAGTTACTGCCCCTTTAGGAGCAATCTTAATGGATACTTTAACAAACAAATTATTGACACGTGATGAAATGAATATAAATAAAGAGTGAGATTAAGTAAAAATTAGTTAAATGATTGATATTTCATAAAAAAGTCTCGTATTAATAACGAAACTTTTTAAAGATTAAGTAATTAGAAAGCTAGTTTAATTTAATGCTTTGATAATTTTTCATTTAATCTTTTAGAATTAATATAAGTGATTATAAAACCGATAAACCAAATTATTAAGAAACCACCGATGACAATAATAGAGAATATTAGGATAATTTTAAAATCTAAAGGAATCCAAGAATTTACTAAATAAGTAAATAGATAAACTAAATAAATAGATAGTAAATGAAAGGCTAAAGATTTAAAAATAGACCATGATTCAATTTGTTCAAATATACTAGATCCTGCCGAAACAAAACCTAATAAATATGAAGTTAATATTGCGATAAAAATTTGTGTACCTGTAAGTTCTAATTTAGTACCAGTTAAAGAGATAATCATATATACTAAGCCGCAGATAATTGGGCCAAAGCCTCCAAAAATTAATCCACGTAAACAATATTCTTTAAAATATTTATTCATTATAATCCCATCCTTTCTTTTAAATTTTTGATGTTTCGTCGAGAGACATAATCAATTTCATTATCATCTAATTCGACTAATAAAGTTCCGCTCCAAGAGGTATTAAATCTTTTAATGTGATTTTTATTGATGATACAAGATTTATTAATTTTAATGAAATTGTTATTTACTTCTTCTTCGATTTGATATAGACGCTTCTTAATTAGATATTTTTTATTTTTAGACGATACGTATAATTTATCGTTTTCAATGTAAAATTTCGTTATATCGTTTAGTGAAAGAGAAACAATATCATTATCGAGATAACCAAAATAATTAATTACTGCAATTTCTTGATCTTCATTAAGAACAAGATTTTCAATTTCATTAACTAAAGGTGTCCTTTTATGAGTATGAATAATAACAATTTCTTCTTCATCATCTATATATGTTTTTACTTTCATACATTTTCTTCCTTTCTATAAACATAATACATAATTTTTAAAAATCTATTTAAATATTTAGGTCAATGGTATAAAAATGAAATTAATCGGTAATTAAAGGTATTATCGTTAGTTAATTAGTTATAATTAGATAAGTAAATATGTGTTTATTCTGAGATTCGAAAATAATACATTACTAAAAAATTTATATAATATTAATGGAGGTAAGATATAATGAAAAAATTTTCGCTATTGTTAATGGTGATTTTATCACAGAGCTTTATTTTATCATGTTCGTTAGATGGTATTCCTAGTGAAACTGTTACTAATGATGTACCCTATAATTCCTCTGATATGGGAAATAATACCTCAAACACAAGCAATAACGATATTGATCACGATACGTTTTTAGTGTCTTGCACACCAGAAAAATTTTATATTGATAGTAAATGTTTCGTTGCCGAAAAAGATGTGGAATTAGATAATGATGATGTAAATGACTTTTTGGGTATTTTATTAATAAAGAAGATTTAGAAAAGTGGAAATCCTATGATAAATTAGAAAATATTACTTATGTTATTGATGAAGATAACTCAATTTATCGTTATGACCTCACTGGAAATTTAACAAATCGCTTTGAATTGTTCTTAACAAAAAACATAAATGATATCGCTTTGAAATCTCATGGTAGTTATTCGGTATATAAGATGATTGAAGATAAGGAGGAATAGTTCTAATGTTAAAAGTATTTGTTTTATTTTTTTGCTCGATATTTCTAACAGGTAATAGGTTCTTGAGTTCATTATAGCTGAAAATGAAACTTATGAAGACCTAGTAATTGGCACATCGCCTAATGAATCTTCTGTAAATGGCTTTATCCAAGAAGTTGCCTTACTTTCACAAAATAACTCGTATTCATTGGATAATATGATTAATTACGATTTGAATAATGGAACGACAGGTTTTGAAAATTTTAATTTCGATTCATATCAAATGCGTAACTCTACTAATGGGAATACTCAAATTTTGGAATCTTCTTATTCTACGATTTCTTCGATGGAGGATGATCCTATATTGGTAGGTGAATAATACCTTCCTGACGATACCGATTACTCGCTAGTCCTGACTTCCGTTTTAGGAACTGATGAGAGGGTTCAATTTATCAATCTCAACTGTTTTTATAGAAGAAACAATATTCTTCATGTGAATAGATAAGACCTATCGCTTGTAAATAGGCATAAATGGTAGTTGAACCAACAAATTTCATTCCACGAGAAATTAAATCTTTTGATATTGAATCAGATATTGTATTAGTAGTTTTTCCTATTTCAAAAATAGGATAATTAGAAAAGAAAGAAACTAAATAATTATAAAAAGAAGTGTATTCTTTTAAAATATTTAGATATATTTTTGAATTAGAAATACTAGCTCTAATCTTTAATTTATTTCTTACAATATCTTTATTATTTGTAAGTTCACTAATCTTATTTTCATCATAAAGAGTAACCTTAGAAATATTAAAATTATCATATGCTTTTCTAAATGCTTCTCTTTTATTTAAGATTATTTCCCAAGATAAACCAGCGACAAAAGTTTCTAACATAAACATCTCATAAAGATAATGTTCGTCACTAGTTTCTTTGCTCCATTCTTCATCATGATATTTAATATATTTAGAATTATTAGTTAAGCACCATTTACATCTATTCATTTCTTTCTCCTTCAATATTTAATAAAGCTAATTTATTTTTTATGCCTCCGTTATAACCTCCTAGAGATGATTTTCCTATTACCCTATGACAAGGAATAATGATGCAGATTGGATTATTCTTTAAGGCTTGGCCTACAGCTTGAGAAGACATTTTCTTTATGCCTCTTTTTTGAGCGATTATTGACGCAATATCACCATAAGTTAAAGTTTTTCCATAAGGAATATCTTTAATAATATTATAGACATCTTGTTGAAATGTAGTGATATTATTTAATTTATAAAGAGGAGTAAAGGATGGCTTTTTACTATTAAAATACGTATCTAAATATAATGTAACTTCTTTAAAGATATCTAAAGATTTATCTTCTTTATAATTTAATAATGAATAACTATCTTTATTAGATTCAAAATAAAGAGAAGTTAAGTTCGTTCCATCACTAATTAAAATTAGATTATCTAAATTAGAAGGAGTTATGTAATAGAATTTAAACATATTTTCACCTATGCACATGTTATTAATATGCCAAATGTCGCACATATTAAACATATTGGAACTAAGATAAGACCATATTTAACAAATGAGATAAAAGAGAAATTAACATCATGTTTCTTTAAGATACTCATCCACATAATGCCAGCAAGAGCTCCAACTGGAGTTAAATAAGCACCAATATTAGATCCGATGATAGTTGAAAATAAAGCTAGTTCACTTTGTTCTTTTAATAAAGAAGAATAAAGTACTGACATAGGAATATTATTAATAATATTATCAAATAGAGTAGAAGAAATTGTATAAGTAAATGCTTCAGATATTTTATTTACTGATAAGAAATTTAATCCTTGTTCTAAATAAGAAACAATACCATTTTCCTTTAATGATAAAACTAAGATAAACATGGATAGAATAAAAGGAATAAGATTATAAGGTAATCTTTTATAAGTATCGACTAAATATGTTTTATTCTTAGTTTTAAAGGTATAAACAAGTAAGACTAAAGTTAAGATGATTAAGGAACATAAACAAATTAACCACATTTCTAAATTAATGTAATTAGAGATGACTAGTAAGATAGTAGTTAAGGCTAATATGACTAAATTAATAATAACTAGTACTTTATTATTAAGATGAACTTCTTCTAAAGAGATATTTTTAATATCTTTATTTAAATCTTTCCTAAATATTAATAGAATTATGATTAAAGTTGATAACCCACTTAATAAGGTAGGTAAATACATTTTAGATAGATAATAAACAAAAGAAATATCTTGAGATGAAGATAAATAGATATTTGTTGGATTACCGATTGATAGTAACATTGAATAAGTATTCGCGTTAACAAATTCCATGATTAAATAAGGTAAAGGATTAATTTTAGCCTTCATAGAAAAAAGAATAATAAATGGAGTAAATGTTAAGATAACTATGTCGTTAGAAGTAAAGATAGTTAATAAAGCAACTAATAAGTAGATAGTAAAAAATATCTTATATTGATTACCTTTTGATTTTTCTAATGCTTTGGTTGATAAATAGTTAAAGAAATTTAATTCATCTAAAGAGATGGAAATCATTGATAATGAGATAAATAAAGTTAAGATCTTGATAGGATTCATCTTTCCTGAAGTTAAGTTACTCCATAAAGAAGATAACTCAATTTGGTTAGTACATATAACGAATAATGCACCTAAAAAAGTAACTACCCAGAATGATTGAAAAGATAGTTTTCTAATTGTTATAGTTGGTTTAAAAATTATCATTATAATCATTAATAAAATGGTAATAATGAATGTAATTAAAGATAAAAGCATAATTTCACCTTGAATATCTTAACACTTTAAAAAGCGATATTAAATTATAAATTTAATAAATACCTTTAATACCGTTTTCTGGATGAAAATTAATTTCACAAGAAGAGAATATTTCATTAACATAATGTTCTACATCTATTTGTTTTTCACTTTTAAATAATTTCTTTTTTAAATCTTTCGGTACAATGAAATAATTAATCATTAAAGCAAATATTTCTTTCACAAAGAATTTAGTATTATTCCAACCAAAAGCTTCTAGATATTCTTTATACATATCGTTATAGAAATCTATTACTTTCAATTTATCTTTATTTTCTTCGAGTAAATCAGGAATTTCTATTAATCCTCGACCGATCATTATTCCTTTAATAAAAGGGAATCTTTCTTCAATATAAGAAATATCATCAAGTGATTTTATTTCACCATTATAAATAATATCGAATTTAGTTTTTGAAGTGATATTATCTAATATTTCTAAGTGTAATGGGCCATTATATTTTTCTTTTTGAGTGCGTGGATGAATGATTAATTCTTTGATATCGTATTTATTTAATATCTCTAATATGTTATTAAATTCTTCGATATCATTTAATCCTAGTCTTAATTTGATTGAGATAGGTAAAGGTGAACTCGCAAAAACTTCATTTAGATAAGAATCGAGATATGTTAAATCTTTTAATATACCTGATCCTTTACCTTTTGCAACTACCGTTCCACTTGGACAACCAAAATTAAGGTTAATTTCTTCATAACCTTCGCCTTTAAGTTTATTAATCATCCATAATGTCTCTTTAGCGTTCTTTGAAATTATTTGAGGAACAACTTTTTTATTGATAAGGTTATTTTCTTTTTTTAGTTCACGTTCATCGCGTGTTGATAAATTACATTGGGCAGGATTTAAAAAGGGGATAAAGTATTTATCGACACCTTTAAAATATTGAGAATGATATTTTCGATAATATAAGGAAGTAATTCCTTCTAATGGAGCTAAATAGAATTTCATAAATGACCTCGATAAGTTAAATTATACATTAATTAATGTATTTATTACAATTTAACATTGAGGAAAATCTTAAGTTTAATATAAAAATAATTTAATTAAAAATAATTGGGCTTTAACGTAAAAATAAGACTTTTAATTGAATAAGGAGAAATTTTCTCTCTAGACATAAATATTTGTTTGTAGTATATTTTTTTAAAGAGGGATTTACATATGGAGAATTTTTCTAATATACTAAATAAAATTAATGGCCACGAATTATATGAACTTTTTATCGGTGAAGATAACTGCGTCATTTTAAAAGTTTCAGATAAAAATAAAGATTGTTTAAATGAAAAATGTGATTTCATTTTTAATAATTTTGAAAAATTTGGCTTTGTTAATTTAAAATCACTCAATGATTTATTTTCCGTTGTCGATAATAAGAGTGAATTAATTGAAATTGTCGGCGTGAGTAAATTCTTTGATAATTTAAGAATGGAAATTTTAAATTCTCATTCTCGAAAAGGAAATTTCTATCTTCCTTTAAAAGATGATCATCGTAAGATTTGTTTAGAAGTAACATATTTAAGAAATTTTGATAAAGAAGAAGTCTTATTCTTATTTAAAGAAAGAGATGAAACCGAACTTAATTTTGAAAAATTATATGCCGATTCTTATAAAGATAAATTAACAGGTTTATTTAATTTAAATTCTTTAAAGATGCATTTAGATACCATTCATGGATCTCGTTATATCGGCTTTATGGATTTAGATGATTTTAAATTAATTAATGATACTTATTCTCATCGAGTTGGTGATGAATTATTAATTAGAATTGGTTATGCTTTAATTTCCATTGCAAGTGACGATATTATCTTTTATCGTCGTGGTGGCGATGAATTTGTCTTTATGGGAATTGATTTAGATGAAAATCAACTAAAAAAGATTCTTAAAAAAATTAAATTAGCCCTTGATAATATTGAATTTAAAGGTCGAAAAGTTAAATTTAGTATTGGATATTCAAAATATGAAGATGGATGTGGATTTACCGGTAGAGAACTTCTCCAAGCGGCAGATCTCGCGATGTATAAATCGAAAGCTGAACATCAAGGAAATGAATATTTTATTTCATTAGATGAAATTCGTAAGATTAATAAGACTTCTTCGATTGAAAAAGAAATTGAATTACTTTCTAAGAATAGAAAAAGGAACTCAACATTTTAATTGAGTTCCTTTTTTAAAAACAAATTTTTAATTAGATTTTTAAGATTGAGCAAATATCTCTTGCAATCATAATTTCTTCATCAGTAGGAATAACTACGACTGGAATTTGTGAATTAGGAGTAGAGATAATACCTTCTTTACCTAACATTGTTTCTTCATTTAATTTTTCATCAAGTTCAACATGTAATGCTTCTTTGATGTTATCTATAACTGCTTTTCTCCAGAAAGGACCATTTTCACCAACACCTGCAGAGAAGATGATTAAATCACATCCGCCGAGACGTACATAGTATTGACCAATGTAGTCAGCAATCTTACGAGCGTACATTTTAACTGCAAGTTTAGCTCTTTCATTACCTTCTTTAGAAGCTTTTTCAACATCTCTAGTATCGTTTGAAATACCTGAGATACCGAGTAGACCAGATTTCTTATTGAATTCTTGATAGATTTCTTCACATGATTTACCAGTTTGAGTAACTAAGTAATTCATAACTGATGCATCAATATCGCCAGTTCTAGTACCCATCATAACACCTGCAAGAGGAGTTAAACCCATTGAAGTAGTAACACATTTGCCATCTTTAATTGCAGCAAGAGATGCGCCTGATCCAATGTGGCAAGTGATAACTTTGCTTTGTCCTTCTTTTAAATATCTATTTGCTTGTTGAGATAAATATAAGTGTGATGTACCATGAGCACCATATTTTCTAACTTTATATTTTTCATAATATTCAAATGGGCAAGCGTACATATAATCTTCTGGTTCCATTGTTTGATGGAATGCTGTATCGAATACTGCAACGTGTCTTACGCCTGGAAGAGCTTTTTTGAATGCACGATAACCAATTAAGTGAGCTCCGTTATGTAATGGAGCAAGTGGAATTAATTCTTCAATTAATTTTTCTGATTCATCATTTAATTCAACTGAATGAGAGAAATAAGAACCACCTTGAACAATTCTATGTCCACAACCCTTAATTTCGTCTAATGATTTAACGACTCCTTCGTCAATTAATGCTTTTAAAAGCATATCGACTGCAACTGCGTGATCAAGGATTGGTAATACTGTTTTCTTTTTATCCTTACCAGCAGGTTTAATAGCAAATTCTGCATCCTCATGTCCAATTCTATCTGCGATACCTGAACAAACGACTTTTTCGCTTGGCATATCGAATAATTTGAATTTTAATGAACTTGAGCCTGCATTAACTGCGATAACAATTGCCATGTTTTTTTCCTCCAAAATACTATAATATAATAGTCTAAAAATTAAAGATTGTAAATATCTTAATAAAATTATTAAAATCTTGTATACAAGTTTTACGATAATCTTGGATGGTTGATATATCTCTTGTATACAAGTTTTACGCTAAAAATTCGATATTTTCGTTTATTTTTAAGGCTTTTAAAAGCAATAAAAGTATTTTATATCTAGTCAATTAAAGTTTTTTTTGGTAGAATAAATATTGAAAGCGAGGACAGTTTTATGGCTTATGGATTATTGTATGACTTTCTCTATGGACAAACGACGAAAGCATACGAATACTTTGGATGTCACTTTGCTCGACAAGGCGACATTAATGGAGCAATATTTAGAACATACGCCCCTCAAGCAAAAGAGGTTTCTGTCGTTGGAGAATTCAATTCTTGGAATCCTGGCGCAGGTAGAATGAATAAAGTAGATGAATCTGGAGTCTATGAATTATTCGTTCCTTATGTAAATGAATATCAATCATATAAATATCATATTTTAGGCGCGGATAATAGATGGGTAGATAAAGCAGACCCATATGGATTCCTAAGCGAATATAAACCAGGATCATGTTCAAGAACATTCTCTCTAGAAAACTTCTTTTGGCATGATGAAGATTGGTTAAAAAAGAGAAATAGAAACTTCGATGAAGCAGTTTCTATTTATGAAATGCATTTAGGCTCATGGTTAGGCATGCAAGATGGAAGATATCTTTCTTATGAAGAAATTGCCGACCATTTAATTCCTTATTTACAAGAACATGGTTATACACATGTTGAAATTATGCCAATTAATCAATATCCATTCGATGGATCTTGGGGATATCAAGCAACTGGTTTCTTCTCAGTTGATTCTCGTTATGGTAATCCTAAACAATTAATGTCATTCGTTGATCGAATGCACCAAGCAGGATTTGGTGTAATCTTAGATTTCGTTGTCGTTCATTTTGCAACTGATGAATTTGGTCTTTGTAAGTGGGATGGCACTAATCTATATGAAGGAACAGGTGATCAAGAAAAATCACAATGGGGTTCTTATCTATTTGATTTAGGTAAAGATCCTGTTAGAAGTTTTCTATTATCTAGCGTTAATTTCTTCATTAACTATTTCCATTTTGACGGCGTTAGATTTGACGCAATCTCAAATGTTATTTATTATCACGGTGATTCTTCTAAAGGAGAAAATTCTGGAGCAATTGAATTTATTAAACGTTTAACGGGTAAAATTCATGCCGAACATCCTTCGGTAATGTTAATCGCGGAAGATTCTTCTTCTTATGCTGGAGTTACTAAACCTCTTGAATATGGTGGATTAGGATTTGATTATAAATGGGATTTAGGTTGGATGAATGATACTTTAAAATATTATGGTAAAGATCCAATTTATCGTAAATATCATCACCATCAATTAACTTTCTCAATGGCTTATTTCTATAGTGATAATTTCATGTTACCTTTATCTCACGATGAAGTAGTTCATGGTAAAGGCACTATCATTAATAAGATGTGGGGAAATTATGATCAAAAGTTCGCTCAAATAAGAAATCTTTATACTTATCAATGGGCTCATCCTGGTAAGAAATTAAATTTCATGGGCAATGAACTTGCTTCATTCGACGAATGGAATGAAACTAAATCATTACCTTGGAATTTAAAATCATTCCCAAAACATGATTCTGTTTCTAGACTAACAAGAGATTTAAATTTAATCTATAAAGCAGAAAAAGCAATGCATTTTGAGGAGCATAATCCAGCTCATTTCCAATGGTTAATGGCTGATAATGCTGATCAATCAATGTACGCATTTAAAAGACAAGTTGGTGATGAAACTTTAATCTTTGTCTTTAATATGACACCTTATTATTATGAAAATTATGATTTAGGTGTTACTGAACTTGGTGAATACGTCGAAATCTTTAATTCAGATAAAGATGTTTACGGCGGTTTTAACCAATATAATGGTTTACCACTTCAAGCAAGTGAAGGTTGGTGCTTCAACCAAAGATATAAAATAACAATTAAGATTGCTTCTTTTGGTGCGATGATTTTTAAACACGTGACAAAACGTGATGAAGTTAAAGTTGAAGTTACAAAAGAAGAAGTAAAACCTACTACTAAAAAGGAAGTAGAAAAAAAACCTGTTAAGAAGGTAACAAAAACTAGTAAAACAAAATAATTAGGGAGATTAAAAAAATGTTTGAAAATAAAGAAGTTTTTAAAAAAGAGTTCCAAACACGTTGTATTACTAAATATGGAAATGATATGTCAAAATGCCATATCACTGAATTATATGATGTATTAGGAACGATGGTTCGTGATGCAATGGCAATCGACTGGAAAGCAAGTAAAGAATATGTCCAAGCGCATAAAGAAAAGCAATTAGTTTATTTCTCAATGGAATTCTTAATTGGTAGATTACTTGTTAACAATATGCAAAACTTAGGTATCTATCAAGTGGCTAAAGAAGGTCTTGCTGATTTAGGTATTAACATTCACGATTTAGAAGAACAAGAAGCTGATGCTGGTTTAGGTAATGGTGGCTTAGGAAGACTTGCAGCTTGTTTCTTAGATTCAATTGCTTCTTTAGGTTATCCAGGTCACGGTAACTGTATTAGATATGAATATGGTTTCTTTAAACAAAAGATTGTTGATGGACAACAAATTGAAGTTCCAGATCAATGGTTAGCGAACCAATATGTTTGGGAAATTAAAAAACCAAAGCATGCTGTTGAAGTTAAATTCTACGGACAAGCAGAAACTTATCAAGATGTTGATGGCTGCGTAAGAAGTAGAACAGTTAATGCGATGGTTGTTAAAGCAGTTCCTTATGATGTACCAGTTGTCGGTTATAAAAATAAAGTTGTTAATACTTTAAGATTATGGTCAGCAGAACCAACTGAAGATAAATTACCTTCAAATATGTCTTTTGATCAATATTTACAAGCAATTAAAGAAATTTGTCATGGTCTTTATCCAGATGATTCAACTGAACACGGTCGTATCTTAAGATTAAGACAACAATATTTCTTAGTATCAAGTGGTCTTCAATCTATGATTAGAGGTCATAAGAGAGTTTATGGTACATTAAAGAATATGTCTGAAAAATATGTATTCCAATTAAATGATACTCATCCTATTTTAGCTATCCCAGAACTTATGAGATTATTAATGGATGAACATGGATTTGGTTGGGATGAAGCTTGGGATCAAGTTACTCATATGATGGCATATACTAACCATACAATTATGGCTGAAGCTTTAGAAAAATGGCCTGTTTCATATGTCTCTAATTTATTACCACGTGTTTATATGATTATTGAAGAAATTGATCGTCGTTACATTCTCGAATTAAGAGCGAAAGGTTATGATGATGAATTCATTAACAAAGTTAGAATCATTCGTGATGGTATGATTAGAATGACTAATTTAGGAATTCATGCTTCTTTCAGTGTTAATGGTGTTGCAAAATTACATACAGAAATTTGCTGCCGTGATACATTCAAAGAATTCTATCAATTATATCCTCAAAAATTTAATAATAAGACAAACGGTATTACACATAGAAGATGGTTCTTAAATTCTGATCCAAAACTTGCAAATTTAGTCACAAGCAAGATTGGAGAAGAATGGATTACTTCTCCAGATAAATTAAGCGAATTTAAAGCGTATGTTGATGATGCAAAGATTCAAAAAGACTTTTTAGCGATTAAACGTGAAAACAAAGTTGTTTTAGCGAAATATGTTAAAGAACATTTCAATATCGACCTTGATTTAGATTCAGTATTCGATGTTCAAGTTAAGAGATTACACGCTTATAAACGTCAATTAATGAACGTCTTTAGAATTATGTATTTCTACTTTAAGATGAAGGAAGATCCATCATTTAGAATTATTCCTCATACATATATCTTTGGTGCAAAAGCAGCTCCAAGTTATTATTATGCAAAGAAGATTATTCAATTAATTAATGCTGTCGCAAATAAGGTTAATAATGATCCAGAAATTTCAAAATATATGAAAGTAGTCTTCATTGAAAACTACGGAGTATCTCTAGCTGAAATTATTATTCCAGCCGCGGATGTTTCTGAACAAATCTCCCTTGCTGGTAAAGAAGCTTCTGGTACATCAAATATGAAATTCATGATTAATGGTGCATTAACTTTAGGTACTTTAGATGGTGCGAACGTTGAAATTGATCAATTAGTCGGTTCTGATAATGATGTTATCTTTGGTTTAAAGACACCTGAAGTAGAAGAAATTAAACGTAATGGTACATATTCTCCATGGGATTTATATCATTCAAAACCATACATTAAACAAATCATGGATTCATTAGTCGATGGTACATGGCACCCAAATCACGATGAATTTAGAACGATTTTTGATGAAATGATGTATCGTAATGATGAATATTTATCTTTACTTGACTTAGATAGTTATATCGAAGCTTCTTTAAAGATGGATGAAAAATATGTTGATAAACAAGCATGGGCTAGATCTTGCTTAGTTAACGTAGCTAATGCTGGTTTCTTCTCATCAGATAGAACAATTCAACAATATGTCGATGATATCTGGCATTTAAATAAAATTAAATTAAAATAAGTATTTTAAAGGCTTACGAAATTTCTCGTAAGCCTTTTTAAACGTCTTTTTAAAACTTTTTATAAATTATTTATTAAATCTTCTTTATTATTTATAGAAATTTTAGTTTCTTCATTTTGTTCATTAATAATATTTAAATAAGAAGTAGTTATTTCATTATTGTAATATAAATAAACATCTTTATTTACTTCATCTAAATAGCAATATAATTTATCATCTTTAATGCTGTAATAAAGGACGAGTTTAGTGCCTTCTACTTTATTAAGTTCTTCTTTATTTAAGGAAGATAAGTCAATTTGATACATCTTTGTTCCATCATAAGAAATAGGATTTAAAGTATTAATAAGATAATATGAAGAAGGAGTAATTTTATTTCCTAAAGTTAAATTTAAACGATTATCATCAAAATATAAGGAAGAAGAATATTCTAAAGAATCTTTATAGATCCCTTTTTCAAACATTAAAATAGTCGCAGAATATATCGAAGTATTTAAATTATTATTTTTCGCATAGCTAATATAATTATCATAATCAACGTAATACATAACAATATTATGTTCTTGCATATAAGATATTAATTTAGGTCGAATAACTTCACAAGAGGAACAACCGATTTGACCAACGATTAAAATAAAGTCTTTTTTTAAAGAAAAAGTTAATTCTAAATCATTCTTATTGAGGTAAACAAAAGAATCTAAATTATTGCTTCTTTCAATTTTTAATTTACTAGAAGTAGAGCAACTTAAATTAGGAAAGAGAAAAATTAAAATTAATAAATATTTCTTAAATCTTTTCATTATTTTGACCTCTAACATATTATAGATAAAACTTCTTTAAAAGAAAAGAAAAAGGACGTTCAATTGAACGCCCTAGGAAATTAAATTAATTAGTCTTCGAAACGATATTTTTTGAAAGCATGTAAACCTTCGAATACTGCTTCTTCACCTAATTCATCTTCAATTCTTAATAATTGGTTATATTTTGCCATTCTATCAGTTCTTGAAGCTGAACCTGTTTTAATTTGTCCTGCATTAACTGCAACAGATAAATCAGCGATTGTTGTATCTTCTGTTTCACCTGATCTGTGAGATACCATACATGTATAACCATTTGTTTGAGCCATACGGATTGTATCTAATGTTTCTGTTAATGTACCGATTTGATTAACTTTGATTAATACAGAGTTACCAACGTGGTTAACAATACCTTTTCTTAAGAAGTCTTTGTTTGTAACGAATAGGTCATCGCCAACTAATTGGATCTTGTCGCCTAATTCTTTTGTTAATTTAGCCCAGCCTTCCCAGTCTGATTCTGCTAAACCATCTTCGATAGTGATGATTGGATATGTTTCAATCATTTCTTTATACCATGCGATTAAACCATCTGCAGTATATTCGCCTTGGCCTGATTTCTTTAATGTATATTTCTTTGTTGATGGATCATAGAATTCACTTGAAGCAACGTCCATACCTAAGAAAATTTGTTTTCCAGGAACGTAACCAGCATTCTTAATAGCTTCCATAATTAATTCTAATGGTTCTGTGTTACCTTCTTTACAGCTTGGAGCGAAACCACCTTCGTCACCAACACCTGTTTCGTAACCTTTTTTCTTTAAGACTGATTTTAATGCATGGAATGTTTCAACTCCAGCTCTTAATGCTTCGTGGAATGTATCAAAACCTGCAGGAATGATGAAGAATTCTTGGAAGTCAACAGTTGAGTCTGCGTGAGCGCCACCGTTAACAACGTTCATCATTGGAGTAGGTAATACTTTTGCATTGATACCGCCGATGTATTTATATAATGGGATATTGTAATAAGCTGCAGCAGCGTGTGCACATGCAAGTGAAACACCTAAAGTAGCATTTGCGCCTAAATTCTTTTTGAATGGTGTACCATCTAACGCTAATAATTTGTTATCAATACCAACTTGGTCGTCTGCGTGTAAGCCAATCATTGCAGGAGCGATGATTTCGTTAACATTTTTAACAGCTTTTAAGACACCTTTTCCGTTGTATCTTGCTTTGTCACCATCTCTTAATTCTAATGCTTCTGATTCACCTGTTGAAGCACCACTTGGAACAATTGCTCTACCTTTTGTACCATTTTCTAAAGTAACTTCTACTTCAACTGTAGGATTGCCTCTTGAATCTAATACTTCACGAGCATAAACTTTAACAATTTTTGTCATTTTTTTATTAATCTCCTTTGTTATTTCTAACATATGCATTTTATCATATTTTAATAAATTATTGCAATAAGTTATAAATATAATAAGTAAGATTTTATTAATATAATTTTAACTTATTTTTGGCTAATTTATTAGCCTAAAGATTTGCAAACTAAAATAAATAAATATACCAGTTTGAGAAAAAAATAAAATAATTGTTATTCTTCTTAATGTTCTTTTTAGCGATTGTAAACACTTTTATGAGATTTATTCACCTAAATACTCATAAATGTGAAAATAAGCACGTTAAAAGCATATAGGAGGTTATTTATGAATAAGAACACAGGTAGAGTTCAAGAGATCTGTGATAATTACAAGATGAGGTTATCAAAAATTGTAAAAGAAGGGACTTACAAGGAAATCGCACATACATTAAACGATTCCTCATTCGCTTCACTTGATTCGAATAAGTCAATGAATGATTATCTAGTTTCATCTTCCAAAGGGCTAGATGAAGATGCGATGTTTATTAATCATGTTGAATTCTGTTTATCTTTACTTAATAGTGAAGAAAGGATGATTATCTATAAAGATTTTATTCAATGCGAAGACGGTCTATGGTATAGCGATAAATGGTCTAGATCAACATTTTATCGTATAAGAAGTAACGCGATTGATAAATTTACTAGATATTATGGTAAAAAAGTAAAATAAAGGGTATTGCCTCGTGGCAATACCCTTTTTTAAAGAATCTTTTTTAAAACTTCATCAACTTGTGCGTGAGAATTTTCAATCGTTCCATCCGTACAGATTAAAAAATTACATTTAGAGATATTTTTATCAAATGTATTACTTAGTGCGATAACTAAATCTTGTGAAATCGTTTTTGAACCACGTTTCTTTAAATGTTCAATTTGATTTATCGATGAACAAGTCGTTCCTAAAATATAATCAAAAAGTAAGTGGAAATTATTTTCAAACATTAATGGAACTTCACATACAATAATAGGAGAAGAACGATGTTTTGAAATAAAATTAATGATCGATTTTTTAACCATTGGATGAATAATATTTTCTAGTTCTTTCTTCTTATTTAAATCATTACTAATGGCATTTTTTATAAATGGTTTTGATATTGAAGTATCGTCATTTAATACTCCTTCACCAAATAATTTTATTAATGCGATTTTAGTTTCTTTTAATGTATATAATCTCGCGACTTCGTCATCAGAAGAAAATACAGGATAACCTAGTGATTTTAAATATTTTAATACTTCAGATTTTCCTGAAGCGATTTTACCAGTTACCCCTAGAGTAATACCGACTTTTTGGCAATGTGGGCAATACGTTGTTCCTCTACCACCTAAAGTTCCTTTTCTTAGGATAGTTCCGCAGCGAGGACAAGGTAAGCCTTTCTTTCCATATACTTGTAATTCGTTTTGAAAACGTCCATCGACTCCCTTTTCAGGATGATAACTTGATATAGTTGAGCCACCTAATGATATTGCATGAAGAAGAATCTTTTTACTTGATTCTAAAATATAATTACATTCAACTTTTGTTAATGTATTAGCTTTTTTAAATGGTGAAATTGATGTATCGAATAAGACTTCATCGGCATAAATATTACCGAGACCAGTCATAATTTCTTGATCTAATAAAAGAGTTTTAATCTCAACATTTTTCTTTTGATAGATATTATATAAATAAGTAGGATCACTAATAGAAAAAGGTTCAGGACCAAGTTTTGCTATTTCTTTTTCTAAAAGAATATCACTAGTTTTTGTTAATTTCATAATACCAAAACTTCGTGAATCATCATAACACATCTTAGTGTTATCATCTAAATAGAAGACTACCCTTGTGTGAGTAGTAATATTTTCATTAGAAGTTCTTCTTACGTATTTACCTTCCATTCTTAAATGAGAAATGATGGTATAGGAATTATTAAGATTTAAGAAAAGATATTTACCAATGCGCGTAAAAGAAGTAAAAGTAGCTCCTATTACTTTTTCTTTAAATTCTTTTATATCACTAAGAATCATTCTTTCTAATAAGATATCAATTGAAACAATTTTTTTATTAAGATAGAGTTTTTCTAATGATTTTCTTACTGTTTCTACTTCTGGTAATTCAGGCATAACTATCTCCTATTTTGCATCATACCAAGTTTGACCAATACTTCCTTCACAAGTTAGTTTAACTTTTAATGAGACACAATTTTCCATAATTTCTTTTATTTTGTCGACGATAAAATCTTTTTCTTCAAGAGGTACTTTAAAGATTAATTCATCGTGAATTTGTAAAACCATCTTAGTTTTATAATTATTTTCTTTAAGGAAGGCATTAACCTTGATCATCGCGATTTTAATAATGTCCGCGCCGGTACCTTGAATGGAAGCGTTCATCGCAGCTCTTTTACCAAATTCACACATATTATGATTAGTAGAATTAATTTCAGGAATATATCTTCTTCGACCATATAATGTCTTTGAATAACCTAAAACTTTTGTGTCTTCGATGACTTTTGAAAAGAATGCTTTAATCTCAGGATATTTTAAATAGAAGGTATCAATAATTTCTTTTGCTTCTCTAGGAGTTGATTCAATTTGTTCAGCTAGTCCCCAATCAGATATTCCATAAATGATACCAAAATTAATCGCTTTAGCTTTACGTCTTAATGAAGGAGTGACATCTTCTTTAGAAACATTAAATACGTCCATTGCCGTACGAGTATGAATATCTTCATCATTATTAAATGTTGTAATTAAAGAAGAGCAAGATGATAAAGAAGCTAAAATTCTTAATTCAATTTGAGAATAATCAAGTGATAAAAGTAAACTATTATCGTCATAATAGAAAGCTTTTCTAACTAGTTTTCCTACTTCATCTTTAGTTGATATATTTTGTAAATTAGGTTCAGAAGAAGATAATCGACCAGTAGTAGTTAACGCTTGATTAAAAGTTGTATGAATTTTATGATCACTTTCAATATATGACATTAATCCTTCGGTATAAGTTGAAATAATTTTTGCATATTTACGATATTCAATAATTAATGGAACAACTTCATGGAGTGGTTTTAATTCATTTAAGACTTCAATTGAAGTTGATTCTTTTTTATTGTGCGGTAAATTTAATTCATGGAATAATACTTCTCCAAGTTGCTTAGGTGAAGCAATATTAAATTCATGACCGACAATAGTGAAGATCTTATTTTGAATTTCTTCTAATTTAATTTTATATTCTTCATTCATCTTTTCTAGAACTTCTTTTGAAACTGGGAAACCTTCAATTTCCATATTTGCAAGAATATTTGAAAGAGGAAGTTCAATGTCTTCATAAAGAGATAATAAATCATTTTCTTTTAATTTATTAATTACTTCGTCATAGATATTTTCTAAATAATAAGCCATATTAAAATAATATGAATCATTTTCGAAAAGTGATATTTCATTAGAATTTAATAAGATGTTTTTATTGTAGAAGGCGTAGATTGCTACTTCATCATTGCTTAAAGAAGAATTGAGCAAATAACTTGCTAGAATTAAATCGAATTTAAGACCTTCAACTAAGATATTTTTTCTTCCGAGACTTACTTTTAATTTCTTATAATCATAAGTAATTTTTTCTTTTGTCTCATCTTTTAAATAAGCGATAAAATCTTTATCTTTTATCGCATTTATATAACCTAGATGATATGTTTTTCCATCTAATGAAAAATAAAAGCCGTTTATTTGAGAGGTGTGATAAGAACCTTTTTCTTGATCAATAATAATTACTTTTGGAGTAGAAGGAATATCTTTAAAATGTTTAATTTCTATTTTTTCATAATCTTCTACTTCAACTTTAGTTTCTTTTGGTGAAGGTAGTTTTCTTTTATCACTGGCCTTTAATTTCTTTGTTAAAGAGAAACATTCGTATTTAGTATAAAATGAGGATAATTCATTATAATCATAACCTTCATAATGTAAGTCTTTTAAAGAAAAAGGTAAATCCATATTTGTGACGATCGTTGCCATTTTTTTACAAAGAATACCTAAGTCTTTATTTTCAATGATCTTTTGAGCGAGTTTTGATTTTTCATTTTCCATCGCAGCAATAATATTTTCTAAAGAAGAATATTGCTCAATGAGTTTTAAGGCAGTTTTTTCGCCAACTCCTGGGATTCCTTTTAAATTATCACTAGGATCACCCATTAAACCTTTATAATCTTTAATTTGTTCAGGAGTTAAACCCATCTTTTCTTTTAAACTAACTTCATTCATAACCTCAATATCTGTTAAACCTTTTTTTAACATATGAATTGAGATATGATCATCAATAAGTTGAAGATAATCTTTATCAGAAGTATAAACAATTGTTTCTATTCCTTCTTTTGATGCATTTTTTGCGACAGTCCCCGCGATATCATCACCTTCAAAACCTTCGACTTCATAATGATATATACCCATTGCATCAAGAAGTTCACGAGCGCATGGAAGTTGCATTTTTAAATCTTCTTCAATTGGTTTTCTTTGAGCTTTATATGATTCAAGAAGTTCACTTCTGAATGTCTTTTTACCATGATCAAAAGAAACAAAAATTAAGTCATCATCGTTTAAAGAAGAGATAATTTTTGTCATGAGGTTAGCAAAACCAAATATTGCATTAGTTGGAAAACCATCTTTTCGACGCATAATATTACCAGTAAAACTAGTTGCATAATATGCTCTAAAAAGTAAAGAGTTTCCATCGATTACATATAATTTCATAGTCTTCTCCTATAATTTTTCTTTTAATAAGGATATTTCATCGATATTAAAGGTAATTTCATCTTCTTTAGAACGATTATTAGATTTATTACCTTTAACTAATAATCCACGATTCTTTAATAGATACATTTTATATTTTTCATATGTTGAACTAAACATGACTGCATCAATAGATGAAGTATCATCATATAAACTAATAAACGCCATTTCTTGACCTTTCTTAGTTTTAATTATTCTTACTGAGGATATAAAACAAGCAATATTTGCTTTTTTATTTAATTCTAAATCTTGTATTAAAGTAATATTTAATGAAGATAAATCATATTTATTTAAAAATGAACCAGAAAGTAGAATTCCTAAAACATCTAACTCTTTTTGTAATTTAATTTCTTCATCTTCTTCATAGGTTTTCATAACTGGGGCGAGGAGTAAAGCTTCTTCTTTTGAAATTAAACTACTAGATTTAATGCCACCTTTAGCATAAAGATAAATAAGTGGAACATTCTTTCTTAAGGTATTGCGATTTAAATTAAATTCATCTAATGCTCCGGCGTTAATTAAAGAAATAATATGTTCTTCTTTCACATTATAATCTTGTAATCGACAAATTAAATCGGTAAAAGAGATGTATTCGCCATTTTGTTTTCTTTCATTAACAATATCTTCGCTTACCCTATATGGTAAACCTTTAATTAAAGTAAAAGGTAAGATTAAACTAGAATTATTAGTTACAAAACTTAAGTTTGATTTATTAATTGATGGTAAAGATAAAGAGATATTAAAATGTTTTAATTCAAGACTAAATTTTGCGTAACTTTCATCTTGGATGGAAGTAAAATCAAAAAGGGCTGCGAAAAAATAACTTGGATAATGAGTTTTTAAATAAGCCATTTGGTAAGCTAAAATACTATAAGCAACTGAGTGAGACTTATTAAAACCATAAGAAGCAAATTTATAAATGGTATCATAAATCTTTTCTGCATCAATTTTTGAATAAGAATTCTTGATTGATGAAGCAATAAAATCTTCTTTTAAAGATAAGAGTTTAGTTTCATCTTTTTTAGAAATAGCTCTTCTAAATAAATCAGCTTTACCTAAAGAATAATTCGCGACAACTTTAACAATTTGCATGATTTGCTCTTGATAAACGATAACTCCATAAGTAGGTTTTAAGATATTTTCTAAAGAATGATGAATATAATCCACTTTGAGATTTTTATTCTTTCTTTCTGCATACACTTTAATATACTCCATTGGTCCTGGTCTAAATAAAGCATTAGTCGCGATAATATCATTAATTGAAGTGATATCAACTTGCTTTAAAGTTGAAGTCATACCACTTGATTCAAGTTGGAAGATACCTTTAGTATAGCCATTATTTAAAGTAGAGAATGTTTCTTTATCATCTAAAGGAATGGCGTTTAAAGAAATGTCAATATTATCTTTACTAAGCCTATAAAGACAATCTTCAACAATGGATAAATTTCTTAATCCAAGAACGTCCATTTTTAAAAATCCTTGTTCTTCTAGATAATCTTTTTCATATTGACAAACTGCTTCATTATTTTCGTTATATGAAACAGGAATAACTTCATTTAATTTTTCTTTATTTAGTAAGATACCAGCCGCATGAAGACCACTTTGACGAGGTAAACCTTCAATTAATAAAGCGATGTCATAAAGATTTTTAAAATAATCTTCTTTTAAGAAATCACGAAAATCTTTATTAGTATTATAAACTTCTTCAAGAGTGATTTGGTAATTCTTATTTAAACGAGATTGTAAAGAGATGTAATTAGACATGATATTAATATCATTAACGTTGTAATTAAGAACTCTTCCAGCATCTCGAAGAGCTTGCTTAGCTCCGATCGTTTGGAAAGTCACAATTAAAGAAGTATTATCTTTAGAATATTTATTTTCAATGTAATGAATTAATTCTTCTCTTTTATAATCAGCGACGTCAATATCAATATCAGGCATTGATGTTCTTTCTGGATTGAGGAATCTTTCAAAATATAAATCATATTCTAATGGATCAATATCAGTAATATTAAGTAAGTAAGATACTAGTGACCCGACTGCGCTACCTCTTCCTGGACCAATTGGGATATTATGAGTCTTCGCGTAATTAACGTAATCAGCGACAATTAAAAAATAGTCTAGATATCCCATTTTTTCAATGACATCTAATTCATAATTTAATCTATCTAAGTAAGTAGATTTATCTTTAATATTTAAATTATCTAATTTGTTTTGGCATAGTGAAAAAACGTAATCTTTTTTATTTGGAATATTAGAAAAAGAATATAATGAACCTCTTTTTTCTAAGAAAGAGAAGTTAATTTCTTTTACAAGTTCATAAGTTCCGGCTATTTCGTTTTCAGTGTATAAACTATTTATTGCTTTTTCAGATAAAAAATAATATGGGCCAGTGATATCATTTATATCTCCATTAAATTTAACGTTTTCTTTTATACATTTAAGAATTTCAATAACTTTGGCATTCTTCTTTTGATAATATTGGTGACGAGGGAAGGATAATGTTTTATAAGAGTGTTTTTTGGAAAACTCTCTTACTTTATTAATGACGCTTAAGTCACTGGAAGAATAAATCTCTAAACCTAAATAAAAAGATGAAAAGTTTTTTTGAATATTATAGATAAATGAAGATACATTAGAATCTTCATTATTAAATTTATTTTTTATATACTTATTACTTACACAAGGTAAAACTAATATTAAACCTTTGGAATACTTATAAAATTCTTCTAAGGATAATGAAACATTATTTTTAGAAACTAATTTACAAATATTTCGATATCCGTCCTCATCTTTAATATAGACAACAACATAGAAATCATTTTCTTCATATTTTAAATTTATTGACATACCAAAAATAGGTTTAGTTTGGCTTTTAGAAAATAAATGGTAGAACTTTGGATAAGCATAAACATTATTAATATCGCTTATGCCTAAGGCAGGATAAGAATTTATTGAAGCAATCTTAAAAAGATCTTCTAATTTTAAAGAAGAAGATAAAAATGTATATTCAGTATAAACATGTAAAGGAATATAGTTCATTCTTGCCTCCTAGTCTTTCAATATTATATATTAAATTTTATAAAAAGAGTATTATAAATACTCTAGTAAAAGAAAAAACTAATTTAAAAGATATGAAGTTTTACTCGAAGATAACGTGATAAAAATTAATTTTAAAAAAGTGAAAATAATTGTTGAATTATTAACTTTTAACCTTTATAATCGTTTATGGTTGAAAAAAGGGGTGAAACAAATGCCAAAAACAGTCGTTAGAGAAAACGAATCATTAGATGACGCATTACGCAGATTCAAGAGACAAGTTAACAAAGCTGGAACCCTTCAAGAAGCAAGAAAACGCGAATTCTATTTAAAGCCAGGTATGAAGAGAAAACTCAAATCAGAAATGGCTCGTAGAAATCATTATTAATTCTATGAAGTAAATAAAGTGGACCTTCGGGTTCACTTTTTTTATTGGCTGACTAGACACCTAGTTTTTTTGTAGTTAATAATTACTAAACTTTTTGTTTAAAATCTTTAAATATTAATATATTTTTATTGCAACTAAAAAATCACTTGTTTATAATGCTTTCGTTAGGTTTAGAATTACTAAACTTATTTGTTAAAATCTTTAAACTTTAAGAAGGTGATTTCATGAAAATAGGTAAGAAGATTAAAGAGCTTAGAACCTTATATAACTTGACCCAAGAGGAACTCGCGGATCGTACTGATTTAACTAAAGGTTATATCTCTCAACTTGAGAATGATTTAACTGAACCAAGCATTTCAACTTTAGTTGATATAGTTAATGCGCTTGGAACTAATTTAAGTGATTTCTTTTCTGAACAATCAAGTGATCAAATCGTATTTTCAACTAATGATTATATTGAAAAAGATTATGATGGTTATAAAATTACTTGGTTAGTTAATAACGCACAAAAGAATGAGATGGAACCAATTTTAGTTTCGATTTATCCGCATAGTGAAACTGAAAAAGATTATCCTCATGAAGGACAAGAATTCGGCTATGTTTTAGAAGGAGAAATACTTCTTTGCATCGATAGTAAAAAAATCAAAGTAAAAAAAGGGGAGACTTTCTACTTTGATAGTTCAAAGAATCATTATCTTAAAAATGTTAAAGATAAAATCGCAAAAGTTATTTGGGTTTCAAGCCCACCAAACTTTTAAATGTAATTAATAAGGAGAAGCAAAATGGCAAACAATGATATTATTTTAGAATTAAAAAATGTTAATAAAGTTTTTGATGATTCATATGCAGTTGAAAACTTTAATCTCTATGTTAAAAAGGGAGAATTTGTTACTTTCTTAGGCCCTTCTGGATGTGGCAAAACAACTACATTAAGAATGATTGGAGGATTTGAAGTTCCAACAAGTGGCCAAATCTTATTAAATGGTGAAGATATCGCCCAACTTCCACCATATAAAAGACCGTTAAATACTGTTTTCCAAAGATATGCATTATTTCCACATTTAGATGTATACGATAATATTGCATTTGGTCTTAAACTTAAGAAAGTTCCTTATGAAGTAACTAATAAACGTGGTGAAAAAGTTACAAAATTTAGACACTATACTCGTGATGAGATAGATACAAAAGTTATTAAAGCTTTAAAAATTGTTGATCTAGAACAATTTGAAAATCGTAATGTTACAACTTTATCAGGTGGTCAACAACAAAGAGTCGCGATTGCCCGTGCAATTGTTAATGAACCAGAAATCTTACTTCTTGATGAACCTTTAGGCGCGCTTGATTTAAAGATGAGAAAAGAAATGCAACTTGAATTAAAAGAAATGCATCGTAAACTCGGTATTACTTTTATTTATGTTACTCATGACCAAGAAGAAGCTTTAACAATGTCAGATACAATCGTTGTTATGAAAGATGGCCAAATTCAACAAATTGGTACACCAATGGATATTTATAATGAACCTAAAAATGCTTTCGTTGCAGACTTTATCGGTGAATCAAATATTTATTTAGGTACAATGATTGGTAAAAAGAAAGTTAGATTCTTAGGTGCATCTTGGGATTGTATTGATGATTTCCCTAAGAACGAAAAAGTTGATGTAGTAATTAGACCTGAAGATATTAAGATGAATCCAAAAGGCGAAGGTGTCATTGATGCAAAAATCGTCAATAAAATCTTTAAAGGTATTCATTATCAATTTACTGCGATGGTCGGTAATTACGAAGTAGAAATTCAATCTACTATTGATCATCCAGTCGGCGAAGAAATCTCATTAACAATTGAACCTTCTTTAATTCAAATTATGACTAGAGAATTTGTTTCTAACGTTTATGAAGATGCTTATATTAATAAGAATAATCAAGTTGTTTTTGCTGGTGCCTCTTGGGATTGTGATGTAACAACATTATTAGAAGGATCTTCTTTAGATGAAGAAGGTTACTTAGTTTCTAAAGATGGAACAAAGAAATATGATTTAAATGACTTAGATGTTATCGCAGAAGTCGATATGGGTGATATTGAAATTTCTGATAATTTAGACGAAGGTAACATTCAAGGTAATATTATCCAAATGGTTTGGAAAGGTGACCATTACCAATTAATTGTAAGAACAGAAGATGAAGAAGACTTTGTAGTTGATACTCAATGGACATGGAATGAAAATGATACTGTCAGCGTTAAAATTGATTCTCCTAAGATCAAATTAAAATTAAAGGCGGATTTATCTAAGTATGAAATTTAAGAGAAAATATTTATCAATTCCATATTTTTTATTCTTAGTTCTCTTCGTTGTCGTTCCTGTTTTATTTATCGTTTATTATGCTTTCACTAATAAAGGTGGATCATTCTCTTTCGATAATTTAACTAAGTTCTTCTCTGATTCTTCTAATATCAATGTCTTATTAATTTCTTTATCATTCGCGATTATTAATACCGTTATTTGTTTAATTATTGGTTATCCTCTCGCGATGATTCTTGCGAATAAAAAATACAATAAATCCGCGGTTATCGTTATGATGTTTATTATGCCTATGTGGATTAATTTCGTCATTAGAACATCCGCGACTAGAGATGTTTTAAACTGGATTGGTATTTCTACTGGTTCACAATCAACATTAACAACTATTATTGGTTTAGTTTACAACTACTTACCATTTACAATTTTACCTTTATATACAACGATGTTAAAAATGGATCGTTCCCAAATTGAAGCAAGTAAAGATTTAGGCGCAAACTCATTTCAAACATTCTTTAAGGTAATTATCCCAATGACAATGCCAGGAATTGTTTCCGCGGCAACCATGGTCTTTATGCCTACTTTATCAAGTTACGTCATCTCAGATATTCTTTCTGAATATAACGTTGTTTTATTTGGTAGTTATATCGACTTATATTTCAATCAAGCTGATTGGAACTTTGGATCATTTATGGCTTTAATCATGCTCTTATTAATTGGTTTAAGTGTCTTTATCCAAAGAAAATTCTCAAAAGATGAAGGAGGTAGAAGATCTATATGGTAGAAAATGTTTCTAATAAAAAATCTAATCCATTTACTAAAATTAAAAATTTCTTCATCGATCCAAAAACTCATAAAGTATCAAAAGAGAATGTCACTAAAGTACTCGCGAAATTCTATATGTACTTTATCTTATTATTAATGTATGCACCTATTATCATCTTAATGATTTTCTCATTTACTGAATCAAATGAATTAGGTTGGACTGGTTTTAGCTTTGGTTTATATGTTAAATTATTTCAAAATACAAAACTCATGACCGCGGTAGGAAATACTTTCTTAATTGCCGTAGTTTCGGCCGTTGTTTCAACTATCTTAGGTACATTAGGTGCGATTGGTACTTTCTACGCATCAAGAAAATATAAAAAGACCGTTGAAACAATGACTCAACTTCCTGTTGTTAACGCAGAAATTGTTATGGCGTTATCTCTTGCAGTTGTCTTTAAAACTATTAATACAAGCTATACATTCTTTACTTTATTAATTGGTCATGTCGTTTTAACTGTTGCATTTGTTTATTTAAATGTTAAACCTAAACTCGCTCAAATGGATCCAAATACATATGAAGCAGCTTTAGATTTAGGTGCAACTCCAATGCAAGGTTTATTTAAAGTAATTCTTCCAGAAATTATTCCTGGTATTTTATCTGGTTTCTTAATTTCTATTACATTATCTTTAGATGACTTTGTCATTACTCAATATTTAAAAGAACCTTCTTTTGAAACTATTTCAACATATATTCAAAAGATTGTCGCAAAACACCCAATTCCAGCTGAAGTAAGAGCTTTAACTACTCTCATTTTCTTAGTAGTTCTTGCTTTTGTTATTGGTATTACTATTTATAATAATAAAAAAGCGAATAAAATCGCTTCAAGTAGGAGGAAGTAATGATGAATAAGAATTTATTAATCGCTAGTTCATTAATTTTATTATTATCATCAAGTGTTGCGATAAATTCTCGTAATGTATCTCCAGTTAAAGGTGAAGAACTAGTTAGTGATGAATTTAAAGGTCAAACTTTAACTATCTATAACTGTGAAGATTATATTTCTCAAGGTGAAGATGATTCTCGTGATTTAATTGGTGAATTTGAAGAGATGTATGGAGTTAAAGTTAATTATTATACATATGATACTAATGAAACAATGTATAACCAATTCACTTTACAAAAAGAAGGAACATACGATTTAATTTGTACTTCTGAATATATGCTTCAAAAAATGGTGAAGAATAACTTACTTGAACCATTAGTTAATAAAGAACAAAATATTCCTAATTATTATTCTTATGTTTCACCAACATTACAAGAAAAGCTTGAAAACATGTCTGTTACTCTTAACGGTAAACAAACTAATTTAAGTGATTATGCAGTTGGTTACATGTGGGGTACATTAGGTATTATCTATGATCCAAGCGTCAATGACGGAAAAATTCAAGATGATGTAATGAGTTGGGATATCTTATGGAATAGTGATTATAAAGATTTAATTTCGATTAAGAATTCAATGAGAGATACTTTCGTTGTTGGCTTAATGCATTATTATTCTCAAGATGAAAACTTTAAGAAAGTAATGGATGCTTATTTATCTTCGCCTAGCGAAGAAACTTATGAAGCTTATAATGCTTTAGTTCAAGATACATTTGATTTTAAATTAGATGGAAGCGCGACAAGTGATCAAGAAAACAAAGAAAAAATTGAAAATGTTAAAAATGAATTAATTTCTTTAAAAGATAATATCTTTGGCTTTGAAGTTGATTCAGGTAAAAATGATATTATCACTGGTAAAATTAAATTAAATACAGCTTGGAGTGGTGACGCCGTATATTCAATGCAAACTGCTTTAGAAGAATATGGAAAAGTCTTAGAATATAAAGTTCCTAATGATGGAGGTAACATCTGGTATGATGGATGGGTTACTCCTAAAGGAGCGAATAAAGAACTCGCTTATAAGTTCTTAGATTTCTTATCTGATCCTTCTTCTGCCGCGGATAATATGGATTATATCGGTTATACACCATTTGTAGTTGGTGATGATATTTATAATTTAGCCGCGTCTAATTATGGGGTAGGTTCATATGATCCTTATATTACTTACTATTATTATCCAGAAGAAGAATATGGCGATTACGTCTATTATGATAATAAGTTATATATGTGTATTAAAGATACAGAAGAAGGTATCTTACCAACTAATGAAGAATATTTTGAACTTGAAGAATATGATGAAGAATATGCTTATTCTGAAGGTGATATCGTTTCATTAAATGGTAAATTCTATAACTGCTTAGAAGATGAACAATTAAATACTTTAGTAGTCGATAGTGAAGGTAATTCTTTAGTCGATAGTTGGGAAGAAAATGTTGGTTATGATTTAAGCCATTTATTTGAAGGCTCATTTGAAGACGAAAATAGAGAAGCAATCATCTATCCTTTCTTAGGTAGCGAAAACCAACTTGAAACACAATATCCAAGCGAAGAAATTATCGCTCGTTGCGCGATTATGAATGACTTTGGTGATTATAACGATGCAGTTATTATTATGTGGGGACAAGTTAAAGCTTATACTGATATGACTCCTATTTATATATTCTTATCTATCGTTGCTTTAATAGGTATTGGAGGAATTTCTTATTCGATCATTAAAAGAAATTTATCCGCGCATTATAAACGTAACGCGATGAAAAAAGAACAAGCTAAATAAATTTGTTAATCTTAGGTTTGAAATATAACCTAAGATTTTTTGTTAAATCGGGCATATTCTACTTCTAGTAGAGGCCTATTCTTTTATTAATAGAATAAGAAATTTATTCTCTATTTTTCAAGTTTATAAGAGTGGACTTAAAATATAACAATTTGTTTTTAATTTATTAAATTTTTCTTTATACTATTTTTGCGATTCGTTAGTAACGCAAAATAAGGAGAAAAAAATGAAAAGAATTCCTTTAGTATTTACTATTGATGATAACTATGCAAAATTTTTATCAGTCACATTAACTTCAATTTTAAAGCATGCATCAAAAGATAATTTTTATATCTTTTATATTTTTAATCCTGGATTACACCTTGATTCAATTGAATTATTAAATAAGTTTAATACTTCTAACTCAAAAGTAAATTTTATTTCGTGTGCCCTTAAAGCCCAAACAATGGTTGAAGATTTACCAATTAGAGATTATTATTCTCGCGCGATCTATTATCGTATCTTTACTCAAAGCTTATTACCAAATGAAGATAAAGTTCTTTATATGGATAGTGATATTGTAGTTTTAGATGATATTGCAAAATTATATAACACTGATATTGGTGATAACTTAGTCGGTGCAGTTCCAGATTATGCTGTATCAATTATCGATGAATTTATTCTTTATGTCGAAGAAGCATTAGGTATTAAATATACTAATTATTTTAATTCTGGCGTAATGATTTTAAATTTAAAGAAATTTAGAGAAGTAAATTTAGAAGAAAAATTTATTTCGACATTAAATAAATTTAAATTTGATGTCGCACCTGATCAAGATTGCTTAAATGTTCTTTGTAAAGATCAAGTATATTATTTAGATACCACTTGGAATAAGATGCCATTAGGAGAAAATTATATTCCTTCTTTAGTTCATTACAATTTAACTTTTAAACCTTGGAAGTACGATAATATCATGTATGAAGAATATTTCTGGGAAAATGCGCTTAACGCGAATGTAATAGATGAAATAAAAGAAATTAAAGCTTCTTTTACTGAAGCAATGGCAAAAAGAGATTTAGAAGGTGGAGAACTTTTAAAAGTTAAATGCGTTGAAGAAGCTCATTCTTATTATAATTATCGTCGTATCACAAGAAGAGAAAATTCATTTCTTTATGATATCTATGCACGAATTAGAATTTTAATTAGAAAATTCACTAGAAAACACGCTTAATTAGTCTTAGTCGCTTAAAGGCGACTTTTTCTTTTTAAAGGGAAAATAGGATATTTTCAAAAGAATAAATTTATTGTATAATTTACTAGTGACTCAAAAGGAGATTTATTTTATGAGAATGGTCGATATTATTATTAAAAAAAGAGAAAATGAGCCTTTAACTAAAGAAGAAATTGATTTCTTTGTTCAAGGTTATACAAAAGGAGAAATTCCGGATTATCAAGCTTCCGCTTTAGCGATGGCAATTTGCTTTAATGGCATGAATAAAAAAGAAATTGGTTATTTAACTAATGCGATGTTATATTCAGGTGATACAATCGATTTAAGTATGATTAAAGGTAAAAAAGTTGATAAACATTCGACCGGTGGTGTTGGTGATAAAACTTCTTTAGTTTTAGGTCCATTAGTAGCTTCTTGCGGCGTTAATGTCGCAAAAATGTCAGGTAGAGGACTAGGTCATACAGGTGGAACGCTAGATAAATTAGAATCTATTCCAGGCGTAACTATTGCGATTGAAAAAGATCGTTTTATTAAACAAGTTCAAGATATTGGTATCGCTATTGTTGGTCAAACTGGATCTTTAGTTCCAGCTGATAAAAAGTTATATGCATTAAGAGATGTTACAGGAACTGTTGAATCGATTCCTTTAATTGCTTCTTCTATCATGTCAAAAAAATTAGCTTCCGGTAGTGATACTATTCTTCTTGATGTTAAATTTGGTTCAGGAGCATTTATGAAGGATATCGATTCGGCTCGTGAATTAGCGAGAACTATGGTTGATATCGGTGATGAACTTCATAGAGATACACGTGCAATTTTAACTGATATGAGCCAACCTTTAGGTAGAGCAATCGGTAATTCATTAGAAGTAATTGAAGCAATTAATACTTTAAATGGCCACGGCCCATCTGATTTAGTTGAATTATGTATTAATGCTGGGGCGATTATGCTTATGCAAGCAGGAAGAACTTCAACTCATGAAGAAGGTGTTGAACTCTTAAAAACTAAGATTGAATCTAAAGAAGCTCTCGATAAATTAGCTGCATTAGTTGAAGCTCAAGGTGGAGATAAGAGTTATATTTATCACCCTGAAAAATTTACTAAAGCAAAACATATTGTTGAACTTAAATCTTCTAGAAGTGGTTATGTAAATGAAATTAACGCACTTGAAATCGGTGTTTCTGCAATGAAACTAGGAGCTGGTAGAGCTACTAAAGAAGATAAGATCGATTTTGCTAGCGGAATTATCTTAAATAAAAAAGTTGGTGATCACGTTGAAGTAGGCGATACTTTATGTGTCTTACATACTAACATCGATAATTTTGATGATATTATGAAAGAAGCAGAACTTGCTTTTAAATTATCAAGTGATCCTATTAAAGTTTTACCAATCATTCATGAAATAGTTCAATAATATGGATAAATATCAAGAAGTAAATAAAATTCTTAAAGAAGCAAGTAATGTTGTTTTCTTTGGTGGAGCTGGCGTTTCTACTAATTCTGGTATCAGAGATTTTCGTTCTAAAGATGGCCTTTATGAATTAAAATCCCAATATGATGAACCTTATGAAGTGATGTTATCTAGTACGTATTTTTATACTCATACAAAAACTTTTTATGATTTTTACCGCAAATTTATGATTAATAAAGACGCAAAACCTAACTTAGCTCACATCGCTTTAGCTAATTATGAAAAAGAACATAACTTAACAATAATTACGCAGAATATTGATGCACTTCATCAAAAAGCTTCTTCAAAAAATGTCATTGAACTTCATGGATCTATTGAACGAAACCATTGTTTAAAATGTCATAAATTCTATTCTTTAGATGAGATGCTTTCATTAGGGAAAGTGCCATATTGTTCATGCGGAGGTTTAGTTAAACCTGATGTTACTTTATATGAAGAAGCATTAGATGAAAACATTGTTTATAAGGCGATTAAAGCAATCTCTAATGCAGAGGTAATGGTTGTTGGAGGAACTTCTTTAGTCGTTTATCCTGCCGCGAGTTATATCGAATATTTCCATGGCAAAACATTAATTGTGATAAATAAAGAAAGCACGTTCGCGGATAAAAACGCAGATTACGTTTTTCATGAAGACATTGGTTATGTCTTAAATAAAATTTTATCTTAGAGCCTTTCTGGCTCTTTTTTAGTAAAATATACGCTAACAAACCATAATAAAAAATGAAAATAAATAAAATCTTCTTTATTGATTATAATTTATAATTATAATATTAGAGGGAGTTTTATATATGAAAGTTGTTTTACAAGTAGTCAAAAATGCATCAGTAACTATTGATGATAAATTATATTCTTCAATTGACGAAGGTCTTTTACTTTTAGTTGGTTTCACCCAAGGTGATAATGAAGAAACAATTAAAAAAGTAATTGATAAAATCATTTCATTAAGAATATTTTTAGATGAAAATGGTAAAACAAATTTAGCGTTCTTAGATGGAAAAAGAGAAATTCTTTGTGTTTCTCAATTCACTTTATACGCGGATATAAAAAAGGGCAGAAGACCTAGCTTTGTTAAAGCGTTAGAACCAACAACCGCATCTAGGTTATATGATTTTACTTTATCATATATTAGAAGTTTAGGAGTTTTATGTAAACAAGGTGTCTTTGGTGCCGATATGAAAGTTAATTTATTAAATGATGGTCCTTTTACCTTAACCATCGATAGCGAGGATTTATAGTATGGAAAAAAAGAAAGTAATGGTTGGTCTTTCCGGCGGAGTCGATTCTGCCGTCGCGGCTTATTTATTAATTAAACAAGGTTATGAAGTTTCTGGAGGATTTATGAGAAACTGGGATGCCATCGCGAATGGTGATTTTTTAGGTAATCCTACTTTAAATGATTCTCAATGTCCTCAAGAAAAAGATTATGAAGATGCTTTAAAAGTCGCGGATAAATTAGGTATTAAATTATATCGTATCGATTTTGTTAAAGAATATTGGGACAATGTCTTTAAATATTTCTTAGATGAATATAAATTAGGTCGAACACCAAATCCAGATATCTTCTGTAATAAATATATTAAATTCGATAAATTCTTAGAGTTTGCCTTAAAAGAAGGATTTGATTTTATCGCGACAGGACATTATGCAAAAAGAGTAGATAAAGAAGATGGTCGAGTTGAAATGCATAAATGTTTTGATTCTAATAAAGATCAAACATATTTTTTATCACAAGTTAATGAATATCAATTATCAAAATGCTTATTTCCTTTAAGTGATATTGATAAGACGGAAGTTAGAAAAATTGCAAGTGAATTAGGACTTGAAGTTGCGACTAAAAAGGATTCAACCGGTGTTTGTTTTATTGGTGAAAGAAACTTTAAACAATTTTTAAATAATTATTTACCTAGTAAAAAAGGTAATATCGTTGATATTGTTTCAAATAATATTGTCGGTCATCATGACGGCGTTTTATATTACACCTTAGGTCAAAGACGAGGCTTAGGAATTGGAGGAATTAAAGGTATTGATCCAAAATCTTGGTTTGTGGTTGGTAAAAATGTCCAAAAGAATATTCTTTATGTCGCACAAGGTGATGAAAATGAATATTTAAATTCTGATGAAGCGATTATTAAGATGATTAACTGGACAGCAAAAGATAAACCAGTAGGAAAAATTCATGTTGGAGTTAAATTTAGATATAGACAAGCTGATCAAGGTTGCACTTTAGAATTTATTGGTAAAGACACCATAAAATTAACTTATGATGAACCTTATAAAGCAGTTACTCCAGGACAAGCGGCAGTATTTTATGATGGTACCTTATGTCTAGGTGGAGGTATCATTGATAAAATCTTCTATAAAGGTAAAGAAAAGATGGTATATAATTATGAACCAAATAAAAAATAATTTAGTCGATGATCAATATCCTTTTGAAGGTATTACTCATACTAGAGAAATCGCACGTGGAATTGTTTTAGATGAAAATAACAAAGTGATCATCTTAAAAATTTATGGCGAAGATTTCTTTGGGTTAAGAGATTATATTGAAACTTCAGGTGGAGGAATCGATGAAAACGAAACTCCTGAACAAGCTCTTATAAGAGAACTAGATGAAGAAATTGGTTATAAATGTGAAATCATTACTAAAATTGGGATAGTAGATGATTATTATAATCTTTTAAAAAGACATAATGTCAATCATTATTATTTAGTAAGAACGGTTTCTAAAACACATATTCATCATGAATCAAAAGGTGATGGATATATTAACGATATCTTACATAAAGATATTGATGAAGCTATTAAGATGTATCAAGAATTAAAAGATGAAGGAATCGCTAAATTAGTAAAAGAAAGAGAACTTCCGATTGCCATAAGAGCAAAAGAAATAATGGAAGAATTAAAGATAATTTAAAGGAGAGTTATGAAAGTAAGTTTAGTATCATTAGGATGTAGCAAAAACTTAGTCGATTCAGAAATGATTTTATCATTGATGAGAAGAAATAAGTTTGAAATTACTTTAGACGTTAATGAAGCAGATGTCATTATTGTTAATACATGTGGCTTTATTAATGCATCAAAACAAGAATCAATTAATAAAATTATTGAGATGGGAAAACTTAATAAAACATTAATTGTTACTGGTTGTTTAGTCAAACGTTATAAAGAAGAATTAGAAAAAGAATTACCAGAAGTTGATTTATTTATCGGCATTGATGAATATGATAAGATTGCTGAATTAATTGGTAATTTATTAAATAAGAAGGCATTAGAAGGTTATTTAGATTTATCTAAACGTGTTCTTTCCACCTCCTCTTATAGCGCGTATTTAAAAATCTCCGAAGGATGTAACAACTGTTGCACTTACTGCGCGATTCCATTAATTAGAGGTAGATTTAGAAGTGTCCCTTTAAATGATTTAATTTCTCAAGCAAATATGATTAAAGACCAAGGAGTAGAAGAATTAATCGTTATTTCTCAAGATACTACTCGTTATGGATCAGATATTGGTGAATATGATATCGTCACCTTATTAAAAGAATTATTAAAAATTAAAGAATTTAAATATATTCGTTTATTATATCTTTATCCAGATGAAATCTCAGATGAATTAATTGACCTCATGGGTAAAGAATCACGTTTAACTCCTTATTTTGATATACCTATTCAACATTCTTCGACTAAGATTTTAAAAGCGATGAATAGAAGAGGAGATAAAGAACTTCTCACTAATTTATTTAACAAGATTAAAGAAAAAGTTCCTAATGCGATTTTAAGAACAACTTTAATTGTTGGTTTCCCTGGTGAAACTGATGAAGATTTTAATGAACTAGTTTCCTTTGTTAAAGAAATGAAATTTGATCATTTAGGTGCATTTACTTATTCTCGTGAAGATGGAACTAAGTCATTTAACTTCCCTAATCAAGTAGATGAAGAAGTAAAAATCGCTCGTTATAATGAAATAATGCGTATTCAAAAACATATTTCATTAATGCAAAATAAAAAACAACTTTCGTCTATTCATACAGGTATTGTTTTAAGCTATGATTATGAATCAAATACTTATTCATTAAGAAGCCATTGGAACGCACCTGATGATATCGATGGAGAAATTATTTTTACTAGTTTTGAACCTTTACAAGAAGGCCAAATAGTAAATGTAAAGATTACATCATGTGATCATTATAATCTCTATGGAGAATTAGTTAAGTAATTACTAAAAATAATTGACATATTGCTTATTTATTTATATTATAAATAAGCGATTGCCCCCTTAGTTAAATGGTATAACAGATCCATGGTAAGGATCCGTCGCTAGTTCGATTCTGGCAGGGGGCACCAGTAAGATTATAAGAGGATTGGTATTTAAATATCAGTCCTTTTTCTTTTAATAAAATGAGTAATTAATTCTTTTCAAGAAGATATTTTGCATATTATAATTATTACTAATGAATACGGAGAATATTTTATGGAAAAAATTAAAAGCTTTGAAGTAAATCATTTAACATTACTTCCTGGATTATATGTTTCTAGAGTTGATACAATGGATGGTTTTACTTTTACTACATATGATTTACGTTTTACTAGACCAAATTTTGAACCAGTATTAAATACGGCGCCTCTACATACAATTGAACATTTAGGCGCGACATTTTTTAGAAATAATTATAAAGACAAAACGATGTATTTTGGTCCTATGGGCTGTAGAACTGGTTTTTATTTAATCTTTAAAGGTAAAGAAGATATTGAAGAAACTAAAAAAGCAGTTATTGCATGTATGAAATTTATTATTTCTTATGAAGGGACTATTCCTGGACAAAGTCCTGTTGAATGCGGCAATTATCTAGATTTAAATTTAGATATGGCTAAATACCATGCAAAAATTTACTTAGAAGTATTGGAGGCAAATGATGAGAACGCCATTTAGATATGATTATGTTGGATCTTTTTTAAGACCACATAAAATTAAAGAAGCAAGAAAAAAATATGAAGCTAATGAGATAAGTTTTGATGAATTAACTCGTATTGAAGATGAAGAAATTACTCGTTTAGTTAATAAGCAAAAAGAACTTGGATTTCATTGTTTAACTGATGGTGAATTTAGAAGACAAGCTTGGCATTTAGATTTTATGTGGGGCTTTAAAGGTATTGAACATCATAAAACAAATACAGGTTTACCTTTTCACGATGAACAAGCTCTTATTGATGATACTTATTTAGTATCTAAATTAAGTTATAACGGAAATCATCCTTTCATTCGTCATTTTACTTTTTTAAAACAATTTGAAGATGAAAATCACATTGCAAAACTTACCATTCCTTCTCCAGCTCAATTCCTTGAACAATTAATTATGCCTTTTGCTAGAGAAAATACTTTTAAATATTATCAAAATGAAAAAGAAGTTATAACTGATTTAATTTCTTGCTATAAATTATTTATTCAAGATATTTATAAAGCAGGATGTAGAAATTTACAATTTGATGATTGCTCTTGGGGACTTCTTTTAGATGAATCTGCTTTAAGAGTATTTAATACCGATGAAGAAGGATTAGAAAGAATTAAACAATTATTTGTTGATGTGAATAATGAAGTCATTTCTTCTAAACCAGGAGATATGTTTATTAATACGCATATTTGTCGTGGTAATTTCCATTCTACTTATGCTTCTAGCGGTCCTTATGATAGAGTAGCTCCATATGTTTTTAATAAAGAAAATGTCGATGCATTTTATTTAGAATATGATGATGCGAGAAGTGGAGGCTTTGAAGCTTTAAAATATATTCCAAAAGATAAATATGTTGTCTTAGGTTTAATTACTACTAAATCACCTAAACTTGAAGATGAAGAAAACGTGATTAGAAGAATTAAAGAAGCAAGTTTCTTTCATCCATTAGAGAAATTATGCCTTTCTCCTCAATGTGGATTTGCTAGCTGTGAGATAGGTAATAAACTTACTGAAGAAGAACAATATCAAAAATTACTCTTAGTGAAGAAAATCGCGAATAAAGTTTGGCAAGATTAATTATTTATTTTAATTTGCTAAGTAAAATATATTGTATAATAGGGTGAAATATGAATAACAAAAAAATTAATATTCTCTTGAGCTTATTAACATTAGTTAGTATTTGCTCATGCGGAAAAACAACTTCAAATAAATATTTTAGTTTAAAAATCTGGACTTATTATAACGGTAATACAGAAGCAAGTTTCCAAGATCTCATTAATAATTTTAATGAAACTCGTGGTAAAGAACTTAAAATTGCAGTTTCAAGTCAATCACAAGGTAAAAATGTTAATGATTTACTTAACGCTCTTACGGATTCCGCGAGTGAAAAACTTGGTTCTGATCCAATGCCAGATATATTTTTAGCCTACCCTGATACAGCATATGAATTAGATAAATTAGGTAAAATTGCTTCTTTAAATGATTATTTTTCTACTGAAGAATTTTCTAATTATAATGAAGAATTCTTAAATGAAGGTAAGTTACCTAATAGTAATGAATATAAAATTCTTCCAATGTCCAAATCGACTGAAGCTTTATATATTAATAAAACTGATTTAGATAAATTTAATAAAAATTATCCTAATTATGCGATAAGTTATGAAGAATTAAGGACTTATGAAGGCATTATTAATGCCTCAAAAAAATATTATGAACAAACCGGTAAAGCTTTCTTTGGACGTGATTCACTTGATAATTATTTTGTGGTAGGTGCTAAACAATTAGGTATTGATATCTTAAGATATGATGAAAATAATAATTATGGCATTAACTACGATAAAGAAGTTTTTAAAAAATTATGGGAATGTTATTACGTTCCATATGTAAAAGGATATTTTTATTCTGAAAGTTCTTTTAGAAGCGGTGATATTAAATCAGGTAATATCATTGCTTATGTAGGATCAACTTCTTCTGGAGGCTATTTTCCTTCAAATGTCGTTATTTCAGATAGTGAATCTTATGATATTGAATGTGAGGTTATTAAAGCTCCAATATTTGATGGCGGCGCGGATGTCGCGATAAGCCAAGGAGCTGGATTTTGCATTACTAAATCGAATAAAGAACAAGAATCTGCCGCGGCTAGTTTCTTAAAATGGTTATCAGAAAAAGATAATATTAGATCTTTTTCAAATGAAACTGGTTATTTTCCAGCGACTAATGATGGCTTTAGTTATGAATTTATTGCTTCTCAAAGCGATTCTAAATTTAAACAAAGCTTTACAGTGGCCAAAAATGTTATAAATAATTCTACAATGTATACTAATATTGTTGGTGAAGGTGGAACTTCTTTACGTAATAAATTAAAGACGAGTTTAGATACTATTTCTAAAGAAGCTCGCGCGAATGTAATAAAATCTTCTTCACAAGAAGAAGCGATAGAAGAATATACTTCAGAAACAAAATTTGAAGAATGGTTCAACAGTTTAAATAAATAGGTAAGTATTATGTTTTCACGTTTAAAAAAATATCGTAAAAGTATTAACGCTAGAATAATTACTCCAATTATCCTAGTAACATTAGTTCAAAGTATTGTTGTTATAAGCGTACTTTATTTTAGCGTGATTAAAAATACTATCGATGTTTCCTTAATCTCTTCATTTAAAAACGGCGTTACTGTAAGAAAGAATTATTTAGAAACATTAATTACTTCATCTTGGACTAATTTAGAATCATTTAGTTCATCTTTAAATTCTAAGACTAATACTTATTTAGAAGAAAAAAATAAAACAGTTGATGATATTATTTCTAATTCAGATGATGCAAAAGATTATTTATATTACACATGTAATTTAATTCCTGAACTCATTCAAAATAACCATGTTAATGATGCTTATTTTATTTTAAATAATAATTTTGAAAATGATGATAATAATCTCTTAACATATATTAGAACAACTAAACCTGGTCGAGTAATTAATAATGAAATTGAAGTTCTTTACGCACCATATGATGTATGGAGATATTATTCAACAGAGGGCTATGTAATTGATAAAAATATCGATTCAAATGACTATAGTTCAATAAGTAATTATGAATTTGTTGATAATGCGATTAAATATATTTCTCCTTCTAATGAAAATTCTTCAATACATGGATATTGGTCATCTTTAACTAGAGTCGCGCATAATAAGGTATTAACTTATTCTATTCCTTTCTATTTTAATGATAAATGTTTAGGAGTATTTGGTATTGGTATTACAGAAACTTATTTAAGAGATTCTTTATCTAAATTAAATACGGAGGAAGAAGATATTAACTTTGCTTTTATTAAAAAAGTAAATAATAATTATCAAGATGGTTTTAAAGCTTATGTCGATTATTCTTTACCTGATTTAGATGATGTAGAACTAGAAGATTCTCTTTATGAAGGTACTAAGCAATTCTATAATAATGGAAATCAAACATTCTACTATGAAGAAAAAATTGATCTTTATAATGGAGAGAATATCGATGGAGAAACTTGGTATATAGTTGGAATGGTCGCGTCCGATTATCTTTTCAGCGTTTCTTATACGACTAGAATTGAAGTAGTATTAATATATGGTATTTCATTCTTTATTATTATTTTAATCTATATCTTAATTGCTTATTTAATTTCTCGACCAATAGTACGCGTATCTAATTCGTTAAATGATTTAAATATTTTAAATCTACCTATGACTAATGTCTTAGAAGTCGATAATTTATTAACAAAGATTAATGATATATCGAGCCGTAATATTTCGTTAAATAATAAACTTAATCGTTTAGTTGAAGATTCTGATTATACTATTTCCTTCTTTGAATATTCTAAAAAAGATGATAAAGTTACTATTTCTAACCAATTCTTTGATATGCTAAATATTCCTTCTTTCCAAGAAGAATTAAGTTCAAGAACTTTTATTGCTAAACTAATGTCATTAAAAAATGATATTATTTCTTCTACATATGATAGATTTGATGAAGAAATTTTAAAATCATCAGGAGAAATAGTTTTCTTTGTTAATCATAAATATTATGTTCGACTTAAGATCGTTTCTCAAGATGAAGGGGTAATTGCTTCTTTAATTGATTTAACGCGTGAATATCAAGAAAAAGAAAGAATCGCACATGAAAGAGACTATGATGTCTTAACTGGTTTATTAAATAGAAGAGGATTTAGAAATAAAGTTCAACCTCTTTTTGAAAGAGAAGGAACTGGTTCATTTTTCTCTCTTGATGTTGATAATTTAAAATTCCTCAATGACCAATATGGTCATGATTTAGGTGATACTTATTTAAAGAAGGTTGGCTCATATCTAACTCAAATTGAATCTAAATTTAATAATGTGAAAACGTGTCATGTTTCTGGTGATGAATTTATTATTTATCTATATGATTATACTGACTTAAAGGAAGAAAAATTAATAATTGAAGAACTAGAAAAAATTAAGAATGAATACATCGATATATTCAATAAGAAAGTTTATATTTCTTTAAGTGTCGGTGTTTGCCGTAGAGAAAAAGGAATTTCTTATGAAGAAGTTCGTAAAAGAGCGGATTATACTTTATATTCGGCTAAAAATGATGGTAAAAATAAGATTAATATATTTAATGAAGAAATATTATCAATGTATAAGAATGAAAGCGTTATGTATGATGATTTAAATAAACTCATACTTAATGAATCAGTCGATTTTGCTTATCAACCAATTGTCGATATTAATAGTGGGGAAGTCTTAGGTTACGAAGCTTTAATGAGACCTACTTTAGAAGGACTTAATCCAACTAATGTCTTAAATGCCGCGAAAAAGTATTATCGATTATATGATATTGAAAGAATTACTTTATTTAATGCGACACAAAAATTTATTGATAGTAAATGCGATAAAGTATTATTTATTAATTCAATTTCTTCTCAAGTTCTTTCGGATCCCGATTTAGAGGAATATAAGAAAAGATTTAAAGCTCACTTTAATCATATTATCATTGAATTAATTGAAGAAGATTTTGGACAAAATAATGTTGTTAAAAAGAAGATTGCTTACATTAATGATAATGGCTTAAGATACGCGATAGATGATTATGGAACTGGATATAATAACATTGGTATGATCTTATCTTTTAATCCAACTTTAGTAAAAATAGAAGGTTCTTTAATTAGAAATATTGATAAAGATCAAAATAAAGAACGTTTAGCTAAATCAATTATCTCTTATTGTAGAGTCAATAATATTAAGGTTGTGGCTGAATCAGTAGAAACGATTGAAGAACTTAAATTAGTTAAAACCTTAGGAGTAGATTACGTCCAAGGATATTTCTTAGGTCGACCAAATTTAGAAATAAAAGATATTCCATTAGATAAGAAAGAAATCTTAAAAAATTTATAATTACTAACTGCCTGAAAATGGCAGCTTTTTAATTGATAAAAAAATATTAAAAACATGTATACAAGCTATTGAAAGCGGTTACAAATTGTTGTAAGATATTAATCGTGAAAGGAAAAACAAAACATATGAAAAAAAATTTAAAAGTTTTATGTGGTTTAGCTTTACTTGGAAGTGTAGTAGGTACAACAGTTGGCTGTGGTCCTCGTGAAAATCCATCTTCTTCCTCTAGTAGTAGCGAATCTACATCATCACAAGATAGTTCTTCTACTTCTTCAAGTTCTTCAAGTTCATCTAGTTCTTCTGAAGTTAAGAAAATGTTAGAAAAATTAATTGTTGATGCAAGTTATGCAAAAACCAAATTTAATAAAGGAGAAGATTTCTCAACCGACGGCTTAGAATTAAGAGTCGGATATTCAGATGAATCTGATGGCATTATCTATTATGAAAAACTACCTTTAACTAGCGAAGGAGTAAGCATTGATTCATCATCTTATAATAAAGATGCAGTCGGAACATACACCATTTCAGTTTCTTATACTTATGATAAAGCAATTAGATATGGTGAATACGTTGTTGAAGTTGTTGATGAATATGACGGCCAATTAGGTATTGATGTCGCAATCGATAGCGCTGACGCAACATTAGCTTTAACTAGCGAAAATAAAACTGCAGATTTAACTTCCTTAGCTTCAAAATTAACTGTTAAAGAAGTTCTCGCAGATGGGACTTTATCTAGTGCGTTAGAACAAGATAAATACGAAGTTTCTTATTATTCAGGTAATACTAAATTAGATGATGCAACTGCAGTTAGTACAGCAGGTGTTTATCAAATCTGGGTAAAAACAACATTAACTAGAGATAGTAAGACATTTGACGTTTCTAATTTCGTCTTTGTTTATGTTACAAATGAATTAGTAAGCATTACTTTAAAATCTGATGTAGGTACATTTACTCAAGAATCAGGTAAAGATGTTATTTCTTCAACATGGGAATTTGTTGCTCATTACGCGAATGAAGAAACTAAAGAATTAACTGCTGAAGATGTAACAATTGATATTGATACTAAGACTGCAGGAACTGATAAGATAGCAACAGTTACTTATGAAGAAACTGATCCATTAGGAGTGAAAGCTTCTAAGAGTGTTGGAGTTCCTTATACAATTACTGCAAGTAAAGAAGTAACTACAACTTATGTATATAGATTTAATCCTGCAACTATTACTGAAACTTCAAAATTCACAAAAGATATTGATTTAGTAACAGTTGATAAAGAAGGCGTCGCTACTGATACAGTGATGAAATATATTCCAGGATCAAGTGGTAGCCAAATGAAAGATAAGGCTAAAACATTCACTTTAACTGATGAAACTTCAGTTACTACTTCTAAGGTTTTACAAACTGGTGGAGCATCTAGTGGCTTAACTAGTAGAGTTATAAAACTTGATTTACTAGGCGCAAGTGTTATTGATTTATATTTCAGTAGCACTGGTTCAGGAAAAACAGTTGCTGCTTCCTTATTAGATAATACAGGAACAGCAATTACAACAACTGATAAAGCTGCTGATGGAGTTACAAAAACTACATTTGAAGTAGATAGTGCAGGTACTTATTATATTTCATTCGATAGTAGCGCAAATATCTATTATATTGATGTAACTACAACTGTTTCTAATAAACAAGCTAGAACTCCTGAATCATATAATATTACTGAATATACACCTGCTTTCACTGCAGGTGCAGCGGTTAATAATGTTACATTTGGTGAATTTATTACTTTTGTTGGAGCGGTAGCTAAAGACAAAGATGCTTCTCCTTATAGTAAAGCATGGCAACTAGCTAATAAATTAAGCGAAAGTAATAATGTTACTTTAGATTTCTCTACTCTTGATGAAGGAGAAAATGCTACAGTAAAAGTTAAGTTCGCTAGTGGATCTAGTACTTTAGATGCACGAGCTTTAGGTTTCTTTAAAGCTAATGTATTAAGTGATGCAAACTTAATAACTGCAGTTACAGTTGCTGAAACAACAACTACAAAAGCTGATAAAAATATAATGACTTTAGAATATACATTTACTAAAGGAACATATTATATTGGTAGCTTTATTTATAACGCAGATGGTACAACTATTAATACTGGTTCAAACAAAGGTATTAATATCTTTGCTATTAGCGTTGATTATGAATAGAAAGGGATGATAGATTTATGAAGAAAAAATTATTTTTACAAGGTTCAATTTTATTATTATCTGCATTAACTATTACTTCTTTCTCTACAGGTAATACTCCTAAAGTAACGGCAGAAAATAAAACTCCAATTACAACAAATTCTAATAAAGTAAATGATAATGTTTCAACTACTTATTATGTTTCTCCTACTGGTAGTAAAACTGGTGATGGAACTGAAGCGAATCCATATGATGTTGTTACATTATTAACATCCGCGGATATTTTAAAACCAGGTGATACTGTTATTCTTAAACAAGGTACATATTCATTAGGTGATGAAGATAGAATTAAGATTATTTCATCAGGTTCATTTGAAAAAGTTTTAACTATTAAAGGTGAAGGAGAAGTTAAACTTGATTTCTCTAAGATGAGATTTGATTCTAATAACCGCGGCGTAACTATTGCAGGTGATCATATCCTTTGGACAAATATTGATATCTGTGGTGCTGGTGATAACGGTATGTATATCTCTGGTAATTACAATATTGTCTCAGATTGTGAATTCTATAATAACCGTGACTCAGGTTTACAATTAGGTCGTGATAATTCAGAACAATCAAATATTGAAGATTGGCCAAGCTACAACCTCATCCAAAACTGTACATCATATAATAACTATGATAATGAAACATTTGGTGAAAACGCTGATGGTTTCGCGGCTAAATTAACTGTTGGTTATGGTAACGTATTCGATGGATGTATCGCTTATAGAAACTCTGATGATGGTTGGGATTTATATGCAAAAACTGATTCAGGTGATATTGGTTGTATTACTTTATATAACTGCGTATCTTTCGAAAATGGTTATTTATTAAATACAAAAGCAGAAAATAATGCTAGATTTGAAAAATATAATTCCGCATATGATGAAACTGAAACTAATTCATACATGACTAGAGATGGTGATGGTATTGGATTTAAATTAGGTGGATCTACTATGAGAGGCGACGTTAAGATGTTTAACTGTCTTTCATTCAACAATAGATTACATGGTGTTGGTGATAACTCTAACCCAGGTGTCTTATCAGTTGAAAATGTTACTTCTTATAATAACGCAGCAATTATTGATGATGATTCAACAAGTGCAAACTTTGGTAATATTATTCTTGGTACATTAGATGGTGATTCTAAATCATCAAATATTGATATGGCTAGAACAGAAAATAGCTATAATAACTATAAAAATATCTTATCAGTTAAAAATGGTGGTTCTTCTTTAGCGGGAGATGCTTATAGAGGTTCAGCTGAATATTGTATCTTTGATGATGCGGCAGGAAATGCTTATAAAGTAGATTCTTATACTGATGCATCAAGTTATGTAACTTCAAAGAAAGGTACTAAAGAAACTTCAGTAGTCGCAAGTGATGTATTTGAAGCTTTACCTATTACTTGGACAACTGATGAAAGTGGAGCGACTACTTATTCTTATTCTTTAACTGGTAAAAACAATACGACAGTCCATCAAACTTATCGTAATGAAGATGGCTCTATTAATATGGGCAACTTATTAAAGATTAAAGACCAAACTAAATTATTTGGTAATGAACATAAGATTGGTGCTTCATTAAGTGAAACTAGCTACGTAGAATATACTCATCCATATGAAGAAATCGCTAACGCAACTAGTGATAAAGATTTCTTATTAATGGCTGCTAGAAACGCTTTATATTTAAATACTGATGAAGAAGCAGTCTATCAAGACTTTAACCTTATTACTAAGATTTTAGGATGTAACGTCGCTTGGAGTTCTTCTGATACATCAGTCATTAAGATTGGTGCTTCATATAACGATTCTCGTTCATCTTCTGAATTTGTTAGAGCGATTGTTTATAGACCTAATGAAGATAAAGATGTTACATTAACTGCAACACTTGTCTATTATGGACAAACTATTACTCAATCATTTACTGTTAAAGTAAAGGCGGCTGCTCCAGAACTTGGCGAAATGAATGTTCTTGGCTTAGAAAAATCACGTATTATCGTTGATCAATACCAAGCTTATACTTTACCAGAAGTTCAAATTGAAGATGGCTCTGACTATAATGGTAAATTATTACCAAGTAGTTCATATTCTTTAAAAACTAAAGTTGAATATGCTTCTGATAAGAACGCAACTTATCATGAAATCGCTCAATTTACGACTTCAAAAGCTGGTGTTTATAAGATTACAAAAACAGCAACATTAGGTGAAACATCATCTTCATTAACATTCTATGTTTATGTTGCTAGTAAAGATGCAAATGTTGATTTTGAAAAAGATGGAACAGGTGCAAGTACTGCTTCAGTAATTGTTAATAAAACTGGTTATCGAATTGAAGGTAACTTAACTAATGTTACTGGTTCAATCTATGCATTATCTTCAAAAGACGCGATTAGTGATATTACTGCTGACTACGTTAAAGAACATGGTCAAGGTTACACATTTAGAGATGACTCAGTTGCTTGTTCATTTGAAAATAATAATAATGAAGGTTATCACATCTATTACGTATTAACTAACGCAAATGGTAAAGTTACTAGTGCAGTTTATGAAAAAGAAATTTCAACTGTTTCTATTTCAACTGCAGAAGAATTTAAAGCATTCGCGGCAAGTAACGAATCAACTAAGATTTATACTTTAGAAGCAGATATTGACTTATCTTCAACTACTTGGACAGGTAATGATTACACATTAAAAGGCTTATTAAATGGTAAAGGTCATACTGTTAAGAACGCAAATGTTGCTTCAGCAAGTAATGGTGCTTCCTTATTTAACAAAGCTTCTGGTGGTACTTTAGAAAATGTTAGATTTGAAAACTTAACATTTACTAATGCTTCAGGAAAACAAAGAGCAGGTATTATCGCTCAAGCTGAAAGAGGCGATTTCTATAACATTCAATTAAGAAATGTTGTTGCAACTGGAGGATCAGGTAGAAATGGTGCTTTAATCGCTCAAATCGTTGAAAAGAATGGTTCTGAAGTTAATATTGATCAAGTTTCATTAATTAACGATGCAGATAAAGTTATCGGTGGTACTGCAGATGTCGGCGGTATTGTTGGTATGATTCAAGCTACATCAGGCTCATACGGAACAACTAGAATCTCTAATATTTATATTGATGCTACAATTTCAGCAGGTGGATCTAACTATGCAGGTTCTGTTGTTGGTAGATATGGTGAAAGAGAAAACGAAGTTCTAGAAATTAACCATGTATATTCAAAAGCAACCGTTAAAGGTAATACTTATGTTGGAGGTATTATCGGAGCTCACCAAAATTCTGCAGGTACAATGGATGTAAGATATTGTGCATTTACAGGTGAATTATATTATGGTTCTAACTTAGAAAAAGTTGTTTCTGCTCAAAAGAATTGTTCAAATATCGTTGGTAGATATTCAGGTGTTACAACATTATCAAAAGTTATTTGTTGTTATGCTCCATTTGAAGAAGCTAACTCAAATTATGATGTTAATGTCTATGATGTCGCTGATTTACAAAATGAATACTTCTATTCTCATAACATTGAATTAGATGTTAAAGATAGATGGACATTTGATGAAGCTACAAAAACTATTTCATTAAATTTCATTGATACTTGGTCTAAGTAAGATATTAAGGCTATCGAAAGGTAGCCTTTTTAAGTGGAAAAACTAATTTTCTTTTATTAAAATCGTTAAAAGAGAGTATAATTTTATTTAAAAGAGGTTTACGTATGAAAAAAAGAAAATTACCTGAATACATGTTTACTAAGAAACAAGCCGCTATTTATAGTTGCTCAATGTTACTTTATCTTGGCTTTGTTCCTTTCTTAGTTTTAACAATTTTGACTAAGCAATCAATTTATTCAATTATAGCTATTTGTTATATTGTTTTAGCTTTAATAGTCATTTTAATTATTAATACGCTTACTAATCCTTTACATAAAATGGAAAAAGAAAGAAATATAACTGGTGATGTAAAGAAATTTATTTTAGATGTAGAATCTTTAAAGAGTGATTTAGTAAAAGAAGAAACAATTAATTATTTAAATATTCTCTTAGTTAATGCCTATTTTAATGTTGATTTAAAAAAAGGTTTAGAGATGTTCCCATCATTAAAGAAACCAACAGTTAAGAAATTTGCTTATTATTATCAACTTGTTGAAGTATGCTACCATATTAATAAAGATGAATTTGATAAAGCTAATGAATTAATTAATGTTTATAGAGATATTAATCCATATATTAAGAAATTAAATAAAGATATTATTAAAATATATTCTACAAAAGAATATGTTATCGATAATATTGAAATGATGTTTCCTATTAATACTAAGAAAGTATTTTTAAATGTTAATAATGCTGAAATATTATTAACTTATTATTCTTTAAGAGAGAATGAAAAAAAGGCTAAAGAATATGCTTCTTTTATTTTAAATAGTAATACTACAATGGAGGAATGTAATATTCACGCAAGAAAGGTATTAGGTGAATAAAATGAATCTTGTTGATAAAGCAATTATTTTTACAACTAAAGCATTTGAAGGAAAGACTAGAAAAGTTCGTCCTGTTCCTAGTATTTTACATTCTTTAGAAGTAGGTGTTATCGTTAGTAGTTTAACTACAAACGAAGAAGTTATTGCCGCGGGCATTCTTCACGATGTAGTTGAAGATGCTTCCGTTAGTTTTAATACTTTAAAAGATGAATTTGGTGAATACGTGGCTAATTTAGTTTCTTCTGATACTGAAGATAAAAGAGTTAATATGCCAAAAGAAGAATCATGGTATATAAGAAAAAAAGAGACTTTAGATCGTATTAGAAATTCTCAAGATATCAATGAAAAATATATTATTTTAGGTGATAAATTATCAAATATTCGTTCAATGTATAATGATAGTAGGAATTATAAAGGAGATAATTTTTTTAATTCATTTAATCAAAAAGATCCTTTGATGCATTATTGGTATTATAATGAAATTAGTAAAATACTTGTTGAACTAAATTATTCTCAAGCTTACGAAGAATATGTAAGCTTAGTAAAAAAAGTTTTTAAGAAATATGTAAAGGAAGTCGATTAACGCGATTTCCTTTTTTTCATTGCTAAAATGTATTAATTTCATTATAATTAGTCATGGTTAACTCATTAAAGGATGGTGTTAAAAATGGAAGAAAATAAAAAAGAAGAACAAGTAAATATTTACGTAGGTAAAGAATATAAACATTGGAATCAAGAGAATAAATATATTCCTAAGATGATTGAAATTTATTGTCACGGAAAACATAAGACTAAAGGTCATACTTTATGCCCAGAATGCCAAGAATTAAATGAATATGCATTATTTAGATTATCTAAATGTCCATTTAAAAAGAATAAGGGATTTTGCTCATTTTGTAAGATTCATTGCTATAAACCTGATATGAAGGTCAAAATTAAAGATGTAATGAAATATTCTGGTCCGAGAATGCTATTTGTTAATCCTGTATTTGCCATTTCTCATGTAACTCAAATGCTTAAATATAAAAGAGCATTAAAAAAACAAGCGAAATTAAAAGAAAAAGAACAAGCAAAAAAAGAAGGTGAAAACTAATGATAGATAAGGACTTATTTAGATTATTAGGTAAAAATAAGAAATATATTTTTATTGTTGTTTTCTTAATGGTAGTTGGTTTAATCGCGAATATTACTTTTTATGGAGGAATTGCCTTAGGAGTTAATGAACTTCTTAATAACCGAACTAATGTTAGTTTTAATAACTTTATTTTACCTATCATCATGATTGTTTGTTCAATTATTGTTAGATATATATCTTCTAGAGCCAGTGGAGAAGTAAAAGATATCTTAGGAAGAAAAGTTAAAAAAGAATTAAGAGGAAAGATTTATAATAAAATTCTTTCTTTAGGCTGTAAGAATCTTGATGATATTAATATGGCTGGATTAACTCAAATATCAATGGAAGGAATTGAACAACTTGATATTTATTATTCAACATATTTACCTCAATTCTTCTATGCGATGATCGCGCCTTTTATTCTATTCGCTGTATGCGTATTCTTTGATTGGAGAGCTTCTTTAGCCTTAATTTGCTTAGTACCTTTTATTCCTGCAAGTATTATCGCAGTAAGTAAATATGCGAAAAAGGTATTCGCGAAATACTGGGGTAAGTATATTTCAATGGGTGATTATTTCTTAGATGCGACATCAGGATTAAAAGAATTAAAAATCTTTAATTATGATAAAGAAAAGCATAAAGAAATGAACGCGCATTCTGAAGAATTTAGAAAGATTACGATGAAAGTCTTAATTATGCAACTAGCTTCAACGACGATTATGGATACGATTGCTTATGGAGGAGCAGGTCTTGGTATAGCCTTAACATTAATCGGCTTAAATAATGGATGGGTAAATAATATTGCTATTTCATTATTTATTATCTTTATGGCTGTTGATTTCTTTTTACCTATGAGACAATTTGGTTCAGCTTTCCACGTAGGAATGAACGGCGCTTCCGCAGGAAAAAAGATTCTTAATTTATTAAATGAAAAAGAATTAGATTTTGGTGATGATAAAGTAACTGAACCAAGCATTACTTTTAAAGATGTTACTTTCTCATATGATGGAAAAAGAAATATCTTAAATAACGTTAATATGGTATTTAAAAAGAATTCATTAACTTCGATTGTTGGTGAATCTGGAAGCGGAAAATCTACCATTGCCAATTTAATTATTGGTTCACTTAAAGTAGGGGAAGGAACTATCTTAGTTGGAGATAAACCATTATATTCTTTATCGAGAGTTAGATATTATGGTACTCTAGGCGTAGTTTCTTATAACACTTATGTTTTTAATGAATCAATTAGAGAAAATTTCCGTCTTGCGAAAGTTGATATTACAGATGAAGAAATTTATCATTATTTAAAACTTGTTAACCTCGATGAATTTGTAAGAAATAACGGGGGTTTAGATAAAGTAATTCTTGAAGAAGGAAACAATATTTCAGGAGGACAAAAACAACGTTTAGTTCTTGCGATTAATTTATCAAGTAATAAAGATATTTATATCTTTGATGAAGCGACTTCAAATATTGATGTTGACTCCGAAACAATTATTATGAATAACATTAAAGAGATGAGTAAAACACATACGATTATCTTAATCTCTCATCGTTTAGAAAATGTTGTTACTAGTGATAATATTTATTATTTAGAAAATGGTGAAATTAAAGAAAGTGGAACGCACGAAGAATTAATGTCACTAAATAAGGAATATGCTGCCCTATATAATAAACAAAAATCATTAGAATGTGGATATAAGGAGGAACTAGGATATGGAAAAAACTAGAAGAAGTGGTCTTAAGATCATGGCAAGTTTAATTACTATCTTAGGTAGCTTTGCTTATATCTTAATTCTAGCCGTTATAAATGGTAGTTTTGGTTATCTTCTTGCAATGGGAGTAACAGTATTTGGTTCAATCGGTTTAGGTTTATTTATTGAAACTGGTAGTATTCCTTTATGGGTAATTTTAGTAACTATTGGATGTGGTGTTCTTAGAGGTGGAGTTAGATATATCGAACAATATTCTAATCATTATATCGCTTTTAAATTACTCGCGGTGCTTAGAGATAAGATTTTCGCTCATTTAAGAGTTCTTGCTCCTAGTAAACTCGATACGAAAAAGAAAGGATCTCTTGTTAGCTTAATTACTTCTGATATTGAAACTTTAGAAGTATTTTACGCACATACTATTTCACCAATTTGTATCGCGTTAGTTACTTGTACTTTTATTGCTGTTTTTGTTGGTATTTATGCTTCGTTCTATTTTAGTATTATCGCAGTAATTGCTTATATAATTATCGGTATTATTATGCCTTTAATCACTTCAAAAGCATTAAAAAATTCTGGAGTAAAATACCGTGAAGAATTCGCTTTATTTAATGCTTATTACTTAGATTCAATTAAAGGTGTAAAAGAAATTGTTATTAATAATGCAATAGAAAGAAGAGAAGAACAAGTTAATAAAAAATCTGATGAATTATTATTAGAAACAAAAAAGATTAAACATCTTTCTTCAATTGCTTCTTCTATCTGCGAATTAGTCGTCTTTATTATCATTTGTATCTCTTTAACGATTGGTATTCTTTTATTCACTAATGAAGTGATTTCTTTAGATAAAATGATAGTTGCGTTAGTTTCTATTTTTTCATCATTTGGACCAGTTATTGCTTTAAGTGCTTTACCTTCTAACTTAACTCAAACATTCGCGTCTGGTGAAAGAGTTTTATCATTACTAGAAGAAAAGCCTCAAGTAGAAGAAATTAAAAACAAATTCGACTTTGATTTTAAATCTTTAAAAGTAAGAGATGTTAAATTTGGCTATGATGAAAAAGTAATTCTTAAAGATATTAATTTAGATTTATCGATAGGAGAAATAGTAGGCATTCAAGGTGAATCAGGATCTGGTAAATCAACTTTATTAAAACTATTATTAAGATTTTATAAAAAGAATGAAGGACAAATTCTTTATAACGATATCGATATTGAAGAGATTAATTCTTTATCGCTTTTAGATAATGTTACAATGGTTTCTCAATCGACATATCTATTTGATGATACAATCTTAAATAATATTAAAATTGCAAAAAAAGACGCGACTAAAGAAGAAATTATTGAAGCGTGTAAAAAGGCTTCAATTCATGATTTTATTCTCACGTTAGAAAATGGTTATGATACCTTAGTTGGAGGAACTAGAGACAATATCTCGGCAGGAGAAACGCAGCGAATCGGTTTAGCGCGTGCCTTCTTAAAAGGTAGTAAAGTAATCTTATTAGATGAACCAACTTCTAATGTTGACGCGATTAATGAAGGTATTATTTTAAAAGCATTAGTTGATCAAAAAGCTCATCATGCGATAATTATTGTTTCTCATCGAGAATCAACTCTTGCTATCTCTGACCGCATTTATTATATGAATGAAGGAAGTTTATCAACAAAATAAATTTTTGAGCATAAGGACTTATTCTTTATGCTTTTTTATTGCTTGTAGAAATTTAAATGATATACTTAAAGAAAGTTTAGGAGGAACGAATATGAAATATTGTAAAAAATGTGGAAATGAATTAGATGACAACGCAAATTTTTGTACTAAATGTGGCTCAAAACAAGTTGAAACAATCGAAGCAGAAGTAGTTAATAATAATTATGCTTCAGGTTTTGAACAAAATATTTCTCAAGATTTAAAGAATGCGGCGAAATTTACTAGTGATAATATCTCACCTTGCTCAAGAACTGTCGCGGCTGTTTTAGCTTTCTTTTTAGGAGGATTTGGTATTCATCGTTTCTATGTAGGAAAAATTACTTCCGGCGTATTTATGTTATTATTCTGTTGGACATTTATTCCTTCAATCATCGCTTTTATTGATTTTATTATTATTTTATGTGGATCATTTAAAGATGGTGAAGGTAGAGATATTAAAGCTCTTTAAGAAAAAAGAAAAAGGAAACTTGTAACAAAGTTTCCTTTTTTTTGCCCTTTTAAGACTTATTTTTGCTCGAATTTAACTTCTCGATATGTTTTATCGATTAATGAATATAAGTAGGCTCTAACTAGTTTATAAGGCAACTTTTTCGCGATGAAATTATAATAAACTTCTAATTGCTTATCATAGTTTTCATCATCAATATGCTTTGTCTTGTAATCTATTATATCGACGTGATCTTTATATATGACAAGTAAATCGATAATGCCGTGAACATCATTATCAATGAATTCATATTCTTTATAAATACCTTCGGCATTTAAGATATCTTTATTCAACGGATTTTCTAAGAAACTTTTTGCTAGGTTTACGATCTTTTCATCTTTAATAAATGAATAATCAGGATTTTTAAAATCAAGAATTTCCATTACTTCATGTAAATGTGTACCTAGTTCTAAAAGTTCAGTATTAGTTTCAAGAACTAATTGTTTTGAAGCATGTTTTAATATTATTTTTTCTTCATTAAAAGAAATAGGAGTAAAATTAAATTTTTCTTTCTTAATTTCTGTTGGAGGTAATGTTAATTTAATGTTTTCATTTTCTATATAAGAAATAGTTTCATATTTAGAAGAATTAACTATTGGAGAAATAAAATCGACAAAAGAATTTGCATCTTCAATATTTTTAATTTTATATTCATCATTTAAGACGAAGATCATTTTTTCTTTCGCACGAGTTAAGGCAACATAGAATAATCTAATTCTTTCTGATAACGCTTCTTTTTTTCTTTTGTTATCAATGACTAAACGCATAGGATGTTCTTTTTTTTCATCTTTTACTGGTAAGGATATACCAATTTCATCGATATCATATTCATTACAAGTTGCTTTTTTTAAGAAATTTGATTCAAGCATTGGAAAATAGATTATAGGGAATTCTAATCCTTTTGATTTATGAATATTCATAATTTTTACTGAATCTAAAGAGGTAGATGTACTTGGTAATTCAATTTTAAGTTTATATTCTTCGATATTATCTAAATAAGAAATAAAATCATCTAATGAATAATCTAGTTTTGACATATCTTTGAAATAAGATAAGAATTTATCTAAATATGCTTCATTTTTTTCAATATCTCCAATACGAATTAATTTAACGTAGAAATCTAATTTTTCAATGACTTTTTCAATAATTAAATAAATAGGTAGAGATGAATTAGTATCAAGAACATCTTTTAAATTCTTGATGATGTAATCATTTTTAAATGAAGACGAATTAATAACTTCATAAATTTTTTCGTCGCTATATTGAAATAAGAAACTACGGGCTAAAGAAATATAGGCTGATTTAAAATCGATATTAGTTTCATAAGATTCTTCTTTAATTGTATTTAAAACAATGAATAAATTCTTTAATAAGAGAATGATGATATTTTTCGATATATCTTCATTTTCTTCAACGTAAAGTGGGATTTGATATTCGTTAAAAACCTTTTTAAATAAGCCAAAATTAGTTCCTTGATCAATAAGAATACAGAAATCTTTAAAAGAAGCTTTTCGCGCGGACGTATCTTTAAAAGGAATAAAGACTTTATAACCATTATTAATTTTCGTAATAATATCTTCTGCGATAATTCTTATTTCTTTTTCGCTTGCTTCATTAGAACGCATTTCGCCTTTTGAATAAGTAATAAATGTTGTATGGTAATTATTATCAGGATCTTTACAACCACTATCTTCATATTTAGTATTTCCAAATTCGATGATATGATCTTTTTTATAATCAGCATCACCATAATCTAAAGTCATAAAGGAAGAAAAGAAATCATTAATATCACTTAAAACTTCATCTCTTGAACGAAAATTTTTATTCATATCGATAGCTTTACCATCTTCTAATTTTTTATATTTAAGATATTTCTTTTTAAAGATGTCGCTTCTTGCGTTTCTAAATGCATAGATTGATTGTTTTATATCACCAACCATATAGACGTTATTATTCGCGATAAGAGAAATTAATTCTTCTTGAATTTCTGAAGTATCTTGATATTCATCAATAAGAATCATCTTATATTGATTTTTGAGTGCGTTACGAACACTTTCGTTAGACTTAACAAGATTTAATGCCATTTTCGCGATATCATTAAATTCAAACGCTTGTTTTTCTTCTTTAAATGCGTATTGGCGTTTATCTAATTCTTTAACGATTTTTATTAAAGTTTCTGCGTCTTCTTTATTATCTAAAATTAAGTCAAAGAATTCTTTTTCAGTAGATGGTAAAACTTTAATTTCTTCACCGATCTTTGCCCAAATAGCTTTTGAAGCATCAAAACTGGTGCGATCGGCACAAGAATCTTTGGTGCATGTTGGATATTTGAAATTAAAGGTACTTATGTAAGAATCATAATTAGAGGAAGAAAGAAAATTATTTGCTACATCTAACATATGGTCAGTTAGATAACGTTTTTCTGCTTTTATATAGAAATCTTCAGGTAAATCATAAAAAGAATTTTGTAAATCTTCTTTTAATGATTCTAGTTTTTTATAAAGAGGATTAAAGACATTATTTCTAATATATTCTTCATTATAACGAGTTTCGACAAATGTATCTAAAAAGTTTTGTTTATCTAATTGTAATTCAGCTTTTGCATGAATTTTTAAAACCATTTTTTGTATTGCTTCATCATCTTTAAAACAATATTTATCGATTAAATGTAAAAAGTCGTTATCGTGTGAAAGATATAATTCATTAAAGATATCTTGAATAATGGATCTTCTTTTAACGTCCATAATTGTTTTATCGATGTTAATAAAAGAAGGAGATACATTTAATAAGAAGTGATATTTTTTAACTAGTTTATTCGCGTATCCATCAAAAGTAGAGATATCAGAAGTATCAACTTTACTCGCTTCGATATTAGTTTTAGGATCTTGCGCAAGTCTTTTTCTAATACGATCTTTCATTTCTCCGGCGGCTAAATTAGTAAATGTAAGAAGGAGAAAATTTTCGATAGAATAGTTTTCTTCTGCGATAAAATGATAGACTCTTTCGCTTAAAACGGCAGTTTTTCCGCTTCCGGCGCCGGCAGAAACGATGATATTACCTGTTTCTTCAATGGCTCTAAGTTGAGCTTTAGTCCAAGTTCTTTCGGCCATATTATTCTTCCTCCTTATTTAAATTAATATATCTAATATCTTCATCTTTTTTAAAACAGATGGCTTTGAAATTACATTTTGCACATGAATGTTCATCACTTTTATTTACATAAAGAGGTGAAATATCAAACTTACCTTGATGAATAAGAGATGAACTTTCGGCGATTTTCTCTTTACTTAGTAAAATAATTTCGTCTAGTTCTTCTTGAGTAATATATGAAGAAGAATCAAAACGAGAAATTGCTCCTTTTTTTGTTAATTCTAGACTACCAACATATTTAGATTTACCATCAAGATTTTGATCGAGATGAGAAATAATTTCTTCATCTTTTAACGTGATCCCTTTTAATAAATAACTTTGATCGATATCTTCATTATCAGTTAAGATATTTTGAATATATAAACCAGTTATTAAATAATCTTTATAATTATCTTGAATAAATATCGCGTACGTCGGTAATTGTAAAGATAAACCTAATGGAACGAGTTTCTTATTGAAATTTAAACTTGTTGAAGATTTATAATCAATAATAATTACTTCTTTATCCATTTCATTAAAGATTGATTTATCAATTTTTCCAGTTAATAAAGTATTATCATTAATTTTATAATTATAACTTACTTCTCCAAGAGACTTTTTATATCGAGAAGTTAACGTAAAGTTCTTATTTTTAGTAATTACATCATTAATACGAGGAAGAATTTTATTAATAAAATGAATTTCGCTTGGAGTAATGAAATTATTTTTAATCTCATCTTTATAGTCATCTAAAGAAATTTCTTTTTTTAAAGAATCTTCAAGGATTTTATGAAATAAGTTACCTACTTTTATTTCAAAAGTTTCTTCAAAAGAATTATTCTTTAAAAGAATGCGATTGACGAAATATTTAAAAGGACAGGAATTATATTCATTAATCGATGTGTAAGATACTTTAATATTGTTATCATTTATAAATTTATCAGAAAATTTAAAAGAATGATTATAACTTAAATAAGCGATGTCTTCTTTTGAATAAGCGTCTAAATATGAGGAATTAATATTATAATTTCTTTTTAAATCATATGCTTTCGCGGTTATTATTTTACCTATTGTTTCACTATATAATGAATTATTAATTGAAGCATCAACTCTTTTCATTTTTAATTTATCAATTAATAATGAATCAAAGAAGGTTGTTCCTAAGTCTTTACCTTCATTTTTAATTTTTGAAATGTGAATATGAGGATTTTTCTTAATAAAAGAGATTAAGTTTTCCTCTTCAATTAAGTTTAATTCTCTTGAAGAATTCATTGAACACATTTTCTTTTCTTCGTCAGTTAATAAGGAAGTATCTTTATGAATGATAGGATAACTTCCTAATGAAAAGCCAAGAACAAATACGTCGTCATCTCCACGATATTCATGATTAACAATACTTATTCCTTCTTGATAAATAGAAGTTTTAATCTTTTTCTTTTTTGAAGCACTGATTAATAAATTTAGTTTTAAATTATTATCTTCTTCTATCGCTATTATTTCATTTAAAATAGTGATAATTTCATTTTTTATACCTAGATCATCTACTCGATTATCAATCATGTTAAGACCTTCTTTAAGACCTTTTTCCTTCGCAAGTACTAGGTATTTTTGAAATAAAGGAGTGTGATATAAAGTGATTTCACTATGGAAATTAACTGGTAATTTATAAAATGATGCATATTTTTTTACGGTATTTAAATAAACATCAGGAATAGTGAAAAAATGAATGTTCTTTAAAGAAACACCTTTTAAATTAAGCGCACAGATTTCTTTAAAAGCGTCATTAACTTCTTCTTCAATTTTATTATATGATTTAACAATTATTTCTTTTTCTTCGACATTTTCTTCTTCTAAATACTTATAATTTAGATTAAGTGAAGTAAGTGTGTTTTTTAATTCTAAGTCATTTTTAGAATAATTAATGACGTAGATTTGTTTCTTTAAAAGAAGAAGGAAATTTTTATTTGTTTTTAATAAATTATTCTTTAATAATTCTTCTTTTAAAGAAGATAATTCATTTAATTTATTATTTCCACGTGTAATGAAATTAAGATTTTCTAATATCTCTAAACTAGATTCATAAGAATAATTCTTCTTCATTAAATATAGGATAGCTTTTTTATCATAACTAAAATAGACATTATTAAATAGTTCTTCTTTAGTGATGAATTTATAATTATAGGTAAAATCATCATTAATAATTTGTAAAATTTGTTCTTTAGTAGAATTAGGACAAATAATTACACCAGTTTTATTTAGCTTAGTTAAATCGTACATAGTTTTATCTCCTTACCTAACTATAATTATACATTTTTTATGCGACTTTTTTGTCACATGAGTAATTTTTTATAAAATTTTAATAAAAAAGACGTCAATTATGACGTCTACAAATAATTTTATTAATTACATTCTAGTTGATGAACGTTGTGAGAATGTCGCGGTTAATTCGTGATCTCTAGTATTTAGTTCACCTTTTAATAATTTAGTTAACATTCTCATCGCGATTGAACCAACTTCATACATATCTAATTCTAATGAAGAAATAGTTGGGCGAGTAATAATTGAATATTTAGTTCCAATAACAGAAAGAACTTCAATATCTTCTGGAATTTTTAATCCTACATCAATCGCAGCATTTTGAACTGCGCAGGCAAGAGAAGATCTAGGACAAATGAAATAGCCTGTTTTAATTGATTTAAAATAATCGACAAAATAAGAATATACTTCATGATAACTATCAGAACAAGAAATGACTTGTAAATGATCACTTGGAACAGTTTTTGAAGCGACTTCTTGAAGAGAGTCAATTAATTTTCCTTGTGTAGGAACATGTAATAAAGTAATATTTTTATCTTTTGCATAAGTATTTAATACTTCTTTAAATGCATCAGTTAAATTTAAAGTGATAGAACCTAATTTTTCACCTTTAATCTTATTACCAATAATGATTGTTGGAACATTATATGATTCAATTGAATGAATATCTGCTTCATCTAATTGATCGTCAAATATAATCGCTCCATCGACGTGAGAAGTAATTAATTTAGAAATGACATCTTTAGCTTCTTCTTTAGAATATTTAGTGACGAATAATGTTGTTTGATAACCGTAAATTTTACCAATATCAATCATACCTGAAAGTAAATTTGTAATATGAACATAATTAGTGTCTGGAATAACAATACCTACATTAGTAGTTCTTGAAGTGGCTAAACCTTGAGCGAGTGCATTAGGACGATAACCTAATTTTTTAATTGTTTCTTCGACTCTTCTTTTTGTTTCTGGAGTGACATTTGATTGATTATTAATAACTCTTGAAACAGTCGCGAGAGAAACGCCGGCATTTTTAGCGACTTCGTAAATAGTAACTCGATCTTTATATACTCCCATAAATATACCTCCGATTAAAAATCGATTGATTTCACATCTGTGAAAATCAGTTACATTATATATGAAAATATTTTCATAGTCAATAAATCTTAAAAAGTTAAAAAGAGTGAAAAAGGGTCATTTAAGACCATTTATTATTAAAATAGTGTTTTTTTTAATACAAAATAAGCGAAATTAATATTATGAAAATTTTCATGACAATAAAAAAGGTTATTTCACAAGAAGTGAAAATAACCTATATTTTTGAAAAAAATTAGTCTTCTAAACCTTTCATGATAGCGACTCCGCTAGAAGCACCAATTCTAGTTGCTCCTGCTTCAATCATCGCAAGGAATTCTTCTTTATTATGAACGCCGCCAGAAGCTTTTACGCCCATTACTTTACCGACTGCTTTTCTCATTAATTTAACATCTTTAACTGTCGCTCCTCCGGTAGAGAAACCAGTAGAAGTTTTAACAAAGTCTGCTTTTGCTTTTTTAGATAATTTGCAAGCTCTTACTTTTTCTTCATCAGTTAATAAACAAGTTTCAATAATGACTTTTAAAACATGACCTTTAGAAGCACGACGAATCGCTCTTATTTCGTTTAATACGTATTCATCATCATTTGCTTTTAATCTTGAAATGTTAATGACCATATCAACTTCATCTGCGCCGTCTTTAATTGCTTGTTTTGTTTCTTGAACTTTACTAAAAGTACTTGTAGCACCTAGAGGGAAACCGATAACTGTACAAACTTTAACATCTGTTCCTTCTAATTCTTTTTTACATAGAGGAATGTAGCTAGGATTAATACATACAGAAGCGAAATTATAAATTTTAGCTTCTTGGCATAATTTTACGATACCTTCATCAGTTGCATCAGCTTTTAATAGAGTGTGATCAATATATTTTGAATATTCCATTTTAAAAAAATCTCCTTGTCTATTAGTCTATACTATTTAGCTAAAATAGTCAATTTATAGTTATTTTAGGCATAAAAAAAGACTCATTACGAGTCTAACATTCGTTAATTAATCTTTTTTTGATTCGACAACTTGCTTACCATCGTAGTAACCACATGATGGGCAAACGCGGTGTGAAACGATTGTTGCACCACAATTAGCGCATTTAACTAAACCAGTGATTTTTAAGTTAAAATTTGCTCTACGCATTCTTTTTGCTGTCTTTGATGTTCTTCTTGCTGGAACTGCCATACTTACACACCTCCTAGGTCATCCCTAATAATTGACACGTCCTTTATTCTACATAATAATAAGGGAGGTGTCAACAATAATTTTTAATTTTATGAATTTTTAAGAAAAATAAGTCTTAATAAATATCTTATTTATTATAGATAATTGTTTTATATTGTCCTAAGAGGTTTTCTTCTGAAGCAATTGATACTTCGATATAGTTAGAAGAATGACCTTGGTATTTTTTTGTCTTAGGATTATATGTTTCAAATATGACGTCTAATTCTTGACCGATAAATTTATTTTCATATTCTTCTTTTAGTTCATTACCTAATTCGATTAGTTCATGAACTCTTTGTTTTTTAATTTTTGGATCTATTTGGTTATCCATCTTCGCGGCTAGTGTGCCTGGTCTAATTGAATAAGGGAAGACATGAAGATAATTAAAACCACATTCTTTAATGAAGTTTTTACATTCATTAAATTCTTCATCAGTTTCTCCTGGGAAACCGACGATTACGTCACAAGCTAACGCGATATTAGGACAAGCCGATCTAATTCTTTTTATTGTATTTAAGAATTGTTCTTTATTATATTTACGGTGCATTCTTTTTAGTACCCCGTCACTACCTGATTGAAGAGGGATATGTAAATGTTGAGCGATTCTTTCATTATTCTTAACTATCGAAATAAATTCATCATTAAGTTCAGATTCTTCCATCGAAGAAATTCTAATTCTTTTAATACGTGGCTCTTTTATTAAGATATCTTTTAATAAATCGTTAAAGAAATATTTTTCTTCTTTATGGTCTTCTCCATAAGAAGCTGTATCAATACCAGTTAGAACAATTTCTAAGAATCCATTGTCCGCGAGGTGCTTAATTTCATCAAATATTTCTTCTCTTGGGCGAGATCTAGTATTTCCTCTAGTATAAGGAATAATACAATAAGAACAGAAATTATTACATCCATCTTGAATTTTAACAAAAGCACGAGTGTTTTCTGAATAAGAAGTGATTTTTAAACATTCATATGCTTCTTTTCTATTATCTTTAGTATAAGCGACAATTTGTTCGTTAGAAGAACAATTATCAATAATGTAATCTACTAATTTCTCACGGTTAGTTGTTCCAACTACGACATCGACTCCATCAATTTTAGAGACAATTTCAGGATGAAGTTGTGAATAACATCCCATGACGGCAATTTTAGCTTCGGGATAAGAAGCGATAGCTTTTCTAATCATTTGACGAGATTTTTGTTCACCTACTTGAGTAACCGCACAGGTGTTAATAACAAAAATATCACACTTATCATCAATTGATTCAGTGTAACCTTGTTTATTTAATAATTCTTTGATAGCTTCGGTTTCATAAGTATTAACCTTACAACCGAGGGAGAGAGTTTTATAATATTTCATCTGGTGATTTTCCTTTGTCTACTTTATAAAATTTTTTAAGTGATCTTAAATTGATCTTACGAGAACATTTCTTATATAATTTTCGCGAAATGAATTCGTTATCGAGTAATGAACGTAAAAATTTATTACGATTATTGCTGTAAAAATTTTCAACGACGTTTTCTACTCTTTTTATGAGATTTTCTTTATTAGGATTTTTAATATATTTATCAAATAAGGGAATGGATACATCAAGTCGACCTTGATTATTAATAATAAAAATTGTTTCTAGATCGGCATGAAAATAAGCGCATGTCGTTGCATCTTCTTTTATTTTGATTAAAGAAGTGAATGGACTTTGAAATAAAGCAAAGTTATAAACGTCAAAACAATCAATACAAGTTGATATTGGCTTTGTTTTTAATTCATTATAAGGATAAGAAGCAAGTTTTGAACATTCATCATTATAAATTAAATTTAAGCCAATCGAATAAAATGGGATATAGATTCTTACTTTATCAACCATAAAATAAGGTGCATTAACTTCATCTAAATCTTTCCAAATATGTTCTTTAATATATTGATCTTTTTCTTTTTGAGGTAGATCACTTGCTTCAATAAGGTATTTTTCTAAACCATCTTCAAAAATTTTTTTATTTTGCATACCACGAATTAAAACATTGGCTTCGATTAATTTAAATGGAGAAGTTTCACTTATTGAGATTTTATATTTAGAAAGAATTTTACTAACTAATTTATTATTTTCCACAAAAAAATGATATTCCCCACTGCGAGAAGGGAAATTTCTTTTATTTTTGTTTAAATAATAAAATAATTTCATAATTAATCCTTTTCTAGTATTAAGGCTAAGGCGCTTAATGCGTAAAACACTGCCGTTTCACTGCGAAGTATTCTTTTTCCTAGCGATATAGAAGTATACTTATTTTTCTTTGCATATTCAACTTCTTCTAATGAAAATCCTCCTTCTGAACCGATGAGAATAGAGATAGTTTCATTTTCTTTGATTTTATTTATATGCTCTAAAAAAGAGATTTCTCCTTCATTTTCATAAGCGATAAATTGATGATCAAAATGATATTTATCAATGTCTTTATAGTTAATAACGTCTTTAATTACTGGAACGATATTTCTTTTTGATTGTTCACTTGCTTCAAGTGCGATTTTATTAAAGCGAAGAAGTTTCTTTTCTTTATTTTCTGAAGTGATTTTCGCGATACATCGAGAAGATTGAACTAAAATAATTTCACTTACTCCTAGTTCAGTAGCTTTTTGAATGACGAGGTCTAATTTTTCACCTTTAGGTAAACAATACATCAAGGTAATTTTATTTTTTAATTCATGATTTTCATCGAGTTCTTCTTTTATTTTGATTTCAAAAGGTGAAACGTTAGAGACATAACATAAATATACTTTTGAATTATATACGCAGGTAATTTCATCATTTTCTTTCATACGCATGACGTTTTTAATGTGATGAAGTTGCTCTTTATCAAGATGAACAACATCATTTTTAATTTCAGAAACAAAATATCTTTGCATATTAATCTTCCTTTCTTAAACTCTTTAATAATGCGATTTCTTCTTTATAACCATCTAATTCATTTGGTGTTTCTAAATAGAATGGTAAATCTTTAAGTAATGGATGATTGATGATATTGGTGATGGCTTCAATTGGTATTGTGCCTAACAAAAGACATTCATGACGGTCTTTATGAGAAGCAAAAGGATTTTTAGAATTATTTAAATGAATCGCTTTTAAATATTGAAGTCCAATAACTTCATCAAATTCTTTTAAAACGCCGTCTAAATTATTAACAATATCGTAGCCTGCATCATAGACGTGACAAGTATCGAGTGTTACACCGAGATGATCTTTTAATCTAACTCCATCAATTATTTTTCTAATTTCTTCAAAAGAAGAACCGATTTCGCTACCTTTACCAGCCATTGTTTCTAATAAAATTAAGGTGTGTTGATTTTCACTTAGAACTTCGTTTAAAGTATCGATAATATATTTAATTCCAACTTCAACTCCTTGAGAAACATGACTTCCAGGATGAAAATTATACATACTTGAAGGAATATTTTCTAAGATGTTTAAATCGTCTTTAAAAACTTCTTTAGCGAAACTTCTAACTTCTTCTTTTGAAGAACAACAATTTAAAGTATATGGAGCATGGGCTAAAAAAGGACCATAATTAAGCTCTTTGGCTAAAGAAAGAAATTCTTCAAAGTCTTTTTGATCTATTTCTTTTTTTTGACAACCGCGAGGATTTCTTGTAAACCATTGAAAAACATTACCTCCGATAAAGGAAGTATCTAATAACATTTGTTTATATCCTTTTGAAGAAGAAACATGACAACCAATTTTAAACATAAGCACCTCACTATCTTATAAATAAGAAAACTTAATTAATTATATAATAATTAAAGTGTTTTATGATACAATATTTTATATTATTTGAAGGTGATATTATGTTTGAAACTATAAAAACTTATTCTTCTTCCTATAAAATTGTTTATGGAAGAAATATTTTATCTACTCTAGGATCTTATTATGATTTTAAAAATAAGAAAGTTTTAATCGTGAGTGATGATAATATTCCTCATAGTTATATTGATGAAGTTAAAAAAGTTTCTTCTTTAAGTTATGAACTTATTCTTCCTCATGGCGAAGAAACTAAATCCATTAATTATTTTCTTAAGATTACAGATGAATTAATTAAACTTAATTTTTCTAGAAAAGATGTTTTAATTGCTTTAGGCGGAGGAGTAATCGGTGATTTAGTAGGACTAGTTAGTTCTACTTATAAAAGAGGAATTGATTTTATTAATGTTCCTACTTCAACTTTATCGATGATTGATTCTTCTATCGGAGGTAAAACGGCAATCGATTATCAAACAATAAAAAATATTATTGGTACTTTTTATCAACCTAAATTAGTTTTAATCGATTTTGATACATTAAAATCATTACCTGTTAGACAAATTAATAATGGTCTAATTGAAGCGTTAAAAGCAGGTTATATCTATGATGAAAGTATCTTAGAACTATTTAACGAAAATGTTTATGACCATTTAGAAGAAATTATTATTAAGGCGATTAAAGTTAAAAAATATTTTGTCGAAAATGATGAATTAGAGACTTCAATTCGTAAGATTCTTAATTTTGGTCATACCTTTGGTCACGCTTTTGAAGCATTAGGTGGGTTTTCTTCATCTTTATATCATGGTGAAGCAGTTGGCTTAGGTATGCTTTTACTTGTCGATGATAAAGAGAAGATGATGTCGTATTTAAAATTATTAGATGTTAAATATGATTTTGATATTGATGAAACTAAGATTATTCCTTTGATCTTAAATGATAAAAAAGCTCATGGTGATGAAATTGATTTAATCTTAATTAAAGATCATAAAGGAATCATTCGAAAAACAAAAATAGATGATTTAAATCCGTATTTAGAAGGAGGAATGAAATATGTCAGATTGTTTAGGAAATAAATTAAAACTAATGATATTTGGTGAAAGTCATGGCGATTATATCGGTGCGACAATTTCTTCTTTACCTCCAGGAATTAAGATTGATGAAGAACTTATTGAACAAGAATTAGAAAAAAGAAAAGCTAATGATTCTTTATCAACCGCGCGTCAAGAAAGTGACGATTATAAAATTATTTCTGGTGTTTATAATGGTTTTACTACTGGAACTTCTTTAACTGTTATTATTCCAAATACCAAACAACATTCAGGAGATTACGAAAAAGTCTTTAGACCAGGGCACGCCGATTATACTGGTTATGTTAAATATAAAGGTTTTAATGATCCTCGTGGAGGAGGTCATTTTTCAGGGAGATTAACCGCGCCGATAGTTGTTATTGGAGCGATTATTAAAACTTATCTACTTTCAAAAAATATCTATGTTGTTTCTCGTATTAAAAAGATTCATAACGTTGAAGATAATTCTTCTTATAATGATATTTATGAATTACTTTCTTTAGATGAAAAAATATTTCCAGTTTTAGATCAAAATAAAATTTCTTTAATGAAAGAAGAAATTTCTCTCGCTAAAGATGAACTTGATTCTGTCGGAGGAGTTATTGAAACTTATGTTATTAATGTGCCTAGAGGACTAGGAGAACCTTTCTTTGATTCAGTTGAATCTAGTTTATCTCATGCAATATTTTCAATTCCTGCGGTAAAAGGCGTCGAATTTGGTGAAGGATTTAATTTTGCTTCTTTAAGAGGAAGTGAGGCCAACGACCAAATGACTTTAATTAATGATGAAGTGCATTTTTTAACTAATCATAATGGAGGGATTAATGGAGGAATCACTAATGGAGAAATTATTGATTTTAAAACAGTCATTAAACCTACTCCATCAATTTATAAAGCTCAACAAAGTGTATCTTATTCACTAATGGAAAATATCACCTTAGAAATTAAAGGCCGTCATGATCCTTGTATTGTGCGTCGTGCTTTACCAGTTATAAATGCTTTAACCTCATTTACAATCTTAGATTTATTATTAGAAGCAGGTGAGTAATATGAAATATGGATTAATTGGTAAAACGTTAAAACATTCGTTTTCAAAAGTAGTTCATTCTTATTTAGATTCAAAAGATTATGAACTAGTTTCTTTAAATGAAGATGAACTTGAAGATTTTTTTAAAAGAAGGGACTTTTTAGGAATAAACGTCACTATTCCTTATAAAACTAGTGTTATACAATATCTTGATTATGTTTCTCCTGAAGTAAAAGAAATTGGTGCATGCAATACCATTGTTAATAAAGACGGCAAATTATATGGTTATAATTCGGATTATCTTGGTTTAGAAGAATTGATCCATCATTATAATTATCAAATTGAAAATAAAGTATGCGCGATTTTAGGTACCGGCGGAACAAAAAATACTGCTTATTATCTCTTAGAAAAATTAAATGCAAAAAAGATTTATGTAGTTAGTAGATCACCTAAAGAAAACGAAATTAGTTATGAAAAACTAAATTCTATAAAGAACGATATTCAAATTATTATTAATACTACGCCGGTTGGAATGTATCCTCATAATGATGGACAAATTATTTCAATAAAAGGATATAATCATCTAGAAGGAATTATTGATGTAATCTATAATCCTTTAAATACTAATTTAGTTTTAGAAGGTAAAAGCTATAATATTAATTCACATGGTGGCTTATATATGTTAGTTGGTCAAGCTGTGAAAGCTAGTGAATTATTTTTAGATAAAAAATATAATAAAAATCTAATAGAAAAAATATATCAAGATGTTCTTAGAAAAAAAGAAAATATCGTCATTATCGGTATGCCTATGAGCGGGAAAACTCGTATTGGAAATATTCTTTCTTCTTACATTAAAAAAGAATTTATCGATATGGATACTGAAATTGAAAAAAGAGAAAATAGATCGATTAGTTCGATTTTTGAAACCGAAGGAGAAACTTATTTTAGAGAAGTAGAATCTAGTTTAACTAAAGAACTCGGAACTTCATTTAACAAAGTTATTTCTACCGGCGGAGGAACGATTTTAAAAGAAGAAAATATGCGATATTTAAAACAAAATGGTATTGTTATTTTATTAACAAGAGATTTTGATAAATTAATTTATTCTTCATCTCGCCCTTTAACTAAAACACGCGAAGAATATTTATTTTTAGAAGGAAAAAGAAAACATTTATATAATAGATATAAAGATATTCATATTGATAATTCCATCGATGATATCGATGCTTTAATCAATTTGATTAAGAGGAAATTATATGCAAAAAATTCTCATTATTAATGGACCAAATATTAATTTTCTTGGCATTAGACAAAAAGAAATTTATGGTAATAGAACTTATGAAGATTTAGTTAATATGTGTAAAGAACACGCTTTAAAAGTAGGAGTAGATATTGAAATATTTCAATCTAATCATGAAGGAAGTATCATTGATAAAATTCAAGAAGCTTATTTTAATAAAGTAGATGGAATTATTATTAATGGAGGAGGTTATACTCATACTTCTATCGCGATTATGGATGCGCTTAAAGGAAGTGCTATTCCAACAATTGAAGTGCATTTATCTAATATTTATGAACGCGAAAGTTATCGCCATATTTCCTATATTAAAGAAGCTTCAATTCATTCTATTTTAGGTAAAGGAATGGATGGCTATTTAGAAGCAATCGATTGTTTAAAGGAGTATTTAAGTAAGAAATGATTAAATTATTAGGACATTCTTATAAAGGGACTTATGAAGTAATCGCTTCAAAAAGTGATGCCCATCGCGCGCTTATTTTAGCTTCTTTTTGTAAACATGAAGTTAAAATTTCTAATGTTTATTTTTCTAATGATGTAAAAGCAACAATTAACTCCTTAACCTCTTTAGGAGCGAAAATTGATCTTAATGAAACTGAACATATTGTTTATGTTAAAGAAGGAATTAAATTTAAAGAAGAAGCGACCTTAAATGTACTTGAATCAGGATCTACATTTCGTTTTTTAATTCCAATATGTTCTATTTTTTCTAAAAAAACAACATTTATAACACAAGGTCGCTTAAGTAAACGACCTATAGAAGTCTATCAAAAAATCTTTAATGAACAAAATATAAAATTTATTCAAGATGATAATAAATTTATTTTAGAAGGTAGTTTAAAAGCAGGAATTTATGAAGTAGATGGAAATATCTCAAGCCAATTTATTACTGGTTTATTACTTTCATTAGTTACTTTAGATAAAACTTCAACTATTAAAATTAATAATAAAATATCTTCACTTGATTATATCTTAATGAGTATTAATACGATTAATAAATTTGGTGGTAAGATTATATTTAATATAGATGAAAAAATTATTTATATTAATCCATGCAATAATTTTAATTTAACTCATTATGAAGTTGAACCTGACTTTTCTCAAGCAGCTTTCTTTATGGGGTTAGGTATTTTAAATGGGGGAATAAAAATAAAAAATATTAAAAGAGAATCGTTTCAACCAGATAGACAAATGATTGATATTTTACTTCGTTTAGGCGGTAATTTACATTTTGAAAATGATGATTTAGTAATTGAAAAATCACTTCTAAAAGGTGGAGTAGTTTCTTTAGATTCTTGTCCAGATTTAGGACCAATTCTTTTTGGCCTATCCTCTTTTAGCGAATCACCTATTACCTTTAAAGATATTGAAAGATTAAGACTAAAAGAATCTGACCGCGTTGAAGCAATGCTTTATAATTTAAATTTATTAGGTGTTAAATATGATTTAAAAAATAATGAAGTAACAATCTATCCTTCAAAAATTGTTTATAAAGGTGATGAATTAAAATCATTTAATGATCATCGTATCTTTATGGCTTTAAAAATTATTTTATTCAATATAGATTTTTATATTGATGACGACAAATGTTTAGATAAATCATATCCAACTTTCTTATTAGATTTAGCTAAACTAGAAAGAGATTAATTTATGGATAAAATGAAAAATTTTGTTATCGTTGGCTTAGGTTTAATGGGAGGTTCACTCGCTTATTCTTTATCTAATTTAGGTTATTCAGTTTATGGATATGATTTAAATGAAGAATCTATTAAATTTGCTTATAAAGAAGGGATCATTAAAAACGATATTTCTAATGAAGAAATATTAAAAAATGGTGATTATATTATTCTTTGTATTTATCCTAGTGGTGTAGTAAGTTTTATAAAAAATAACTTACATAATTTTAAAAACGATGTGTTATTAAGTGATATAACAGGCGTTAAATCAGGGATAGTAAATGAAGTACAAGAATTATTAGGTTATGAACAAGAATTTATTTCTCTTCATCCAATGTGCGGAAAAGAAAAAGTTGGTGTAACAAATTATGTAAAAGATCTTTTTGCTGGGGCAAACTTAATTATTGTTCCTACAGAAAAAAATACTTCTCGAGGCGAAGATTTCGCTTTTAGTTTAGGGCGTGAACTAAAATTTAAATTCATTGAAAAATTACAAATTGAAGAACATGATAAAATGATATCATTTTTATCACAACTTCCTCATGCTATCGCGGTAAGTTTAATGAATGTAAAAGAATCTAATCATTTAGTCGCGTATACGGGTGATTCATTTCGTGATTTAACTAGAATTGCAAAAATTAATCCTGAACTATGGAGTGAATTATTTTTCTTAAATAAAGAATATCTAACTAAGGATATTGATGATTTTATTTCTGTTATGGAAGATATAAAAGAAAAAATTAATACTGAAGATAAAGAAGGATTAGTTAAGTTATTTAAAATTAGTAAAGAAAGAAGAGAAAATTTTGACAAATAAAAACAAGGTATGACCTTGTTTTTATTTGCTATTCAGCGTTTTTCTTATCTAATTGAGCTTTCTTATGCTTGATGAATAATTCTAAGACATCAACAGTTTCACTTACTCCAATATCACTTGAGACAAGTAAGTCATAATCATAACTTCTACCCCATTTAGTATCAGTGAAGTAGTTATGATATCTTGCACGAGCTTTATTAGTTTTTACAATTTTATCTTCTGCTTTACTTTCTTCAATGCCGTAATATTTTGTAATACGTTCAATTTTTGATTCCATTGATGCTTGAATGAAAATCTTAATTAAATCTTTTTTATCTTTTAAGACGTAATCTGCACATCTACCGACGAAAATTGCATCACCTTTTTCGGCAAGTTCTTTAATCGCATTAGTTTCTGCAATAAATAAATTATCAGTGACAGATAATTGTCCTCCGAAGAATGAATCGAAGAAAGAATGAACTTTTTCTTCGTTTGATTTAATAAATTCAGGTGCAAAGTTACTTCTTTTTACAACTTCTTCAATGATTTGACGATCATAAACAGGAATATTTAATCTTTTCGCGAGTTCTTCTGCGATATAATGTCCCCCAGAACCATATTCTCTACCAATAGTAATAATCATAAATTTTTACCTCTTTTCTATGAATATTTTAACACATCTAAAATTTTTTGTAACAAATTTTAATCGCGAATTAAACGAATAATTGAGTAAGGTTCAATTCTTTTCTTAACCTTAATTTTAATAATTTGATTGCCAATTGTCGCGACCGAAGTAGGAACGATAAATTGATGTAAAACGTTTTCTTGTAACATCTCACTAATAGTGATTTCATAATCTTCTTCATGAGGAGAGTGAACTAAATAAGTGTGATTTAATTCTAATTTATTATGAATTTCTACATAAGCATAATTATCATCACTATCTCTAACTAAGGCGACATAATCACCAATTTTAATTAATCTTTCGTCAAGATTATAAAGCATTTGTTCTTCTTTTACGTTACCGAGTAAGAAACCTGTTGAAGTAAGTCTATTTTCACATTTATAGATATCTTCATGATATTTTTTAAAATTCATTTCTTTATGTGCATAATAATCATCGATTGCTTCGCGATATGCTTTGACAACGCAGGCAATATAATTAGAAGCTTTTCTTCGACCTTCAATTTTTAAGGAATCAAGACCATATTCAATAAGTTCAGGGATGTGATCAATCGCGCATAAATCTTTAGATGACATCTTAAAAAATTCATCGCCTTCTGTAAGTAATTTATTATCTTGGTAAAGATTATATTTCCAACGACATGAATAAGCACATCCTCCACGGTTTGCATCACGATTACACATAACATTTGATAACATACATTTACCAGAATAAGAAGAACACATTCCTCCGTGAATAAATCCTTCAACTTCACATTTTTTATCTTTACAAATTTCTTTTATATCACTTAAAGAACATTCACGCCCTAGAACGACGCGGTCAGCACCTTGAGAAATAAAGAAATCAATCGCTTTTTTATTCATAATCGATTGTTGAGTAGAAATATGACATTCTAAAGATGTGTATTTCTTCGCGAGACGCACCATATATAAAGAAGAAGTGATAATTGCATCAACTCCGATTTTATCTAAAGCGATAAGATATTCTTTTAATTCTTTAATATCATTATTGTGCATAACGATATTACAAGTGACATGAATTTTTTTACCTAATTTATGCGCGAACTTAACCCCTTCTTCAATTTCTTCTAAAGTAAAATTACTCGCTTTACTTCTTAAAGAGAAGTCTCTTCCTCCAATAAAGCAAGCATCCGCGCCGTAAATTAAGGCGACTTTTAATTTTTCTAAATCTCCCGCAGGAGCAAGTAATTCAATTTTTTTCATTATTCAAACTCCTTTGGATTATAAACAGAATCTTCATACATAAAATTATTATTTTCTGGTATTTCTAAAGATTCAATTTCTTTTAAACCTTCTTCTTTTGTGATGATATTATTAATTACATTGTAATAAGTTTTAACGACCATATTAAATTTATCTTTGTTAAGGTAAATTCCATCTAAGAATAAATATTTTACATCACTTAATAATTCGATTTCTTTTAAAACATTGATGACGCCGTTTCTAAAGATGACGGTACCAAACTCATTTTCTTCAATAGGGCAACGATCACTTGTTCTAGTTGCTTCTTGTAAGAAGAGATTTTCATTTTCAAAACTTAATTTAGCATGTTCTTTATATAAAGTAACAATTTTTCGATATGTTTGATACATTGGATGATATCCATAACCTAAATAAAAGACATTATTAGAATGAGTTGTAATTTCTTTTATATCTTTTAAAGGAATTTCATTACTAACTCCAACTGCGTTAATACCTTCTTCATCATACATTAATAAATCCATGTAATTAGTAATCATAGTTAAAGGGTTATAAATACCTTTATCTAAATAAGATTTTTCTTTAAGCATTTGAAATATACCTAAATCCTGGAAGATAATATAAACATCTTCTTTAATTAATGAATCGATGAAATTAGAGATAATTAAAGTATCGTTAACATGAACTATTTTATTTAACAAAACGAATACTTTTTTATTATCTTTATGCGCTTTAGAAGCGATTAATTTAATTTCTTCTAAAGAAAAACGTGTATCTGCATAAAAAGAATATTTACATCCTAAAACGATATTAGAAACATAATCTTTAATTTCTTCATAATGATCTAAATTTTTAATTGAACTAATAATTTCCATCTTTAACCACTTTCATATCCTTTATTATGATTGGCTTAGTTATTTCTAAACCTAAATTTCCTCCCTTTGTCGCTTTTATTAAGACAACATTAGAGTTATTTTTATTGACGTTATAAACTGGGGTAAGCAGTTTAATTTTTAATTTATATTTTGTAAACATCTCGATTAATTCTTGTAATCTACTCGATTGATATAAGAAGAAGAGTTTTCCTTGATCTTTTAAATTCTTTGATATCGTATTAACTAAATCTTCTAAAGGTAAAGAATCTTCGTGCTTCGCTAAAACCATAAATGACGAAGAATTCTTTGAATCTTTGGTAATCTTAAAATAAGGTGGATTACAAACAATTACATCAACTGGTGTGTTTCGATAAGACCTCGCATCAACATTATGAAGTTCATAATTAGTTATATTATTTAAATCTAAATTCTTCTTCGCTAGTTCTAATGCCTCATTATTAATATCAATGCCAATTAGTTTTATTGGATTAAATCGTGAAGCATATAAAAGTAAAGAACCATTATTAGTTCCAATATCTAAAATAGTTTCTTTTCTTTTTACTTCAAGAAATTCTCCTAGAACCATTGTATCAGTATTAATACAAATCATATCTTTATCTTGATATAATTTAATGTTTTCATAATTTGGTAAATAATCTAAAGTCAGTTTCATAAATTTCCTCGGAACTATTGTGCCATATTTAATTTAAAAAAACTACATAAATAAATAAAAAGGTCGGTTATCGTAGATAACCAGACCTTATTAGGCATTCTTAAAAGTGAATGCGTCATTTTCAAAGTCGATATAGACTTTTGATTTTTCTTTGATTGAACCTTTAATTATCTCTTTAGCTAAAGGAGTTTCAATCTCTCTTTGGATATAACGTTTTAATGGACGTGCGCCATATACTTTATCAAATCCTTGGGAGATAATTTCTTCTTCTGCTTTATCTGATAAAGAAATTGTAATAGATAATTTTTCAAGACGATGTTCAAGTTCATTAATAAATTTATTAACAATCTTCTTAACAACTGAATCATCAAGAGAATTAAAGTAAACAATTTCATCAATTCTATTTAAGAATTCAGGTTTAAATCTTGTTTTTAATTCATTTTTAACTTCTTCTTGGTTTTGAGGTGTATTACCGTTTAGAAGATATTCACTACCAATATTACTTGTCATGATGAGAATAGTATTTTTAAAATCAACAACTCGACCTTGTGAATCAGTTAATCGACCATCATCAAGAACTTGTAATAAGATATTAAAGACATCTGGGTGAGCTTTTTCAATTTCATCAAGTAAGACGATAGAGTAAGGTTTTCTTCTTACTGCTTCAGTTAATTGGCCACCTTCTTCGTAGCCGACATATCCTGGAGGAGCACCTAATAATCTCGATACGGAGAATTTTTCCATGTATTCAGACATATCAATTCGAATTATTTGTGATTCTGAATCAAATAAGTTACTGGCAAGTGCTTTAGCGATTTCAGTTTTACCAACACCAGTAGGACCTAAGAAGAGGAAGGAACCAATTGGTTTTGATTCATCATTAATTCCAGCACGGTTTCTAATAATTGCATCAGTTACTTTTCTAATTGCTTCATCTTGACCGATGACTCTTTCTTTTAATTTTTCATCAAGAGTTAGAATCTTCGCGGATTCAGATTGTTTTAATTTAGTAACTGGAATATTAGTCCATTTAGAAATGACTTTAGCAATGTTATCTTCGTTAACTACTTCATCTAACATCTTTTCATCATTACTATCGTTATTTTGTGCTTCTTTAATTTGTTTTTCTAAAGAAGGAATGACGCTGTACTGGATTTTACTAGCTTCTTCGTAATTAGCGTTTTGCATCGCTTTTTCTAAGTCAAGTTTTGCTTGTTCTAGTCTAGCTTTAGTATCTTTAGAAGAAGATAATTTTTGTTTTTCAAGTTGCCATTTTGCGTTAAATTTCGCTTGTTCTTCTTTTAAGTTTGCAATTTCTTTATCCATTTCTTCTAGACGTTTTTTAGCTTCGTCAGAATCTTCTTTTTGAATAGAGACTCTTTCAATTTCTAGTTGCATTAATTTACGATTAATTTCATCTAGTTCAGTAGGTAAAGAGTCAATTTGCATTCTTACTTCAGAACACGCTTCATCAATTAAGTCAATCGCTTTATCTGGAAGGAAACGATCGGAAATATATCGATTAGATAAAGTAGCTGCGGCGACTAAGGCAGAGTCAAGAATTTGAACGCCGTGATAAGATTCGTATCTTTCTTTTAAACCTCTTAAAATAGAGATAGTATCTTCAACAGTTGGTTCATCAACTAAGACCTTTTGCATTCTTCTTTCAAATGCTGCATCTTTTTCAATATATTTACGATATTCATCTAGTGTAGTTGCACCGATACAATGAAGTTCGCCTCGAGCAAGCATTGGTTTAAGTAAGTTAGCTGCATCCATCGCTCCATCAGTTTTACCTGCACCAATTAAAGTATGAATTTCATCGATGAAGAGAATAATTTTACCTTCTGACTTAGTGATTTCGTTTAAGACTGCTTTTAAACGATCTTCGAATTCGCCACGATATTTAGCGCCAGCGATTAATGCACCTAAGTCTAGTTCAAAGATAGTTTTATCTTTTAAGGTAAATGGTACATCACCTTTAAAGATTCTCCAAGCTAGTCCTTCAACAACCGCGGTTTTACCTACACCTGGTTCACCAATTAAAACAGGGTTATTCTTTGTTTTACGGCAGAGAATTTGCATAACTCTTCTAATTTGTTCATCTCGACCAATAATAGGATCAATTTTACCTTTTGCGACTTCATCAGTTAAATTACGACCATATTTTTTTAATACTTCGTATTTTTCTTCTGGATTTTGATCTTCGACTTTAGAGTTACCTCTTAATTCTTTAATCGCGGTTTCTACCTTCTTTTTATTGAAGTTAGGAATTTGTAATAGTTTATTAACAATGGAATGTTTTGAATCAAAAATAGCTAAAATTAAATGTTCAACTGAGATGAATTTATCTCCATATGCTTTACGATAATTGTCAGCATTATGTAACATGTTATTAAAATCAGTTGAAATATAAATGTTATCGACATTTTGTGACTTTGCTTTAGATTTAATAAATCCTTCGACTGTATCTTTAAATAAATCGACAGGAGCTTGAATCTTGCCTAAAATATTTTTAAGCATTGAATCTGTATCATCAAGCATTGCCTTAATAACGTGAGGTACATCTATTTCGCAAGAAAAATTATCTTTAGCGATTTCACTTGAACTATTTATGATCTTAACGACTTTTTCTGTGTAATTGTTTTCCATAAATTTTACCTCCTTTTAGCACTCGTACCTTTCGAATGCTAATTATAGTTTAACACTAATTTTAGCAATGTCAATAAAAGAGTGCTAAAAAATTAAAAATAATTTAAAATTTATTTTTTGTAAACAAAAAGCTAATGAAGAAGGTAAGCAACTTGTCTTCATTAGCCTTAATCAATTTATTTTTATAAATTATTTTTTCTTATTTTCAACTATCGAGAATGTTATCGCTAAAACAAGAGAGATAGAGAATAGTATAATACTAAAAGTGATATTTAATGTTCCATTTGTCGTATTTATACTTTGTGCGACAAAACTTAATCCTAAAAGGATAATTGAAGTCGCAGAGATAAAAGCAAATATATTTGATAATTTCATAATAATTAATCTCCTAAATAAAATTATATATTTTTACATTAGATGTGTATGTATAACCATCATTCCAACACCACAAGAATTGATAGGCACTAATAAATTCTACGCTGTAATTTAATATAAATGCATCTTTGTTTGCGTTTATATATGAGTAATTATCCATTTCAAATAGATAATATGTTTCTAAAGTATATGTTATTCTTCCGGCAATTTCTTTATTTTGTATTTCAAAATACCATTGCGCTTCTAATACATTTTCCGAATTTGTTTGTGTTGACAACCATGGATCATCAGTAGTTGAAGATTGAGATTTGTTGTAACTAAATGTTAATGCAGTACTATTTGAACTAGTTTTATTTAGTGAAATTGATCCGCCTTCACCTAATTTTAATCCTTTATCTAATCCATTATTTGTCGTTAATGTTAATCCATAACTTGATGTTATAGTCGTTTCAACATTACTGCTTAAAGGCCACATAGCTTTAGGGGCTATTTTAGAACCATAAGCAGATTTATCTTCATCTGAATATCTTTCTAGTGTTAGATGAACATATCCTTTACTTAAACTTCTTGATTCGTCATATTTTGTATTTGTATTTTTGTAAGCGATATATCCTGGAGTCCAGTCGGTTACAACATGTATTAAATATAGATTAGATTTAGGAGTATATGATAATTTATAAACCTCCATATTGTAATAAACATATCCGTCTTTACAATCTAATACTAATGCTTTACTTGGAAATCCTCCTAATAATGAAAAGGTATTATTACTTGAAGAATTATCAATTGTATTTATAGAATTAATTTATAGTCGACGTAGCAAAAACTATAATTAAACAGCATAGATAAAGTTATTATTGATTCTTCTAACAAACTATCACCTCTAAAACAAAATATCAAATCCACGCCTTCGAATCAATATAATTAAATTGTAATTCGGCAATAAAATTGATAATTAAAAAGGCGACCTAAGTCGCCGAAAAAATTATTAATCAGTTACTGTTGGAGAAGAGACATCGTCGTCATCTTCTACATCTTGATTAACACCTAATAATTTAGGTAACCAAGATTTAGTCGCGTAATATAGAGGAATACCAACTCCATAAACTGCTGTTGCTTCTCCTCCTGCAACAATACCAAATTCTAACCAGTACATTGACCAATTTAATTCATCTGGTAAGGAAACAATTAATACAATAGGTACTAAGATTGCGTTAAGTAAGACTAGTCCAATACCAAATAATGGTAATTTAAAATAATCTTTCTTAAATAATTTACCTATTAATAAAATAAATGATCCTCCTAGGAAAGTTGCAACTGTTCCAATCGCGGCATCTACTATACCAAAGCCAAATGCTAAGTTATAGATGAAGCAACCTAATGTTGTTCCTAAGATTACTTCTGGGCAGAAGAACGCTAAAACTGCGAAACCTTCTGCAAGTCTGACGTTAGCCATATAACCACTTGCTAAATTACCTTCTACTAAGCATAATACAAAGTAGAGTGCAGCAATTGAGGCGGCTAAGGTCATTTTTTTAACTATTGTTCTTTTCATAAAAAAATCTCCTATGCACCAAAATTACAAAACACAGGAGAATAAATATCTATTTAGTCCGAGTTTTGTTTAAAGGAAGGATGGTTCATGAACTCCCTGGTCAAAAGACCTATATAAATATAATAATACGGGAAGAATATTGCAACTTAATTTTTTATTTATTGTAATTATTTATGTTTTTTTATAAAATAAATGTGCTGCCGAAATAGCTTAGTTGGTAGAGCAACGCACTCGTAACGCGTAGGTCGTAAGTTCAAGTCTTATTTTCGGCACCATAAATATATAATCGGTATTGGTAACTTGTGCAAGTTAACTAGTATTAAAAACAAAACGTAGTCGCAAATCTTATTGAGCATGGCTACGTTTTTTTGAATATTGAATAATAAATATATAATGTTATAATTTAGATGAGAAGAGGTTATTTATTATGAATGTAAATTTTTAAAAAATTGGGATTTTATTTTTATTATCTAGTTTATTTTTATGTTCTTGTTCTTCATCACAAAGTAAATTAAAAGAAAGATTTGATTTAGAAAAATATAGCGAAATTAAAAATATAGATGTTAACAATTTCTATTCTAATGATAAATATAAAATGTTCTATGATTATTATGTTTATCTTGATAAAGAAGCTTATTTTCCTCTTCAAACTATTCCTACATTAGATAGTGACTATTTAACATACGATGAATATGCTTGTTCAACTAGTTTATATTTTAGAGACATAGCTCCAACATATATGAAGGAACATGGTTATAATTTCTATCCTTCTTGGTCATTTGATTTAGTAAGAATTGTATTTTATCCTACCATTAGTGAAAATGGCTGTATTATTAAATTTAAAGATGCAAAAGTTTCTTCTATTATTTCTCTTCAAAATATTGTTTCTGTTATTGAAAATAATGGGGTATTTGGCTCTCAAATGAATATTTTAGATCAAGAATATTTATATGCAGTATTATCTGTTTTATATAATTGTAATGATTTACCATATGATATTTATGTAGTTGATGGTCCTCGTCAAGAAGGATTATATGCTGATGTATATTTTATCCCTCAAAATAATAAATTTTCAAAAGATATCGTTGATGAATTCTTAAAAATAGATACTTGTTTCTACTTTGATAAAACTAGTTTAAAGAATTAAAATAAATAATTTACTCCTATTTATATAATTAAACATAATATTAACCATTTATCACTTACTTATTTATTGAATATATAGATTGTGATATTATTTTAATCGTGGTGGACATTTATGTTGAAAGAATTTTTAATAGGTGTGACGTTATTTTCCAATGTTAACTTAACAAATAATGTAAATCCATCATGGATAGTTCATGGACCTCTTTTATGTGATGCAAGTGAAACATATCAATTTTTGTCTAATAATGAAATAAAAAAAGCATATAATGATAATTCATATTATGAAGGATATATTAATGAAGAAAGATTTGGCGTATATGCAACCGATAGTACAGGTAGTCAAGTTAAAATATCACCTTTAACATCATGGTCTGATTCATCGAATTTAGGTGCGAACGGAAAAACTCAAGTTAGAATTCATCAATATTCGGACTTACCTAGCGAAGTTTCTTTTAATGATGATTCTAGAAAGCTTAATGAATTAGATTCATCTTTAAATACTGATTTTGATGTTAAAATTGGTCAAGGAAAAATTCTATATAGCTCCACAGGACTTAATTCTAATTTTACTAAGTGGGATGGATATATGGATTTATACGACAATGTAGTTTTAAATTTCGAATCTAATAGATCTATTCAAATTGCGATTATTTATGAATTAAAAGAAAATAGTGATGGTAAATGGTATTTATTTCATTCTGACCATTATTATCACGTTTTAGGCTTATATAGTTTTATCAGTGTGGAGTAATATATGAAGTTAGTTAATATTTCAAAAAAATTTAAAAATAACCTTGTTTTAGATGATATTTCTCTTGAAATTAAAGAAAAATCTATTTATGGATTACTTGGCCTCAATGGGGCAGGTAAATCAACTTTATTAAAAATAATATCGAATATTATATCTAGTGATACCGGTGAAATAATATTTGAAAGTAATGAAAAAAGAATTGGTTTTATGATTGAAGAGCCATCATTTTTTCCTGATATATCTGGTTATAATAATTTGAAGCTTTTATCTTATTTATATAATGATATTTCGGAAGCAAGGATAATTTCTGTCTTAACAACAGTTGGATTATATCGAAAAAAAGATGAATTATATAAAAATTATTCTTTAGGAATGAAGCAAAGATTATATTTTGCCTATGCTTTAATGAATAATCCTAATATTTTAATTCTTGATGAGCCTTTTAATGGAATTGATCCTTTAACTTTAAATTTATTTAAAGATATTATTGTTAATTTTAAAGAATTAGGTGGAAGTGTTATTATTTCTAGCCATATTATTAGTGAAATTCAAGATATTTGTACAGATTGTATTATTTTAGATAATGGTAAAATAACGCTAGAAACAAAAGTAGATAAAGAAACTAACTTACAAGATTTATTTGTTAAAAATGTTAGTTCTAATGGGTTAATCTAATGAAAAAGATATTTTGTTATACATTTGAAAAACTAAAGTTAAATAAAAGAAATGTTATTTTAATCGGCGGCGTTTTTTTACTAGCCATTATTATTTATATTATTTTATTTTGCATTCAACCAAGCATTAATCTAGAAAAAGTGAGCTTTGATCGCGAAGCGTTATTATCTTATTACCGTGAACAAATTGTTATTTATCAAAATGGATTAAATGAAGAAGGATTAACTCCTGATGAAATTAAATTTTTACAAACTAAAATTAATGAATATTCTTTATATATAAGGTCTAATACTTGTGAATTTGATTACATTTCCTTAACGAATATGACAACAAAATATGTTGGTCAAGAAGCGAGAGCTTTTAGTGTTCTTTACCTATATAGATTTAATTATTTAATGATAATGTTATCTATTTTACTAGGAGTTTCTTCTTCCTATGAAGTTATTAATTATAAAATGCTTTTAAGTGGAGATGTGACTGTCAAAGATATTTATCATGGTAAGAATATTATTAATATGGCTTTAATATGTTTATTACCGATAATTAACTTTGTTGTTTTATTATTTATTAATATCAATTCTTTGAATACTTTATTTTTAATTCAAAATCATCAATATTTTAATTCAACTAATTTATTTTCAATTATTTTGTCTTCTTGTGTCTCTAGCCTTATTTTATCCTTATTCGTTTATTTATTTTCATTAATTGTTGGATATTTCTTAAAAAATAAGATGTTATCATTTATTGTTAGTTTTGCTTTAATTATTTTAACTATCTTCATTAATTTTTCGCTTTATTCTAATTTTAAAGATATTTTTCCTTTAGAATTTTTACCTTTATTTAATTTGATGAATCTAGGATTTTATGGAAAGACTCTAAGTTTAATTATTAACTATATTATTTATATTTTTATTATTATAGGCCTTTATTTATTTGGCTATCGAATTTTTAAAAAGGTGGTAAGATAAGATGAAAGATATATTAAAGGGCTTTAAATTTGAAAGAAAGAAAATCTTTTATAATAAAAAGAATATTTTTATTTTAACCTTATGCTTTATATTTTCTTTTGGGGTTATATTTTCATTTACTTATTCTACATATACTTATAATAATCAAGGAAATATAAATTTTGATGAAAAAACAGAAGAATATTATAAAACTCAAAAAGAGTACTACTATTATTGTTATAATATCGCGCTTGGAAATGAAGTTGATGTTCCTGATGATATCGTAATTCCAACTAACATTTCTAAAGAAGACTCAAATAAGTATTATAATGAATATCTCATGTATGATCATTTTTTAAAAACAAAAACGACATATTATAATTATAGTTTTTTTGATTATCGAGGTAATCAGACATCATTAGATACCACATTAATTTATCTTGATGTTATCTTTGTTATAACTATTATTGCTTCATTTATTTTCACTTATTTAAGTACTAAAGAAGAAGAGAAGATGAATTATTTAAAAAATGTTCAAATGAGTAAATTAGATCTAAATAAATTTATTCTAGGTAAGAATTTATTTAAATTAACTTTTATTTTAACTTTTGTCATCTTTTATTTCTTAATTGGATTTATATTTAATACTCCAAAAGATATCATGCTAAAAAATAATGAATTTGTTACGATGAATTTTAAATGGTTTTATTTAATAAAATTCGTCGAAATATTCTTATCAATTATTTTTTATGATATTGTATTATTTTTAGTTTCAAAAAGAGTGAAAAGCTTTAAAAAATATTTTCTTATTAATTTAATATTTATCGCATTATTAGTAGGACTCTACTTATTATTAAATTTAATATTTGTTCCAACTGATTATTTTAATGTAACGGAATATATGATTATAATTTCGTTATTTAATTTCTATCCTATGCATTTTTATTTGATTATCGGAAGAATCATCACTTTGTTTACATTAATAATACTATATTGTTTTGTACTATATTTTCTTCAAAGAAAGAAAATAAATAAAAATTCTTAGTTAATAAAAAAAGAAGGATTAAGTAATTTATTTACTAAATTCCTTCTTTTCTTTTATTTATTTTTGAAAATAATTCTTTTCAACCATTAAATCGATAACTTCATCATATGGTAGAGGTTTAGAAAAATAATAACCTTGAATTCTTTCACAACCTACCGATTTTAAAAAGTCATAATGCTCTTTAGTTTCAACACCTTCAGTAAGAGTACGAATATTTAATTTTTGTGCCATAAAAATAGTTGAAGAAATGATAGATTTAGCTTTTTCATTAAAGTTTTTTAAGAAAGCCATATCGATTTTAATTTCATCAAATGGATAATCTTTTAATACATTTAATGAAGAATAACCTGAACCAAAATCATCCATCCAGACTTCATAACCAGCTTCTCTAAATTGGTTAATAGCTTTCTTAATAAATTCAGGATTACTCATCGTGATTGTTTCAGTAATTTCAATGCAAATATATTTACGTTCAATATGATATTTTTTTACTGCTTTTTCGACTTCGTTAAATGGATGGCAAGTAACAAAATCAGCACGTGATAAGTTAATTGAAATTGGTACAATTTCGTGACCTAAATCTAATTCTTCACGTAATTTCTCACATACTTTATTCATAACATAAATATCAACTTTATAAAGTAAAGAATTATTTTCGAGAACGGAAATAAAATCATTTGGAGGTAAAAAACCATAATTAGGATCAACCCATCTAGTTAAAGCTTCCATCGCGACTAAACGATTTTCTTTTGTTCCGATAACAGGTTGAAAATAAATCTTAATCCATTCATTTTCTACGGCCTTATCGACATTATCAATAATGTAATTCTTTTTGGCTATTTTATTTTTTAGTTCTTGATCAAAGACTATATAATTAGCATTTATATCATGCTTAATTTCATTACAACCTATTTGAGCGTAATCAACCCAAGTGGCAGGATCTTCTTCTAAATTAGGTTTATAAATACCAGCTTTTAATTTTAAGGAATAAGAAGGATCTAATTTTAAAGTTTTGTTAACTAACAAATTAATTCTTTCTATTTCTAAATTGTCCTGAACTTCATCATAAACTAAAAATCGGTCATCATTATATCGAGCGATAAGTGAATCAGGATAAGTTTCTTGTAATAAACGCGCGAAGGATTTTAATATTTCATTACCTTTCTTTAAACCCATACCGAAGTTATAATATTTAAAATCGAGAATATCAAAGAAGATGATGGAACCTACTTGACTTGAAGGAGAATGAGATGAGGCAAGTTTTTTATTATCTAAAAAATTCATAAAATAATTTAAAGAATATAGACCGGTTAAAGAATCATAATTTAATGATTCTAAGTGAGTAACATCACGAACAAAAATCATCACTTCATTAAAATAATTATAAATAGTTTGATTATAAAGAACGATCGTTGTTTCATAGACGTGTTCTTCTCCATTTATTAAAATTTGTGAGTTAAGAGTGATATATTTATTCAAATTATTATACAAATATTCACGGTTTAATACTTTTTTATAAGCTGTTCGACTTAGCTCAGAAACATATCGTTCACTAAAAGAATTAATAATAGTATCAAAATCATCGTTAGAAGAGAAGATTTCATTAAATGGTTCAACCGCTTTAAATAAAGTTATTTTACCGCTTTTTAAATTGACATAGAATTCAATTAAATTACTTCTTGAGATGGCTTCACGGAAAACTTGATATTTTTTATAAACTTCGGAAGTATTGATTGAATCATATTCTTCTTTATTAATTTCTTCAATTAATCCCATTACTTCTTCTGGATTATCTTTATCATCATATCGATTAGTTGTTAATGAAACACGATAGAATTTATTAGGATTATTTTTCCCTTGGAAAACAATATTAATAGAAGGATTATCTTTAGAAATTGATTTAACTGCTTTATTTACTTCTTCCTTATAACCTTCATTAACTAAATCGTTAATGATACTTTCTGGTGCATTACGATAGACTAAGTTAGGAATGTTAAATCGTTCCATCGTATTTTCTGGTACTATACATAAAGATAAAGAAGGATAATAAAAGAAAATACCCGTGGAAGAAGCTTTTAAGTTCTTTTCATAAGCATAACGATCAAAGACTTGGCGCGCAGTTATTAAAGGCTTAATCATGAAAGCTAAATGCTTTAAAGTATCGCGATCTTCTTCACTCCAAATTCTTTTTTCTTCATCTTCATAAGGTTGAAAAGAAATAAAACCTAAACATATATCTTTATCTAAAAATCCATAAACTAAATTATTTGCCGCGGTGGCATTTCTTTTTGAAGATACATTTTCTCCAAAAACTTGAATTGGATCTTTAACGAACATATTAGAAAGATTTGATATATCAGAATCAGGAAAAACAATTAAATTTTTGTGCATGCAATTAGCCTTAGGCCCTTTACTAGAAACATATGGATATAGATAATGATTCTTACTGCCGGCATTTTCACATACATAAATTTGTTGTAAATGTAATTCTTCACAAACTTCATCTAAAATATCAATTATATCTTGTGAATTAATAGAACTAGAATTGAATACTTTATTTTGAAATTCTATTAGTTTCTTTTCAACGTCTTCTTTCATATATTTTTTCCTTTTTTTCATTATATATTATTAATAATATTA